>CASEVW010000075.1 GCA_949291395.1 uncultured Oscillospiraceae bacterium | reverse complement strand
TCCAGGCAGGTCATGCCCATGGACAGCTGGCAGGTCTTGAGCACGCTGGGATGGATGAACTGGTTGATGGTGCGCTTGTTGCAGGTTTCCAGGCTGCCCAGAGGACGCTTGGCGGCTTCCTCAATGGTGATGAGCTTGGTCTCGTAACGGCAGTGGGCCGGGGCGGAAACCATGTAGAACTTGGCGGGCTTTTCGGGATCAACGCTCTTGAAGGTGACTTCCTTGGTGCCCTGGGTGATGTACAGGCAGTCCTTGTAGTTCATGGGATATTCCACGCCGTCGGCGGTAACTACGCCGGCGCCTTCCCCGATGTTGAACATACCGATCTCGCGGCGTTCCAGGAAATAGTGGGTGCCGAAGTTGGCCCAAACATCGATGCCCTTGTCGATGGACACGGTCTCATGGACAGGCATGCAGCCCAGAGTGACCATACGGTCCACGTGGCTGTACACAGCCACGACCTCGTCAGCCTTGTACAGGCCGGTGATGAGGAACTCGTTGCGGGTCTCTTCGGTGGTGTAGCGCTTAAAATCGCGCTGGTTGCAGGAATAACGAATATCCATGCGGCAAAGACCTCCCTGATGATGACATTGGAAAAGCCGGGGCCCACGGTGTGACCCTGACCTTGTATACAATCTTATTATAAACAAAAAACGGGCGGCGCAAAAGTGTATACAAGCACAAGAATGGAGCGTTTTTTTTGGCTGGTTTGTCGTACAAGCACAAAGTGGGACGGGCGGATGGCTACTTGCCGGTTGGTTCTTCCTTTTCGTGCCTGAAAGGGCAGAATCTTTATTGCCATTGCCCGGAAGGTGGGCGTTTTGGCGGGTTACACAAAAAAGGTGAAGTGTTTTTGACGGCTGCACGCGGTATGCGTACATAGTGAATATTTTTCACTTTACAAATAAATTGTGTTCAACTATAATCATGCTCATACGCTCGACGCTTCAAGGACGAAGCACGAAAGCGGCCCGGCCCACAACGCCGGGCCGCTTTTACGCCCTCGGGGCAGCGGGCCAAGACCCAACGAAGGGAAGGACGTCCATGCTCACGCTCGACAAGATCTATCACGCCGCTTTTGTACTGCGGGATGTTGCCCGCCGCACCGACCTGATCGCGGCCGAACGCCTGCACAGCGACAGTGAACTGTATCTGAAAACCGAGAATCTCCAGGTCACCGGCAGTTTCAAGCTGCGGGGGGCCTACTATAAAATAAGCCAGCTCAGTGAGGAAGAGCGCGCCCACGGCGTCATTGCCTGTTCGGCGGGCAACCACGCCCAGGGCGTGGCGCTGGCGGCCACCCGGCTGGGGATTCCCAGTGTGGTCTGCATGCCGGACGGCGCCCCTATTATGAAGGTGGAAAGCACCAAGCGCCTGGGCGCCAAGGTGGAACTGGTCAAGGGGACCTACGACGACGCCCACGACCGGGCGGTGGAACTGCAGAAGGAAACCGGCATGACCTTCATCCATCCCTATGACGATGAACTGGTCATGGCGGGGCAGGGCAGCATCGGTCTGGAAATCCTGGACCAGCTGCCGGACGTGGAAGCCATCATCGTGCCTATCGGCGGCGGCGGACTCATCGCCGGTGTGGCCATGGCGGTGAAGAGCCTGCGTCCCGACGTGAAGGTCTACGGCGTGCAGGCCGCCGGTGCGGGCAGCATGTACCGCGCCTTCCACGACGGCGTATATGAGACCCTGGACCGGGTGGACACCTTTGCCGACGGCATTGCCGTCAAGACCCCCGGCGAACATACCTTTGAACTGATCCGGAAGTATGTGGACGACATCGTCACGGTGAGCGAGGACGAGATCGCCGCCGCCATCCTGGCCCTGATGGAAAACCAGAAGCTGGTGGCCGAAGGCGCCGGGGCCACCCCCGTGGCCGCCGCCCTCTTCGGCAAGCTGCCCATCGCGGGCAAAAAGACGGTGTGCCTGGTTTCCGGCGGCAACATTGACGTGAACATCCTCTCCCGGGTCATCACCCGCGGCCTGGTCATGAGCGGCCGCACCGCCAACCTGATGATCGCCCTGGAGGACAAGCCCGGCCAGCTGCTGCGGGTATCGGATATTGTTTCCTCCTGCGGGGCCAACATCGTGTCGGTCCACCACGACCGGGGCGATACCAACATGGCCATCACCAGCTGCTTCCTCAAGCTGGGCCTGGAGACCCGCGACGCCGCCCAGATCGAACAGATCAAGGAACGGCTGCGGGAGGAAGGGTTCACTCTCGTGAGCGAGAGGACGTAAAAGAGTTTTACGATTCTTGCTTTCTGGTTAACGGCTGCCAGCCGGGTGCTCCTTCCTTTTCGTGCCCGAAAAGGAAGCGAAAAGGGCCCGCCGTTCCGATGCGGCGGCCGCCGGCTGGGGCTGCGGCCGCACACCCCGGGTCCAGGG
>CASEVW010000074.1 GCA_949291395.1 uncultured Oscillospiraceae bacterium | reverse complement strand
TTCTCTTCATCGACAACATCTTCCGCTTTACCCAGGCGGGCAGCGAGGTGTCGGCTCTGCTGGGCCGTATGCCCAGCGCCGTGGGCTACCAGCCCACCCTGGCCACCGAGATGGGCGCTCTGCAGGAGCGCATCACCTCCACCAAGGAAGGGTCCATCACCAGCGTGCAGGCCGTTTACGTGCCCGCCGACGACCTGACCGACCCGGCCCCCGCCACCACTTTCGCCCATCTGGACGCCACCACCGTGCTGAGCCGCGCCATCTCCTCGCTGGGCATCTACCCGGCGGTGGACCCGCTGGAATCCAGCAGCCGCATCCTGGCGCCGGACGTGGTGGGCCAGGAGCATTACCAGGTGGCCCGTGGCGTGCAGCAGGTGCTGCAGCGCTACAAAGAGCTGCAGGACATTATCGCCATCATGGGCATGGACGAGTTGAGCGAGGAAGACAAGATCACCGTCAACCGTGCCCGTAAGATCCAGCGTTTCCTCAGCCAGCCCTTCACCGTTGCCGAGCAGTTCACCGGCATGGAGGGCAAGTATGTGCCCCTGAAGGAGACCATCCGCGGCTTTAAGGAGATCCTGGAAGGCAAGCACGACGACCTGCCGGAATCCGCATTCCTGTTTGCCGGCAGCATCGACGAGGTGGTCGCCAAGGCAAAGCAGGGTGAAGCGGTATGAGCAGTTTCCATTTGCAGATCGTCACGCCGGACGGCCTGATCTTTGACGGCCAGGCGGCGCGGGTCCTCTGCCGCACCATTGCGGGGGACGTGTGCATCCTGCCCCGGCACTGCGACTATATCACCGCTCTGGGCATGGGCGAGGCCCGGGTGACCCTGGAGGACGGCACCGTGCGCCGGGCGGCCTGCATCGGCGGCATGCTCACCGTGCGGGACGGCCGGGTGCGCCTTGTGGCCACCACCTTTGAGTGGGCCGAGGAGATCGACAAAAACCGGGCCGAGGCTTCCAAGTCCCGGGCGGAAAAGATCCTAGAACAGGGTTCCGCCGACGTGCGGGAACTGGAACTGGCCCAGGCCCGCTTGAAGCGCGCCCTGGTGCGCTCCCACGTGGCGGACTACCAAAAAAAGTAAAGAATTCCCCTGTAAGGGCCTGGCGTTTATGCGCCAGGCCTTTTTGCGTCTTTACAACCGGGCCAAGGTCGGTTAGGATTATAGATAACAAGGCGGAAAACCGCCCGAAACGACAGCTTTTGGAAAGTGGGAGATGCTATGAAAAAACAGATGCGCTGGCTTGCGGCGGGATGCGGGGCAGTGCTGCTGGCCGGTGCCATTTTGCTGGCAGGCGGGCTGACGCGGGAGAAGGGGACCACCCTGATCCTGGGCACGGACCTGCACTATCTTTCGGAGCAGCTGAACGACCACGGGGCCTGCTTTGAAAAGACCATTTTGAACGGCGACGGCAAGGCCATGGAGTACATCGACCAGATCACCGACGCCTTTCTGGCCCAGGTCATCCAGGAGCAGCCCGCCGCTCTGATCCTGTCCGGCGATCTGACCCTAAACGGGGAGCTGCAAAGCCACCTGGACCTGGCGGAAAAGCTGCAGGGGGTGGAAGAGGCCGGCGTGCCGGTGCTGGTCATCCCCGGCAACCACGATCTGAACAGCGGCAATGCGGTGCGGTTCACCGGCAAGACCTACGAGCGCACCGACAACATCAAATCCAAGCGCTTTGCCAAGGTCTACGAGAACTTCGGCTACGGGGAGGCCCTTTCCCGGGATGAGGCATCCCTGAGCTACATGTATCAGATCCAGCCGGGCCTGCGGATGCTGATGCTGGACGTAAACGTGCCGGACTGGCAGGGCGCATTGCTGGAGGAGACCTACCAGTGGGCCGAAGAGCAGCTGCGCCAGGCCCAGGAGGCGGGGGAGCGGGTCATCGCCGTGAGCCACCAGAATGTTTTGCAGCACAGCCCCCAGTTTGACGGCGGCTTTGTGATATACGGTGCGGAGGAATTGATCAAATTATACGAAAATTATGATGTGATCTGCAACCTCAGCGGCCACATGCACGTGCAGCACACCGGCCAAAGCGAGAGCGGCTTTTGGGAAGCGGCCACCAGCTCGCTGGCGGTCTCCCCCAACCAGTACGCCCGGATCGGTTTGACCGACCGCCAGCTGCGGTACGAGACCCAGGCGGTGGATGTGTCCGGCTGGGCCAAGGCCCGGGGCAGCAGCGATGCGAACCTGCTGGATTTTGAGACCTATGCGGCGGACTTTTTTAAAGAGGTCAACCGGAACAAGGTGCTGGGCAGCCTGGAGGACGAGCCGGACGGCCAGCAGATGGCGGACTTTTTTGCCGCCATCAACCTGGATTACTTCCGGGGCCGGCCGGACGCTTACGACCACGATGACCCGCTGTTCGACCGCTGGCAGGAGGTGGATCTGTTCATGACCAGCGCCTATGTGGAGAGCATGCGCCAGGAGCCGGAACAGGATCATACCCAGTACACTCTGAAACTATAAAAGAAGCAAAAAAGAGCCCTGCCCCTGCGTGGGACACACGCAAGGGCCAGGGCTTTTGTTATAAGCGCGGACATTTTGACAAAAGAAAGGGGGCGCACCAGCCCCCTTTTTCTGCCATTTTGCCCTTGACTTGCCCCGGAAAAAGACTATAATAGATTGTGTTGCGAATGGTTATAAAAACAAACCATTTGTGATAAAACTATTTGGACCGAACAGGAGGGACGGCGTTTTGAGCCAGCCAATGGAAAACGCCAGCGGCCTGCGGGCGATCATGCGCTATTACAATGTGCAGCGGCGGGCGTTCTGCCGCCAGAGCGGTTTGTCGCAGACGGAGTTTGACATCATCCTCTTTCTGCACAACAACCCCCGGCGGGACACCGCCCGGGACATTGTGGAACGGCGCATGCTGCCCAAGAGCAATGTGTCCCAGGCGGTGGAATCGCTGATCCAAAAACAGCTGCTCTGCCGCAGCCAGGACAAGGCCGACCGGCGGCGCATCCATCTGAGCCTTACCGAACAGGGGCAGGCATTGCTGCCTGGCATCACCGGGATGATGCAGGAGTTTGAGCGCCAGGCGTTCCAGGGCTTTTCCGAAACGGAGCGGCAGCAGTTTGTTGCCCTGTTCCAGCGTATGGTAGACAATTTAAAGCAAACGGGGGAAAGTGAAGATGACGAACAACGACAATAAGCTGGGCACCGAGCCCATAGGCCGCCTGCTGGCAAAGCTGGCAGCCCCGGCGGTGGTGGCGCAGCTCATCAATATGCTGTACAACCTGGTGGACCGGATCTACATCGGCCACATCCCCGGCGAGGGCGCTTACGCCCTCACCGGCATGGGCGTGTGCATGCCCATCATCATGATCGTGTCCGCCTTTGCCATGCTGGCAGGCGCGGGCGGCGCGCCCCGGGCTTCCATCGCCATGGGCAGGGGCGACAACAACGCGGCAGAAAAGGCGCTGGGCAACTGCTTCACCCTGCTGATCATCATTTCGGTGGTGCTCACCGCCGTGCTGCTGGCCTTTGGCGAGCCGCTGCTGCTGGCCTTCGGCGCCACCGAGAACACCATCGGCTACGCCACTGATTACCTGAACATTTACGCTTTGGGCACCATCTTCGTGCAGCTGACCCTGGGCATGAACAACTTCATCACCGCCCAGGGCTTCTCCAAGACCGGTATGCTGTCGGTGCTCATCGGCGCCGTGTGCAACATCGTGCTGGACCCCATCTTCATCTTTGGCTTTGACATGGGCGTAAAGGGGGCGGCCCTGGCCACCATCATCAGCCAGGCGGTGTCCTGCGTGTGGGTCGTTTCCTTCCTGATGGGCAAAAAGACCACCCTGAAGATCCGCCCCAAAAACATGCGGCTGGAGCGGGCCATCATCCTGCCCTGCGTGAGCCTGGGCGCTGCCACCTTCATCATGCAGGCCAGCGAGAGCGTGATCTCCATCTGCTTCAACACCTCGCTGCGGGGCTACGGCGGCGACATCGCCGTGGGCGCCATGACCATCCTCACCAGCGTGATGCAGTTTGCGCTGCTGCCGCTGCAGGGCCTGGGCCAGGGCGCGCAGCCCATCATCAGCTTCAACTACGGCGCGCGGAACGCGGACCGTGTGAAAAAGACCTATTTCCTGCTGCTGCGTGCCAGCCTGGTTTACTCGGTGCTGCTGTGGGCGCTGCTGATGCTCTTCCCCTCGGCGTTCGCCAGCATCTTCACCTCGGACGCCCCGCTGATCGCGTTCGCCACCCCGGTGATCCGCTGCTACTTTGCGGTGCTGCTGGTATTCGGCGCCCAGGTCGCCTGCCAGATGACCTTCACCTCGCTGGGCTACGCCAAGGAATCCATCGCCGTGGCCATCACCCGGAAGTTCATCCTGCTGATCCCGCTGATCTACCTGATGCCCCACATCTTCACCGCCGACCCGACCATGGCGGTGTACATGGCGGAGCCTGTGGCGGACGTGCTGGCGGTCACCTTCACCGTGATCCTGTTCTCGGTGCAGTTCCGCAAGGCGCTGAAACAGCTGGAACAGCCTGCTGTTAAGAAGTCCTGAACCGAATAAAAGCAAGCCAGCTTTCGGGAAAACCGGGGGCTGGCTTATTTTTTATGGAAAACGGCCCAAAAAGATGACAAATGTCTTGACAAATCGCTGGAAAATATGATAAAATCAAATGATTTAACTTGAGAATACACAGGAGGATCGACCCATGACCAACCAGATCTGCAAACAGCGCATTTCCATCATGGCCAGCGTGTTCTTCGTTTCCTTGTTACAGGGGACCATTGTTTGACTTTTCCATTTTTGGAAGAGTCATTTTTTTTGAGCTTTTTTGTAAGGAGGCGTGAGGATGCTCATCAAAAACGCAAAGCTGTCCGACGGTACTGTGGTGGACGTGCTGATCAAAAACGGCAAGATCGCCGGCCTTGTGCAGGATATGCCTGCCCACGGCGAAGAGGTGATCGATGCGGCGGGCCGTACCCTGCTGCCCGGCTTTATCGACCTGCACTGCCACTGGCGCACCCCCGGGTTCGAGTACAAGGAGGACATCGCCACCGGCAGCGCCGCCGCGGCGGCGGGCGGCTACACCTTCGTGAACCTGATGCCCAACACAAAGCCCGTCTGCTCCAGCGCGGCCCAGGCCCACGCCGTGATGGACGAGGCCCAGCGCCTGGGCATCTGCGGCGCGAACCAGACCGTTTCCATCACCGAGAACTTTGACGGCCACACCCTGGACCACCTGAAGAGCCTGCCGGAGGACCTGCGGTTCATCACCGAGGACGGCAAGGGCGTGCAGAACAACCAGGTGATGGCCAAGGCTTTCGCCATCTGCGCCCAGCGGGATCTGGTGCTCATGAGCCACGCCGAGGACATGGAGATCTCCAAGTGGGACTACCGGCTGGCGGAAAACATCGAGACGGTGCGCAACCTGCACCTGAGCGAATACTACGGCGCCAGGCTGCACCTGTGCCACGTGAGCACCAAAGAGGCGGTGGCCGCCATTGCCGACGCAAAGCGCCGGGGCGTGCCGGTGACCTGCGAGGTCACCCCCCATCATCTCTGGTTTGCGGACAGCGACTACCGGGTGAACCCGCCCATCCGCAAGGCGGACGACGTGGCCGCCCTGGTGGAGGGCATCCGTACCGGCGTGGTGGACGCCATCGCCACCGACCATGCCCCCCACTCCGCCGAGGACAAAGCCGCCGGCGCGGCGGGCATGATCGGCCTGGAGACCGCTTTTGGGGTGTGCTACACCAAGCTGTGCCGCCAGGAAGGGCTGGATCTGTATTACCTGGAAGCCCTGATGAGCCGCTTCCCGGCGGCCATCCTGGGCCTTGCAGACAAGGGCGCCATCCAGGTGGGCATGGACGCCGACCTGACCCTGGTGGAGCTGGATACCCCCTATACGGTGGACGCCGCCGCCATGCACTCCAAGAGCCACAACACCCCCTTCGATGGGGTGCAGCTGTACGGCCGGGTGGATCTGACCATCCGGGGCGGCCGTATCACTTACCAGCGCTGAACGTATGGTAAAACCGGTTTTTTCCCTTTATAATAGACGTAAGAGATCACCCAGGGCACAAACAGCGCCCGCAAGGAAAAGGAGCGTATCCCAATGACCAATATGGACAAGTTGTACGAAGCAGTTGCAGCCCGTGGCCCGGTATGCGTGGGTCTGGACACGGATGTTTCCTATCTGCCGGAGGGCTTTGCCAAGCCGGAACTGACGGCGGGGGAGAACATCGTGCGGTTCAATCAGGCCATTGTGGACGCCACCAAGGCGGTGACCGGCTGCTTCAAGGTGCAGATCGCCTATTACGAGAGCCTGGGCCTGGACGGCCTGGCCGCCTACAAAAAGACCCTGGACTATGTGAAGGCCACCGGCGTGCCGGTGATCGCCGACATCAAGCGGGGCGACATCGCCAAGACCGCCGAGATGTACGCCAAGGCCCACTTCTCCGGCGACCTGGAAGCGGATTTCATCACCCTGGCCCCCTACATGGGCCTGGATTCCATCCAGCCCTATATGCCCTTTGTGGAGCAGCAGGGCAAGGGCGTGTTCGTGCTGGTGCGCACTTCCAACCCCGGCGCCAAGGACTTTGAGTACGAGAAGCTGGCCGACGGCCGCCACGTGTACGACATGGTGGGCGACAAGCTGAACGCCATGGGCAAAAGCTGCGTGGGCGAGCACGGCTATTCCAGCCTGGGCCTGGTCATCGGCGGCACCCACATTGAGGAAGCGGCCGAGATCCGCGCCCGCTATCAGGACAGCTTCTTTTTGATCCCCGGTTACGGCGCCCAGGGCGGCACCGCCGAGGACATCGCCCAGTACCTGAGCCAGGGCAACGGCGGTGTGGTCAACTCCAGCCGGGGCGTGCTGCTGGCCTACAAAAAGCAGCCCGGCACCCCCTTCGACCAGGCTGCCTACAACGAGTGTGTGAACATGAAGGAGGCCATCAAGAATGCCTGCGATCGCCTGTGATGTAACGGTGCTGGAACACCAGCGCCTCACCGATACCATCCGCCTGATGACCGTGAATTGGCCCCGGCGGGACATGCCCCCCAAGGCCGGGCAGTTCTTCATGCTGCGCTGCTGGCCTGCCGATGTGGCCCCGGTGCTCAGCCGGCCCATCAGCCTGCACAGCTATGACCCGGCCATGGGCACCGTCCAATTTTTGTACGAGGTGCGGGGCAAGGGCACCGAAAAGCTGGCGGCCCTGGAACCCGGCGGCACCCTCAGCCTGGTAGGCCCCAGCGGCAATGGCTTTGACCTGGCGGCGGCCCAGGGCAAAAAGGTGGCCCTGGTGGGCGGCGGCATCGGCACCGCCCCCCTCTACCAGCTGGCGAAAGAGCTGTGCGCCGCGGGCACCAAGCCCGATTATTACTGCGGTTTCCGGGACGAGCCCTACGGCGTGGAAAAGTTCGCCCCCCTGTGCGGCAAGGTCCAGCTGGCCACCGACAGCGGCCGCTTCGGCTTCCACGGCTTCGTGACCCAGCTGCTGCGCCCTGAGGAATACGACCTGGTGCTCTGCTGCGGCCCCGAACCCATGATGCGGGCGGTGGCGGCCCTCTGCGAGGAAAAGGGCACCGCCTGCCAGGTGAGCCTGGAGCGCAAGATGGCCTGCGGCATCGGCGCCTGCCTGGGCTGCACCTGCCACACCAGCACCGGCGGCCGCTGCGTCTGCAAGGAAGGCCCGGTCTTTGATTCCAAGGAGGTGTTCGGCGCATGAGCCAGGTATCTTTGAACGTGGACCTGCTGGGCAAGCAGCTGGCAGGCCCGGTGATCGGCGCTTCCGGCACCTTCGGCTTTGGTGCGGAATACGCCGGCATGGTGGATCTGAAAAAGCTGGGCGGCGTGTCCAGCAAGGGCATCACCCTGATCCCCAAATACGGCAACGAGGGCGAGCGCCTGCTGGAGACCCCCAGCGGCCTGATCAACTCCATCGGCCTGCAAAACCCCGGCGTGCAGCACTTCATCGACCACGAGCTGCCGGTGATGGAGACCCTGGGCACCACCATCTGGGCCAACCTGGGCGGCGGCTGCATCGAGGACTATGAAAAGGGCGCGGAGCTGCTCAACCCCACCAGCGTGGATTTCATCGAGCTGAACATCAGCTGCCCCAACGTGAAGCAGGGCGGCATCGCCTACGGCATCAAGGCTGACAGCGCCAAAGAGGTGGTCAGCCGGGTGCGGGCGGTGTGCAAAAAGCCCCTGGTGGTGAAGCTCAGCCCCCAGGCCGAGGACATCTGCCAGATGGCCGCTGCCTGCGTGGAGGCCGGGGCCGATGCTTTGAGCCTGGTGAACACCTTCCAGGCCTGCGCCATCGACCTGGAAAAGCGCCGCCCGGTGTTCAACAACATCTTTGCGGGCCTGTCCGGCCCGGCCATCAAGCCCATCGCCCTGCGCATGGTCTACCAGGTCTGCGGCGCGGTGAACGTGCCGGTGATCGGCCTGGGCGGCATCCTCACCGGTGCCGATGCCCTGGAATTCATCATGGCCGGCGCCACCGCCGTGCAGGTGGGCACCGCAAACTTCATGGACCCGAAGGCCTGCGAGCGCGTCACCGACGAGATCGCCGCATGGATGGAGGCCCACGGGGTAGCCGCCCTGGACGAGATCCGGGGCTGCGCTAGAGTATAAGATCGGCGCCTTTTGCACGCATCATCCGTTAGGAAAGACGATACAAACCGTTTTCAGATAGAACAGGAGAGAAGAGCATGAACGATACCATCGGAATTTTGAAAGAATGCGAAGCCTTTTTGGAGGGCCATTTCCTTTTGAGCAGCGGCCGCCATTCCAGCGCCTACTGCCAGATGGCCTTTTTGCAGCAGTACCCCGATAAGTGCGCCCTGGTCATGGAGAAGGTGGCCGAGCAGCTGAAGGATATGGACATCGACCTGATCGTTGGGCCTGCCATGGGCGGCATCGTTTACGCCTACGAGCTGGGCCGCCAGCTGGGCAAGCGGGCCATCTTCACCGAGCGGGTGGACAACGTGATGACCCTGAAGCGCTTTGCCATCAAACCCGGCGAAAAGTGCATCATCGCTGAGGACGTGGTCACCACCGGCATCTCCAGCCTGGAGACCAAGCGGGTGATCGAGGAGGCCGGCGGCGAGTGCCTGGGCATCGTCTGCGTGGTGGACCGCACCAAGGCCGAAGCCCCCTCTCCCATTCCCATCCTGGCCAGCGCCGCCAAGCTGGACCTGCCCAACTACCTGCCGGAAGAGTGCCCCATCTGCAAGGAGGGCAAGCTGCCCCTGGTGCACCTGGGCAGCCGCAAGATGAAAGAGCAGGCAAAGCAGACCCTGTGACCATCGTTTCCCGCCCGACCGGGCAGTTTTGCCCGGCCGGGCCGGCGTTTGTCAAAGGCAAAGGCCGTTTTTCACAGGCATGACGCAGAAAGAGAGGGATACATCCTTGAAAACCTTGTTAGTTTTGGCCAACGGCACCGTGCTGGCGGGCCAGCATTTCGGCGCCAGCGGCACCCGTGTGGGTGAGGTGGTGTTCAACACCGGTATGGTGGGCTACGAAGAGACCCTCACCGACCCCAGCTACTACGGCCAGATCATCACCCAGAGCTACCCCCTGGTGGGCAACTATGGCGTGAACGGCGAGGACGCCGAGTCCGGCCGCATCTGGGCCTTTGGATACATCGTGCGGGAGCTGTGCGATGCGCCAAGCAACTTCCGCTGCAAAAAGACCCTGGACGCCTTTTTGAAAGAGCAGGGCATCATCGGCCTGGCGGGCGTGGACACCCGCAGCCTGGTGCGCCTTTTGCGGGAGAGCGGCGTGATGAACGGCGCCCTCACCACCGAGTACGCCACCGCTGCCGACGCCCTGGCGGACGAGGCGCTGATGCGCTCCATCCGGGAATACAACGTGACCGAGGCCGTGGCCAGCGTGACCCGCGCCGAAGAGACCGTGCTAAACGAGGGCGGCAAATACCATGTGGCCCTGTTCGACTTTGGCTGCAAGAACAACATCCAGCGCAGCCTGGTGGCCCGGGACTGCAAGGTCACCGTGGTGCCCGCGAACACCACCGCCGCCGGCCTGGCCCAGATGGGCCTGGACGGCATCATGCTCTCCAACGGCCCCGGCGACCCGGCGGAAAACGTAGAGATCATTGAAAACCTGAAAGACATCGCCAAAATGGGCCTGCCCATCTTCGGCATCTGCCAGGGCCACCAGCTGATGGCCCTGGCTATGGGCGCCAAGACCGAAAAGCTGAAATACGGCCACCGTGGCGTGAACCAGCCGGTCACCGACCTGGCCCATGGCCGCACCTACATCACCAGCCAGAACCACGGCTATGCGGTGGTGGGCGACAGCCTGGACAAGAGCATCGGCCAGGTGAGCCATGTGAACGCCAACGACGGCACCGTGGAGGGCATCCGCTACAGCAATATGGACTGCTTCACCGTGCAGTTCCACCCGGAAGCCTGCGGCGGCCCCAAGGATACCGACTATCTGTTTGACGAATTTGTGGACATGATGAAAGGAGGGCTGTGAGCCATGCCCAAGGATACAAGCATCAAAAAAGTTCTGGTGATCGGCTCCGGCCCCATCATCATCGGCCAGGCCGCCGAGTTCGACTACTCCGGCACCCAGGCCTGCCGGGCGCTGAAGGCCGAAGGCATCGAGGTGGTGCTGGTGAACTCCAACCCGGCCACCATCATGACCGACCCCAACATCGCCGACCGGGTGTATGTGGAGCCCATGACCCCCGAGGTCATCAAGCGCATCATCCAGAAGGAAAAGCCGGACTCCATCCTGCCCAACCTGGGCGGACAGACCGGCCTGAACATGGCCATGACCCTGGCCCGGGAGGGCTTTTTGGAGGCCGAGGGCGTGCGGCTGCTAGGCTGCAAGCCCGAGACCATCGACCGGGCCGAGGACCGGCAGCTGTTCAAGGACACCATGGAAAAGCTGGGCGAGCCCTGCATCCCCAGCAAGGTGGTGGAAGACTTGGACGACGCCCTGGCCTTTGCCGAGGAGATCGGCTACCCGGTGATCGTGCGCCCCGCCTTCACCATGGGCGGCACCGGCGGCGGCATCTGTGAGGACGTGGCCCAGCTGCGGGAGATCGGCACCAACGGCCTGCGCCTGTCGCCCATCCACCAGGTGCTCATCGAAAAGTGCATCGCCGGCTGGAAAGAGATCGAGTACGAGGTCATGCGGGACGGCAAGGGCAACGTGATCACCGTCTGCAACATGGAAAACTTCGACCCGGTGGGCGTGCACACCGGCGACTCCATCGTGGTGGCCCCCAGCCAGACCCTCTCCGACAAGGAATACCAGATGCTGCGCTCCTCCGCGCTGCGCATCATCACCGAGCTTGGCATCGAGGGCGGCTGCAACTGCCAGTTCGCCCTGAAGCCGGACAGCTTTGAGTATGCGGTCATCGAGGTGAACCCCCGTGTGAGCCGCTCCTCCGCCCTGGCCTCCAAGGCCACCGGCTATCCCATCGCCAAGGTGGCCACCAAGATCGCCATCGGCTACAGCCTGGATGAGATCACCAACGACATCACCGGCCAGACCTGTGCCTGCTTCGAGCCCGCGCTGGACTACTGCGTGGTCAAGTTCCCCAAGTGGCCCTTCGACAAGTTCGTCTACGCCAAAAAGGACCTGGGCACCCAGATGATGGCCACCGGCGAGGTGATGGCCATCGGCCAGAGCTTCGAGGAAGCCCTGATGAAGGCGGTGCGCTCCATCGAGCTGGGCCTGGACACCATGGACCTGCCCCACCTGGCCGAGTGCAGCGACGAGGAGATCCACCAGAAGCTGCACGTCTGCGATTCCGACCGCAGCTTTGTGGTGTTCGAGGCCATCAAGCGCGGCTTCGGCTTTGACGAGATTTACAACGTGACCAAGATCGACCGCTGGTTCCTGGCCAAGCTGGCCAAACTGGCGGACACCGAAAAGCGCTTGGCCGCCGGCCAGCTGGATCTGGACCTGTACAAGCTGGCCAAGCGCCAGGGCTTCACCGACAAGGCCATCAAGCGCATCAGCGGACAGAGCGAGCTGCCCGCCCGCCTGCGGGCCGGCTTCAAGATGGTGGACACCTGCGCCGCCGAGTTCGCCGCCCGCACCCCCTACTTCTACTCCAGCTTTGACCAGGAGAACGAGGCCGCCCAGTTCATCGAAGAGCACCCCACCGACAAAAAGAAGGTGCTGGTGTTCGGTTCCGGCCCCATCCGCATCGGCCAGGGCATCGAGTTCGACTATTGCAGCGTGCACTGTGTCTGGACGCTGAAAAAGTTCGGCTACGAAGCCGTGATCGCCAACAACAACCCGGAGACCGTTTCCACCGACTTTGACACCGGCGACCGGCTGTACTTTGACCCGCTGGACCCGGAGAGCGTGGAGAACATCCTGGAGACCGAAAAGCCCTGGGCCTGCGTGGTGCAGTTCGGCGGCCAGACCGCCATCAAGCTCACCAAGCACCTCACCGAGCTGGGCGTCAAACTGCTGGGCACTCCGGCGGACGCCATCGACGAGGCCGAGGACCGGGAGCGCTTTGACGAGCTGCTGGAGCGCTGCGGCATCCCCCGCCCGAAGGGACGGACCGTCTTTACCACCGAGCAGGCCCTGGCCGCCGGCAGCGAGCTGGGTTATCCGGTGCTGCTGCGTCCCAGCTATGTGCTGGGCGGCCAGAACATGATCATCGCTTACGGCCCCGAGGACGTGACCGAGTACATGGCCATCATCGCCGAGCACACCGACATGGAGAACCCGGTGCTGGTGGACAAGTACCTGATGGGCACCGAGTGCGAGGTGGACGCCATCTGCGACGGCGAGGATTACCTGATCCCCGGCATGATGGAGCACGTGGAGCGGGCCGGCATCCATTCCGGCGACTCCATCAGCGTGTACCCGCCCCGCACCCTGTCCGAGCGCATCAAGCAGATGCTGGTGGAATACACCGGCCGCCTGGCCCGGGAGCTGAAAGTGGTGGGCCTGGTGAACATCCAGTATGTGGTGTACAACAACCAGGTCTATGTGATCGAGGTGAACCCCCGTTCCAGCCGTACCGTGCCCTACATCAGCAAGGTGACCGGCGTTCCCATGGTGGAGCTGGCCGTGCGCTGCATGCTGGGCGAGAAGCTGAAGGATATGGGCTGGGGCACCGGCATCCGGCCTGACGCGCCCTATGTGGCGGTAAAAGTGCCTGTGTTCAGCTTTGAAAAGCTGCACGGCGTGGACACCCAGCTGGGCCCCGAGATGAAGAGCACCGGCGAGGTGCTGGGCATCGCCCGCACCTTCAGCGACGCGCTGCTGAAGGGCCTGGTGGGCGCGGGCTACAAGTTCAAAAAGCCCAAGCCCGGCAGCTGCTGCCTGATCACCGTGAAAAACGCGGACAAGCTGGAGATCCTGGACACCGCCTGGCAGCTGAAAGACATGGGCTACAAGCTGTACGGCACCAGCGGCACCGCCAAGACCCTGAACAGCAACATGATCGCCTGCAACACGGTGCGCCGCATCAGCGACGAGCATCCCAACATCCTGGACCTGCTGCAGAGCGGCCTGGTGGACTATGTGATCTCCACCTCTGACCATGGCCGTGACCCGGATCTGGACAGCGTGCAGATGCGCCGCAAGGCCGTGGAGCTGAGCGTGCCCTGCCTGACCGCCATCGACACCGCCAAGGTGCTGGTGGAGACCCTGCGCAGCGGCGCCAGCCTGGACGATGTGGAGCTGATCGACATCTCCACCCTGTAAAAGCTGCGCCTTCGGGCATTTTGCAAACAAATATCCCCCGGCCGTGAGGCCGGGGGATATTTGTTTGCAGCGATCAGCAGCGAAGTTCCGGTCAGATACGCCGCACGCGCCCGGGTTTGGCAAACCTCAGACCGATCTGTGTAGGTTTGTCAAACATCTTGTACAGTGAGAGATTCAAAGAAGGCAGCAAGTTTTTCTTTCGGAGAGAGCCAGACAAGGGGGCGCATAGGTAAGCTGTTGGAGCGATTTTGGTGTGCAGCGAGCTGCACACCAAAATCGG
>CASEVW010000073.1 GCA_949291395.1 uncultured Oscillospiraceae bacterium | reverse complement strand
TACTCTTACTCATGAGGGACAGAGCTCCTTTCTTGGGTGTGTTGGTGTCGCAACTTAACTATACCCTATGAAGGCTCTGTCCTTCTACTTTTTTATTTGCTTTTTTTGCTCTACTGTCCAACATGTATTGTAGCTCTACAAGGAGCTGGACGGCCGGCTCACCGATGCCCTGTTCAGCAAGAAGGGCCAGGCCTTTGCCGAATACTATTACGGAGAGAATGACTGCCCCTATTTCCCCGCGGACATCGACGGCTATGCCCTTGACAGGATCGGCCGGGAGCAGGGCTGCCCGGAGGAGCTGCGGGAGGACGCCTATCTGTTCCTCCCCTTTGATGAGGACTACTACCAGTCCATGGCGGAGGTCATGGAAAAGCGCTTCGCCAGCTGGCAGGGACAGGAGTTTGACGAGGACACCATCGAGCCCTCCCCGCTGGCCCAGGCCATCATGGATTATCTGGACTGCGAGTGCACTTACTTCCCCTCCATGAAGGACGATGATCCCATCCAGGCGGCATACAGCTACGCCAAGCGGGACAGCGCCCGTGAAGGCTTTGTGCCGGTGCTGGTGAAGGTGGACGAGACGCTGTGGGAGTGCCTTGTGATGAACGCAGACCCGGACAGCGACGGCAGCGACGACGGTGCGTTCGACCCGGACAAGGTGGCGGAATACCGCAAAAAAATGCTTGCCGCTGCCGTGCAAGATGGCAAAGCCGTTTTGGAGGAGCTGACCGGCCAGCGCAGGGCAGAAGCCGAGGACGACGATCTGGACTGGGAGGAAGAGGTCCTGGGCGAAATGGAAGGCGGCTATGCCAACAACCGCTTCACCAGCTATTGGGACCCGCATCTCGAGATGACCTACCCCCTGATTCTGGCGAAGATCCCGGTGAAGGAGCCCTGGGAGATCTTTGCCCACCTGCCTTTTGGGGGCTGGAACGAATCTCCGGATACCCCGGAGCTGATGTCCGTGGCAAAATACTGGCACCAGCAGTACGGCGCGGTGCCCGCCGCCATGACCCACGACGAACTGGAGTTTGCACTTCCGGCGCCCGTTGCCAAAGAAAAGGCGATGGAGCTGGCCACCCAGCAGTACGGCTTCTGCCCGGATGTGATCGACCAGGGGGCGGAGGACGCCACGGTGGGCAGCCTGGCGGATACCTTGCGCCAGTCCACCGTCTGGTATTTCTGGTGGGACTAGCTGTTTGTACTTTCAGGCAAAAAATAGTATAATGTTTTTCACAGTGATTTTTTGGCGCAGGTACACGCAAGAGGTGCTCTGCCGGGCGCATATGTGTAAAACCAGCAGAAAAGGGGAAAGATGCTCATGGATGCGCAGAAACAAAAGTGTATGATCCTTTGTGTGGCGGGGCAGTCCAATGCGGTGGGATACGATGAATCTCTGATCCCGGCGGATTACCTGAATCGCTTTCGCACCGGCCGCATTGCCCAGCTTGGGATGTATGGCGATGACAACTGCAAGATCATCCCGCTGGGAGCCTGCGCACAGAATTACCAGGACCTGCGGCCGTACAGCAACCCGGCCAATCCCCAGCCGAACCTGGGCACCAAGGGCATCCATCTGCCCCTGGCAGATCTTCTGCTGGGCAGCATCCCTGACGATTACAACATCCTGGTGATCGCCTGCGCTTACGGCGGCACCGCCTTTACCCAGGGCGAGCCGGGCAGCTACGACAAAGAGCATCTGCGCCCCAGCCCGGGCCCGCTGCGCTGGGGCGAGGGCATGCCCTATTACCAGGCCATGCGGGATCGCATCGCCTATGCGCTGGACCAGGACCCGGAAAACCGCTTTTTGGGGATGGTCTGGATCCAGGGCGAGAACGACCTGAACGATGCCGCCGGCCACGCCGCCGGGTTTGACCGGATGGCCGACGCCTTCTTTGCCGATTTCCGGCAGAATTACCCCGGGCGGGTCTATCGGGGGGACTGGGACCGGGGCGTGTGGTATAATGTGGAAACCGTGGCCTATTGGTATACCAGAGGCCAGTGCCCGCAGATCTGGGAACACTACAAAGCGTGGAACCCCGAGACCTATGTGCCGGTGCCCCGGGATACGGATTCCAACGAGGTGAACGGCACCGGCCTGACCGCTTCCAACCGGGCAGACCACTATGGCAACGACGCGTATTACAAGGTGGTGGCGCCCTGCGCAGCCCGTGTGATGGAAAAACGACTGAAAAAGGAGAAATAAGCGGAATGATCAAGGCAGTGTTTTGTGATTTTTACGGCACGCTGGTGCCGGAGTACGGTCCCGCTTCCTACGAAGTGGTAAAACGGGTGTACAAAAGCGGCAAGGTCTCCTCGCCGGAAGCGGTGGTAGCCGGATGGTGGGAACTGTACAGCAAAAAGCAGGCCGAGGCCTACGGCGATCACTACCGCAGCCAGTACGATCTGGCGCTGGAAAGCTTTGCCGAGCTTTTGCCCCGTTTTTCGTCCAACGAGGACCCTCGCTCCCTCTGCGACAAGATGACGGAACATTGGAGCTACCCCGAACTGTATGAGGACAGCCGGGACTTTTTGGAACAGTGCGGCCTGCCGGTGTGGTTGGTGACCAACAGCGACACCTGCTATGTGGAAACGGCAGTGAAGCACTGCGGCATTGCCCCGGCGGGCATCGTGACCAGTGAGTCCGCCCGGCATCCCAAGCCCCGGCCGGAGATCTACCGCTGTGCCCTGGAGCAGGCGGGCCTTTCCCCCGAGGAAGTGGTGCACATTGGTGACTCGCTGCGGGGCGACGTGCAGGGCCCGGCGGCGGTGGGCATCCGTGCCATCTGGCTGAACCGGGAGGGCAAGCCGGTGCCGGAGGGCGTGGAAGCAGTGAAGGATCTGCGCCAGGCGCTGGAACGCATTCGTCAGCTGTAACAAAGAAAAAGGGGCTGTTGCAAAATGGAAATTGCGCAACAGCTCCTTTTTGAGTAAGAAAATGTCTGCGAAATGGCTAGGAAGACGGATTTTGAGGAAAATCCGGCAGGAAAACCTGCAGACAGGTATAGCAAAGCTGGGCTACT
>CASEVW010000072.1 GCA_949291395.1 uncultured Oscillospiraceae bacterium | reverse complement strand
CGGCACAGGTAGTTCGCGCCGGAAAACCCGCACAGGCTGGCCACCACCTCCAGGGGGTACTCCCGGTGGCACAAAAGCTGCTTTGCCGCCTCGATGCGCACCCCGGTGAGATACTGCCCCGGCGGCACGCCCACCGCCGCCTTGAACTGCCGCACCAGGTGGCTCTTGCTCACCCCCAGGCTCTCGCTCAGCTCCTCCACCCCGTACAGGCCGGCGTAGTTTTCCCGCATGGCGGCAATGGCCAGGGCCACCAGGGGCGGATAGCTGGGGACGGCGGCGTCCGCATTGGCGCTTTCGCAGAGCAGCTGGTAACAAAGCTCGCTGCACCGCTTGGGGCCGGGGGCGGCTTGCAGCTGGGCCAGCAGCTCCGCCGTGCCGGGGCAGGAAGCGCCGGCGGCGAACATCGGTTCCGGCAGGCCCTGCAAAAAGGCTTCGGCGGCGCTGCCGGTGATGCGCACCGCCACCAGATGGCACTCTTTGGCCGCCACCAGCCGCAGGGGAGAGCCGCCGAACAACAAGCTGCCCGCGCCTGCCAGCTGGGGCGCGTCCTCGCCGGACAGGGCGCATTCCCCCGACGAGAGCACCCCTGCCCACAGCCCTTCGCCCTCCAGGGTGAGGGGGGTGGAGAAGGTAAGGTCGATCTGCTCGGCGGCGGCGCAGAATTGACTGGGATCAAAAATCAATTTTTGCTACCTCACATCAATAAAATGCTATTTAAATCCGGAAAATCTCTGTTATTATTATATTAGCGAGTGGATACGCCGTCAAGCGTATCAATAAATGAACAAAATATGAAATGAGACAAAGGAGTGTCGTTCCCATGGCAAGCATCAGCTTACGTCACATCTACAAGATCTACCCCGGCGATGTTACCGCCGTTAAGGATTTCAACCTGGAGATCGCCGATAAGGAATTCATCATCCTGGTAGGCCCCTCCGGCTGCGGCAAGTCCACCACCCTGCGCATGATCGCTGGTCTGGAAGAGATCAGCAAGGGCGAACTGTACATCGGTGACCGTCTGGTCAACGACGTGGCCCCCAAGGACCGCGACATCGCCATGGTGTTCCAGAACTACGCTCTGTACCCCCATATGACCGTTTACAAGAACATGGCGTTCGGCCTGGAGCTGCGCAAGGTAGACAAGGCTGAGATCGACAAGCGTGTTCGCGAGGCCGCCCGCGTGCTGGACATCGAGCACCTGCTGGACCGCAAGCCCAAGGCTCTGTCCGGTGGTCAGCGTCAGCGTGTTGCCCTGGGCCGCGCCATGGTCCGTAACCCGGCCGTGTTCCTGCTGGACGAGCCCCTGTCCAACCTGGATGCTAAGCTGCGTACCAGCATGCGCACCGAGATCATCAAGCTGCACCAGAAACTGGCCACCACCTTCATCTACGTTACCCATGACCAGACCGAGGCCATGACCATGGGCGACCGCATCGTGGTTATGAAGGACGGCATCGTGCAGCAGGTCGACACTCCCCAGAACCTGTACGACTTCCCCATCAACATGTTCGTTGCCGGCTTCATCGGCAGCCCCCAGATGAACTTCCTGGATGCCACCCTGAACAAGGACGCTGGTGGCTACTATCTGGATCTGTCCGGCGACCGCATCGACCTGCCCAAGGAGAAGACCGCCGACGGCAAGCTGGATGCCTACGTTGGCAAGAAGGTAAAGGCCGGCGTCCGTCCTGAGGACATCAAGGACGATCCCGAGTTCGTGAACAAGCAGGGCGAGTGCAAGCTGGAAGCCACTGTGGAAGTTTCCGAGCTGATGGGCTCCGAGATCTACCTGTACCTGGTATACAAGGGCAACAAGATGACCGCCCGTGTGGCCCCCACTTCCAAGGCCAAGAACGGCAGCAACGTGACCGTTGCCTTCGATCCCCACAAGATCCATCTGTTCGATTCCGAGACCGAACTGACCATCCTGAACTAACCTTTTTTCAAAAAGGAATCTCCGCAAAAGCGCCGCTGGCATTGCCAGCGGCGCTTTTGTTGTGCCAGGCAGAAAGCAGCGTTTGAAATGTGACGAATTTTGGCAGCGATATTTGGGCAAAATAAATCTTATCGAAACCGGTCGAATGTGTTATAATTTTGACAAAGAGCCGGGGCGTGCCCGGCACAGAAAGACAAAAAGGAGGAAGATCGTATGCTGCTTGAAAATAAAGTTGCCATCGTCACCGGCGGTACCCGGGGCATCGGCCTGGCCACCGTGGAAGCGTTCCTGCGGGAGGGCGCCACCGTGATCCTCACTGGTTCCCGGAAGGAGACCGCCGACAAGGCCGTGGCTGCCATCAAAGAAAAGGACCCCCAGGCAAAGGTGGCGGGCATCGCGCCCAACCTGGAAGAGCTGGCCAGCGTGGAAGCCGCTTTCCAAAAGATCGCGGAGGAATACGGCCACATCGACATCCTGGTGAACAACGCCGGTGTGTCGGACTCCACCCCCTTTGCAAAATACGAGGAAAATGCCTTTGACCGGGTGATGGACCTGAACGTGAAAGGCGTGTTCACCTGCTCCCGCGCGGTGACCCCCTATATGCAGGCCCAGCACAGCGGCGTGATTTTGAACACCAGCTCCATGGTGTCCCGCTATGGCCAGCCCAGCGGCATCGCTTACCCAACCAGCAAATTCGCGGTGAACGGCTTCACCCTGTCCCTGGCCCGTGAGCTGGGCAAGGACGGCATCCGTGTGAACGCCGTGGCCCCCGGCATCACCGACACCGACATGATGCGCGCTGTGCCCAAGCAGTACATCGACGCCCTGGCGGCGCAGATCCCCCTGGGCCGTATCGGCAAGCCGGAAGAGATCGCCAACGCCTTTGTGTTCCTGGCCAGCGACCTGGCCAGCTACATCACCGGCGTGGTGCTCAGCGTGGACGGCCTGGCCCGCACCTGAGCATTTTCCCAAACAGTCCTTTTTCAGCCTCCGGAAGTTCCCGGGGGCTGTTTTTTGTGCTGCGGGGATATCATTTTGCCGGGCACAGTGGTATCATAAAAACAAACAACAAAGGAGGCGGAAACACGATGGATCAGGTGGAATACTACGACGACCGGCAGCTGCGGAGGGCAGCCTGGAAGCAGATGATGCGCTCGGCGTATCTGTCCGGCGCAGGGCTGCTGATCGGGCTGGCCGCGGTCATTTTGAGCCTGTTTGGCATCCAAAAGCTGGCGTATGCCATCCGGGCGCTGACGGTGTTCGGCGGCTGGAGCATCCAGTGGACCTGGCCCCACCTGGTGAGCGGCCTGCTGTGCTTGGGGCTGGTTGCGGCGATGGTATGCTGGACCATTGCGGGCAACCGGCGGAACTTCCGGCAGCTGATGGCCCAGCCGGAGGGCGTCCGCCGTCTGGTGGTCAGCCGGCAGATGGTGCGGGTGTTCCGGCAGGACGGCACCCAGCTGGTGGCGGTGCACTGGAACCGGGGGATACGCCTTGTGCGCAAAAACGACCTGTGCTTTTTGTACAGCGGCCGCTGGCGCTGCCTGGCGGCGTTCCCGCTGGCGGCGGTGGGCGGCCTGGAGGGCTTTGCCCGGCTGTACCAGACCGTGACCACCTGCCAGGACCAGGCGGGCCCCATGACCGAGGTGCTGTGGCGGGGGCTGATCTCGCCCCGGCCGGGCCTGGTGTGGGGCGCCAGCTATTCGCTGGCAAAGCGGTGGAAGGGCCTGCAGCTGCGCAGCAGCCTGCTGAGCGCCCTGTTTGCCGTTGTGGTACTGTTGGCGATGTTCTCCTTCCAGGTTGACCCTCTCCTGCTGACCTGCATCGCCGTGATGGTGGTGATCCTGCTGGCCGCCCCCTTTCTGCGGGCGTACCGTGACCGGCAGGCCAGCCGGGCAGGCAACCCGGTGAGCCTGGCAGAACTGCCCGCCCGGTTTGAGCTGTATGAGGACGGCATCCAGATCGCCCGGGGCGAAGAGGGCAGCTTCTGGAGCTGGGAACGGGTGGACCAGACGCAGCAGAAAAGGGACCTGCTGGCGCTGAAACAGGGCAGGGGGATCATCACACTGATCCCGCTGGACGCCTTTGCCAGCGAGGAAGAGTGCCAGCGGGTGACCCGGTTCATCCAGGAACACATCCAGGCGGCCCATCCCCAAACCGGCCGGCCCGAAAAAAGCGAATAAAAACGGCCCCGGAAGCATTGCAGGCTTCCGGGGCCGTTTTTGCTTTTTAGCCGGCGGCACTGCCCAGCGTGGTGCCGGGGAAGTACCAGCTTAAGATCTCGGCGCAGCTCTGCCCCTGGGCGGCCATGGCCTGGGCGCCGCACTGGCTCAGGCCCACCCCGTGGCCGTAACCCTTAGTGGTCACCTGAAAGCCGCCCTCCACCGGCTCCACCTCAAAGCAGCTGCTGCGCAGGCCCAGGGCGGTGCGCAGCTGGGTGCCCTTTACGAAGGCGCCGCCCACCTGGATGGTGTCCACATAGCCCGCTTCGGTGAGGGTGGCCTCGCCGAACCAACCGCTTGCCTTGCCGCTCAGGTCCAGTCCGGCGAACTGGGTGGCCAGCATGTCGTACATCTGCTGGGTGGTGTATTCCACCGTTTCCACATACCCCTCGGCGGACTTGTCCAGCGGGGACTCCACCCCCTGCAGATAGGGCAGGGCCTCGTTCCACACCCGCTGGCTGGCCTCGGTGCGGCCGTTGCTGATGGCGTGGTAACAGGCGGCGGCGGGCTGCCCGTCGTACAAGAGCACCGTGTCCACCAGCGGTTCCAGCAGGCTTTGCAGCCGCTGGTAGTTCTCTTCAAAAGCGTCGCCCCAGTAGCTTTGCAGCACCTCCCGGGTCATGTATCCCTGGCGGCGGGCCGGGTCCACCGAGAACCAGGCCCCGCCCAGGGCTTCGGTGTCGGCGTGGTCCCGCTGGTAGAGGGCGTAGCTGTGGGCGGCGATGCCTTGGGCTTTCAGGGCTTCGTCCGGCCAGGTGACGGGCATCTCGCTGGCCACCGCCCCGATCATGTACTCCAGCACCGGCACCTCCAGCACCTCGCCGGTGGGGGCGTTCTGCACAAAGATCATGGCCTTGTCCGCGCTGGCGGCCTGGGCGGTGGGCTGGGGCTGGCTCTCGCTGCCGGGAGCGCTGTCAGCAGCGCTGGAGGCCGGCGCTTCGACCCGGGAAACAGAGCTGGCGGCGCCGTCCTGAGCCATGGCGGGCAGCAGCAGGCCCGCCATGGGCAGGCAGAAGGTGAGCAGGCAGAACAGAAGGATGGGCAGGATGCTGCGTTTCATGGATGTTGTACCTCCGTTTTCGGGCGGAAAAGCCTCGTCTGAATGGGCGTTCCGCTCTTGCTTTTTTCCTCTAAAGTGTGTAAAATCAAACGTATATATAGGCAATTTGTACAAACCGGGCGGACCCCGAAAACCAGTGGATGGGAGTGAGCGCCAATGACGGTGCAGGAATACACGGAAAAACCTTCCGATATGGAATTGTTATGCCAGGAATACCTGAAAAATAACTACATCGACCCCGAGACCAGCGAGCGGCTGGGGGTCAAGCGGGGCCTGCGCAACCGGGACGGCACCGGCGTTCTGGCGGGGCTCACCAATATTTGTGACGTGGTGGGCTACGAAAAAGGCCCCGAGGGCCAGGTGGTGCCCGCGCCCGGGCGGCTGATCTACCGGGGCGTGGACCTGAACGAACTGGTGCGGGAGGCCTACGACCACGACCGGTTCATCTTTGAAGAGGTGAGCTGGCTGCTCTTGTTCGGCAGCCTGCCCACCAAGGCCCAGCTGGAGCAGTTCCAGCAGGTGATCGCCCAGCACCACAACCTGCCGGAGGACTTTGTGGAGAACGTGCTGATGCGTTCCCCCAGCCCCAACATTATGAACAAGATGGCCCGCAGCGTGCTGTCGCTGTACAGCTATGACCCGGACCCGGAAAACCTGAGCCTGGCCAATTTGATGGAGCAGTCCATCACCCTCATCGCCGGGCTGCCCACCATCATGGTGAATGCCTACCAGTTAAAGCGCCGGGTGTACGACCACCAGAGCATGTTTTTCCATATGCCCACCCCCGGCCAGAGTACGGCGGAGCACATCCTCTCCACCTACCGGGCGGACCAGAAGTTCACCCACGAGGAGGCAAAGCTGCTGGATCTGTGCCTTTTGGTCCACGCCGACCACGGCGGCGGCAACAACTCGGCCTTTTCCTGCCGGGTGCTGTCCAGTTCCGGCACCGACACCTATTCCGCCATCGCGGCGGCCATCGGCAGCCTGAAAGGCCCCAAGCACGGCGGCGCCAATTTGAAGGTGATGGAACAGCTGGAATGCCTGAAACAGGGCATCGAGGATTGGAAGGACGAGGACGAGGTGCGGGAATTCCTGCGCCGCATCCTGCGCCGCCAGGCGGGGGACGGCAGCGGCCTGATCTACGGCATGGGCCACGCCATTTACACCCTCAGCGACCCCCGTGCGGTGGTGCTGCGGGAAAAAGCCGAGAGCCTGGCCATGGAAAAGGGCTTTGAACGAGAATTCCAGCTGCTGCGCATGGTGGAAAAGCTGGCGCCCCAGGTGTTTGCCGAGGAAAAGGGCAACAAGACCGTGTGCGCCAACGTGGACCTGTACAGCGGCCTGATCTATAAAATGCTGGGCATCAGCGAGGACCTGTACACCCCGCTGTTCGCCATCAGCCGCATCCCCGGCTGGTGCGCCCACCGCATCGAAGAGGTGGTGTTCGCCAACCGGATCATCCGGCCGGCTTACAAGTACCTGGGCGTGCGGCAAAAATATAAGAGTTTAGAGGAGCGAGGATGAAAAAAGTTGCAACTGTTCTGCTGATCCTGGTGTGCGCCGCCGCGGGGGTGATCCGCTGGCTGGACGTGGTGAATTACACCGACATGGCCACCGGTTTTGTGACCTGGGGCAGTCATCTGTGGCGGTACGCCCTGGCGGGCGGCATCCTGCTGCTGCTGGCCCTGGCCAGCGTTAGCATCGGCCGGCGGCCCGAAGCGCTGGAAGCCCAAAACAAGGCCCAGGGCCTGACGGCCATCCTCAGCGGCCTGGGCTTTGCGGCGCTGGGGGGCGTGTATCTGGCCAACTGGCAGAGTTTGAGCGGCTTCCAGCTGGTGTTGGCCGCGTTGTATCTGGTGACGGCTTTGTGGATGCTGCTGCTGGGCCGCACCCGGTTTACCGAGGAGTTTGAGGCCCCGACCCAAAGCGCCCTGGTGGGCATGGCAGGCACGCTGTCGCTGTATCTGCTCACCATCCAGCGGTTTGGCCTGGCCCCCACCGGCATCGTGCGGGTCAACTATATCTTTTCGGCGCTGGCGGCGCTGGTGGCGCTGCTGTTCTGCACCGCCCAGCTGAAGGTAGCCTATGTCCCCGGCGGCAAAAGCGGCCGGTGGGTGTGGTTTTCCGGCATGGCCGCCTTTTTGTTCTGCACCTGCCTGGCGCTGCCTGGCACGGTGTGCGGCTATTGGGTGGGCAGCGAAGGCCTGATGGCCCTGACCGAGAGCATCGCCCTGGGCTTTATGGGCCTGATGGGGGCGGTGTATGCCGTTACGGCAGCCGGGCCGGAGCGCCCTCAGGGGGAAAGCGCCCCCGCAACATGGGAAGTACCCCGCCACTGAGCGGGATAAATCAAAAAACAGGCCCCGGTCACCGGGGCCTGTTTTGGAAATGAGGTGTTTATCCGTGTTGAAAAACTGGGTCCGGCCCGCGCGGCCGGAAAAGGAAGAGGTAAAACAGCGGCTGAAGACCGCCCGTGACCGGCTGGAAGCGCTGGAGCTGGAGGTAAAAGCCGCCGGCCTGCCGGTGCTGGTGCTGGTGGAAGGCTGGGGCGCCGCCGGCAAGGGCAGCATGATCGGGCGGATCATCCAATGCCTGGACCCCCGCTTTTTTACCGTGACCAGCATGCAGGCCCCCACCCCCGAAGAGCGGCGCTATCCCTTTTTGCACCGGTATATGGCGGCGGCGCCCGAGGCGGGCAAGTTCGCCTTTTTGGATTCCGGCTGGATGGACCAGGTGGTCACCGAGCGGCTGCAGGGGGACCTGAGCGAGCGGGACTATGCCCAGCGGCTGCAAAGCGTGCTGCGGTTCGAGCGGCAGCTCACCGACAACCGGTATCTGGTGCTGAAACTGTTTCTGCACATCGGCAAAAACGAGCAGAAAAAGCGGCTGGACGCCCTGGAAGCCGACCCGGACACCGCCTGGCGGGTGAGCAAGCGGGACCGCTGGCAGAACAAGCACTACGAAAAATGCCTGGATGCCTTTGACGATTACATGCAGGCCACCAACCTGCCCGGCGCGCCCTGGTATGTGATCGACGGGGACGACAAAAAGTGGTCCGAGGTGCAGATGCTGGAGATCCTGTGCAGCGCCATCGACACCGCCCGGCAGAACGCCGCTCTGGCAGTGCCGCTGCGGCAGAACACCTTCGCCCTCTGCCCCATGCCCCCGCTGCGCCAGGTGGCGCTGGACAAGTCCCTCACCGAAGAGGAGTACGACGAGCGGCGCAAGGCGCTGCAAAAACGGCTGGGCGCGCTGCACAACCGGCTGTTCCGCAAGCGGGTGCCGGTGGTGATCGTCTACGAGGGCTGGGACGCCGCCGGCAAGGGCGGCAACATCAAGCGGGTGACGGCGGCGCTGGATCCCCGGGGCTATCAGGTGCACCCCATCGCTAGCCCGGAACCCCACGAAAAAGCCCGCCATTACCTGTGGCGCTTCTGGACCCGCCTGCCCAAGACCGGGCATATCGCCATCTTCGACCGCAGCTGGTACGGCCGGGTGATGGTGGAGCGGATCGAGGGCTTCTGCACCGAAAACGACTGGCAGCGGGCCTACAACGAGATCAACGAGTTTGAGGACGAGCTGACCGCCTGGGGGGCGGTGATCGTCAAGTTCTGGGTGCAGATCGACAAGGACACCCAGCTGGCCCGCTTCACCGACCGGCAGAACACCCCGGAAAAGCGGTGGAAGATCACCGACGAGGACTGGCGCAACCGGGAAAAGTGGGACGCTTACGAAACGGCGGTGGACGAGATGCTGCAAAAGACCAGCACCCGCAGCGCCCCCTGGCACATCCTGCCCTCCAACGATAAAAAATACGCCCGGGTAAAGGCGCTGGAGATCATTGTGGAAACGCTGGAACGGGCGCTGGACGAGCGGTAAGCGGATCGAACCGGAACTGCAAGGAGAGGACCCCATGAAAAAGATGAAGTGTTGTTTTTTAAAATACGAGTTTTAGTTTTGGGACGCATTTTAGGACACAAATGCCGAGCGGGGAAAAAGCGCCCGTACCGGTCCCGAGAAACAAGAGAAGCCCCCGGCATGATGCCGGGGGCTTTGCTGCATATAGTTATCCATGTTACAGGCAGGCTGTGCGCTGCCTGGCACCTTTTTACCGTTCATCTCGCCGGGGTCAGCTCGCCCCGCAGGTCCTGCTCCATCCAGTGCTTGATGGTGTCCCGGTCGTAGCCTTTGCTGAACAGGTAGTACAGCTTCGCCACGGCGGCCTCGGTGGTCATATCCAGCCCGTTCACCGCGCCGGCGGCTTTCAGGCCGCTGCTGGTGGCGTAGGTGCCCATGTGCACCGCACCCTGGGGGCACTGGCTGCGCACGATCAGAATGGTGCCGTGGGCAAAGGCTTTTTGGATCAGCGGCAGCAGCGCGCCGTCATAATCCGGGATGTTGCCTGCACCGAAGGTCTCCAGCACGATGCCTTGCAACTTCTCGGTGAGGATGGAGTCGAACAGCTCGAACTGGATGCCGGGGAACACCTTCAAAACGCCGATGGGCACGTTTTGCAGGGGCGCCAGCTGCAACGGCCCATTCACCCGGGCCGTGCCGATGGCGCTTTTGTTGTAGCGGATGTCCACCCCGGCGGTGGCCAGCGGCGGATAATTGGGGGAGGAGAAGGCCTGCAGCCCGTCCGCCGAGCTTTTCACCGCCCGGTTGCCCCGCAGCAGCTGGCCGCCAAAATAAAGGCTCACCTCGTTCACCACGCCTTCGGCGGCGATGAGCAGGCTGGTGACCAGGTTGTCCCGCCCGTCGCTGCGCACCTGGCACAGGGGGATCTGGCTGCCGGTGAGCACCACCGGCTTGTCCAGGTTTTCCAGCATGAAGCTGAGGGCCGAGGCGGTGTAGGCCATGGTGTCGGTGCCGTGCAGCACCACAAAGCCGTCGAACTGGTGGTACCGGTCGTAGATGGCCTGGCCGATGCTGCACCACTCCCGCACCGTAATGTTGGAGGAATCCAGCAGCGGGTCCATCTCCACCAGCTCCCAGCTGGGCATTTCCGGGCTGTGCAGGTCCGAGATGCCGTCCAGGATGCTGGCAAAACAGCCGGGCTTCGGCTCGTAGCCCCGCTCGCCGGGCATCATGCCGATGGTGCCGCCGGTATAAAGGATGCAGATGCGTTTTTTCATGGTGGAGGGCCCCTTTCAGCCTGTCGTTTGATCGTTTATCAGCATACCACAAATCCTGTGTACGGGCAAGAAAAACAGGGTCAGTCCGGCAGGATGCACCGGGGCGACAGCTGCACGTACACCGGGCTGAACCGGTCCGCCAGCAAAGCCGCGGCATCCGGCGCGGCCAGCGGCCGGGGCGTGGGGAACAGCGGCAGGGAGATGGCGGCCCGCAGCCCCTGG
>CASEVW010000071.1 GCA_949291395.1 uncultured Oscillospiraceae bacterium | reverse complement strand
AGTAGCCCAGCTTTGCTATACCTGTCTGCAGGTTTTCCTGCCGGATTTTCCTCAAAATCCGTCTTCCTAGCCATTTCGCAGACATTTTCTTACTCAAAAAGGAGCTGTTGCGCAATTTCCATTTTGCAACAGCCCCTTTTTTGTTGTTTACGTAGAACAGCGGTTTTGTGCGTTTTTCGGTTTATGGCGATCACGGCAAGATCCCCATGAAGAAAACCAGCAGGCAGCAGCGTTTTACTTACAGAGGGAGCGCTTTCGGTTAAAACACAGGGTCAGGATTGAAAAAAGGGGAAAAATGCATTATTATATAAGGTATGCTGGATCATTATCGGCAAAGAGCGTTTGCTGTTTGGCCCCCGGCCGGGAGACTTTGTGTGATCTGGCCTGAAAGAGATTCAAAAACCGCTTTGCCCAATGGGCAAGGCGTATGGGAGAACGATCGCGTGGATATGAAAATCGTGGTGGCGGTGCACAAGCCCAGCCGCCTGCCGGAGGACGCGCTGTACCTGCCGGTGCAGGTGGGGGCGGCGCTGCATCCGCCCCTTGCCATTCCCGGCCTTGCCCGGGACGATACGGGGCTTTCCATATCGGAGAAAAACCCCAATTACTGCGAGCTGACCGCCCTGTACTGGGCATGGAAAAACCTGCCGGGCGAATATCTGGGCCTGGCCCACTACCGGCGGTATTTCGCCGCCCGCCGCACCGGGGCGGACAAATGGGCCCGCATCGCAAAACAGCAGGACATCGCCCCGCTGCTAGAGGAATGCGGCGTGGTGCTGCCGGTGAAGCGGAACTATTGGATCGAGACCAATTACAGCCAATATGTGCACGCCCACCACGCCCGGGACCTGGACGAGACCCGGGCCATCCTGGCGGAATGCTGGCCGGACTATCTGCCTGCGTTCGACCGGGTGATGGGCCGCACCAGCGGCCACCGGTTCAACATGTTCGTGATGCGCCGGGACCTGCTGGATGCCTACTGCACCTGGCTGTTCGACGTGCTGTTCCGGCTGGAACGCCGGCTGGACATCAGCGGCTACAGTGCCAACGATGCCCGGGTGTTCGGCTTTGTGAGCGAGCGCCTGCTGGATGTGTGGCTGGAGACCAACCAGGTGGTCTACCGGGAGATGCCGGTGGTGTTCACCGAAAAGCAGAACTGGCTGAAAAAAGGCACGGCATTTTTAAAGCGCAAATTTGTGGGCAAATCCTAAAGCCGAGGCTTCCTTACCCGGGACCGGCGAAACAGCGCCCGCATATTTTATAAATTTTAGTGGATGGATCAAAGGAGAAATGGAAGATGGCAAAACAGTATGATTATCTGATCGTAGGCGCCGGCCTGTACGGCGCGGTGTTCGCACAGGAGCTGAAAAAAGCGGGCAAGACCTGCCTGGTCATCGACAAGCGGGACCACATTGCCGGCAACATCTATACCCATGAGATGGAGGGCATCCAGGTGCACCAGTACGGCGCGCATATCTTCCACACCAACAACAAGGAAGTGTGGGACTACCTGGGCCAGTTCACCACCTTCAACCGCTACACCAACAGCCCGGTGGCCAACTACAAGGGCGAGCTGTACAACCTGCCCTTCAACATGAACACCTTTAACAAGATGTGGGGCGTGATCACCCCCGAAGAGGCCCAGGCCAAGATCGAGGAGCAGCGCAAGGCCAGCTACACCCCGGAACCCAAAAACCTGGAAGAGCAGGCCATCAACCTGGTGGGCGTGGATATCTACGAAAAGCTGATCAAGGGATACACCGAAAAGCAGTGGGGCCGCCCCTGCACCGAGCTGCCCGCCTTCATCATCAAACGGCTGCCGGTGCGCTTTATCTACGACAACAACTACTTCAACGCCCTGTACCAGGGCATCCCTGTGGGCGGCTACACCGCCATGGTGGAAAAAATGCTGGATGGCGTGGAAGTGCGCCTGAACCAGGATTACCTGGCGGACAAGGCTGCCTGGGACGCTTTGGCGGACAAGGTGGTGTACACCGGCCCCATCGACGCTTACTTTGCCTACAAGCTGGGCGTGCTGGAATACCGCAGCGTGCGCTTTGAGACCGAGGTGCTGGACAAGCCTAACTACCAGGGCAACGCCGTGGTGAACTACACCGACGCCGAGACCCCCTACACCCGCATCATCGAGCACAAACACTTTGAGTTCGGCACCCAGGAAAAGACCGTCATCAGCCGGGAATACAGCGCCGAGTGGAAGCTGGGCGACGAGCCCTACTACCCGGTGAACGACGAAAAGAACGGCGCGCTGTATGCCCAGTACAAGGAACTGGCAGCCGGTGAGCCCAATGTGATCTTCGGCGGCCGCCTGGGCGAGTACCAGTACTACGACATGGACAAAGTGGTGGAAGTGGCCCTGGCAAAAGTGCGGGCGGAACTGGCCTGATCGCGTATTTGATCTTTGCAATGCAGAGATCGGATAAAACGTTGAAGTAGCTCGAAAGTGTGCAGGCCGGTCTGGCCTGCACATTTTGCCTTTGCTTTGAACGGGATATATGAAAAATGCTCCCCGCCATGTGTGCGGATGCCGGGAGAGGGGATGCCCCACCGGCTAAAATAAAAAGCAGGCAGAGCAAACGCCCTGCCGGAAAGCGAGGCAGCGTATGCTGTGGTTCAGCAAACTGGTTCTATCCTTTCTGTTCTATTCCTTTGTCGGTTGGTGCATCGAGGTGGCCGTCACCGCGGTAAAGGAACGGCGCTTTGTCAACCGAGGCGTGATGAACGGCCCCATCGTGCCGGTATACGGCCTGATGACCACCCTGGCTATGCTGTTTTTGGAACCAAGGGAAAACAGCATCATCTGGTTTTGGGTGGGCTCAGTGGTCCTGTCCGTTGCGGTGGAAGTCATCACCGGCATCATCCTGGAGCGGCAGTTTGGCCGATCCTGGTGGGACTACTCCGACCGGCGCTTTAGCCTGAAAGGCGATGCGGGGCTGATCAGCTCGCTAGTAAAGGGCACGTTGGTGGCGCTGGCGGTGCGCTTTGTGCAGCCGCTGCTGCTGCGGCTGATGGACCTGATCCCGGACCTGGCGCTGGAGATCACGGCCATCGTGCTGCTGGTGCTGCTGGCGGCGGACTTTTTGGTGGTGTTTTACGGCATCCACGCCATGCGCCGCCGCTGGAAGCTGAGCGGCACCATTGCGGAATATTTGCAGCAGATGACCGAGAACATCGGGGAAGGGCTGACCGGCGGGGTGCGGGGCTGGTACCAAAAGCACCAGCAGAAGCATCTAGCCAAAGCCTTTCCCAATCTGGTCAAGCTGGCCCAGCAAGACACCCGCCCGGATACCACGGTGTTTGCCAGCGGCATCGGATTTTATAAGGTGTTCTGGCTGTTTTTCATCGGCGCTCTGGTGGGTGACCTGGTAGAGACGGTGTATGTATTCCTGGCATCCGGCACGCTGATGAGCCGCAGCAGCCTGCTGTACGGCCCCTTCAGCGTGGTGTGGGGCCTGGGCGCGGCGCTGCTGACCCTGGTGCTGCGGGGCTTTATGGAAAAAAGCGACCGGTACATCTTCATTGGCGGCGCGCTGCTGGGCGGCGTGTACGAGTACATGTGCAGCGTGGTCACCGAGCGGGTGTTTGGCAAGGTGTTCTGGGATTACAGCAAGATCCCCTTTAACCTGAACGGCCGTGTGAACCTGCTGTACTGCGTGTTCTGGGGCGCTGCGGCGGTGATCTGGGTCAAAGAGCTGTACCCCCGCCTGTCCCGCCTGATCGAAAAGATCCCCCTGAAAGCGGGCAAGATCCTCACCTGGGTGCTGGTGGTGTTCCTGGCGGTGGACGTGGCGCTCACCTGCGGGGCGCTGGGCCGGATGGACCAGCGGGAAAAGGGCATCCCGGCCACCAATGCGGTGCAGGAATTTTTCGACGAGCAGTATCCGGACGACTATCTGCATCACCGGTATCAAAACATGAAATTGGCGTAAAAGCATGCAAAAAACGGACGGTTCTCACCGTCCGTTTTTCGTTTGGGTAAACTGTTACAGGGCAGGCGGGGCCAGGTCAACGGGCACCGGCGCGTCGATGGCAAGGCTGTCCGGCGTGACCTGGCAGTCGTAGGCCAAAATTTCCACGCCGGCTTGCCGGGCCTCCCGCAGCGCCTGGCCAAAGGCCGGGTGAGTGGCCCAGTTGGGAGCGAACCGCTTTGGCCCTTTCATCTGCAGCACCAGCATCACATAGCATTTCCAGCCCTGGCCCGCAAGGGCGGTGAGTTCCCGCACATGCTTTAGGCCCCGCAGGGTGGGGGCATCGGGGAAGCGGGCGAGGCCGTCCTCTTCCAGGGTGCAGCCCTTTACCTCCATCAGGATCTTCTCTTCGCCCCGCAGGGCATGAAAATCAAAGCGGGAATCCCCCAGCTTGTACTCCGGTTTTACCAGGTCCAGCGGCCCCAGCCCGCCGGCCAGCAGCCATTCCTTCACCACCTGATTGGGGGCGGCGGAGTCCATGTTGATCAGCAGATCCCCCTTTTCCACGGCGATCAGGTCACAAGGGGTCTTGCGGGCGGGGTTTTGGCTTTTTTCCAGATAAACGGTGGCGCCGGGTACCAGAAGTTCGGCACAGCGGCCGGTGTTTTTTACGTGGACCCGCAGCGTTTCGCCGTCGGCTTCCACCAGGGCGACAAACCGGTTGGGGCGGCTGAGAAAGCGGGCAGGCGAGACATTTTGGTAGTGCATCCGAGAATTCCTCCTTGGAAAAATGTAAAATCCGAACAAAATATACTTGAAATGCCAGAGAATTGTGCGGCTTTGCTTGACCTTTTTTTTCAGGATGGTATAATTTTAGCAAGAGACAAAAAGGAAGACGCAGCGGCTGTACAAAGGGTTTCGGCCCCGGTCTGGTGCGTTTCTACATAAAGGAAGGAGCAAGCGAACAACATGAAAAAGACGGTTCAAACGGTTATCAGCCCCGATAAATTTTACACCATCACCAGTTCCAATGGCAAGGTCGTTGAGGTGGCAGATTTTAACACCGAGAACGGCGCAGCCATCCAGCTGTGGGACTATGCGGGCGAAGAATGGCAGCAGTGGGAATTCGTTCGCGCTGGCGAAGGGGTATACCGCATCCGCAACCGCTTCACCGGAAAAATGCTCGACCTGATCGCCAGCGGCGTGGTGGACGGCACCTGGCTGCACCAGTGGGAGGGGACCAACGGTTCCAGCCAGCTGTGGATGCTGGAGAGCACCGGCGACGGCCATGTGAAGGTGAAGTCCAACCTGTCCGGCAAGTGCATGGACGTGGTGGGCATGAGCCAGGAGAACGGCGCCCGCCTGCAGATCTGGCAGGACGTGAACGGCGATAACCAGCGCTGGCTCATCGAGGAGGCCAAGCCCAAGAAGGCCGCCCGCCCGGCCAAGGAGACCGCCGAGACGGTAGAATCTCCCGCCGCTGAGGCCCCCGCCCAGGAGAAAGCGGAAGCCCCCGCCAAAAAGACCACCCGCCGCACCACCAAAAAGGCGGCGGAGCCCAAGGCAGAGACCGCCAAAAAGCCCCGCACCACTCGCAAAAAGGCCGAGACCGCCAAAGCCGCCGAAGAGCCTGCCAAGGCATTGAAGGCCGCTGAGGAGCCCAAGGCCATCAAGGCGGCGAAAGAGCCGAAAGCCATCAAGGCCGCCGAAGAGCCCAAGGCCATCAAAGCGGCCAAGGAGCCCAAGGCGCTGGCCACTAGCGAGGAACCCGCGGCCCCCGCACCCAAGCCCAACCTGAAAAAGCCCGGCAAGCGTAAGGCCGCTAAGTAAAAAACGCAGAGAAACAATACACGCAAACAACAGGAAGGCAGTGTCCCTCCTGGTGAGATGCTGTTCCGGTATACCACCGGAAGAACGTCCCATCGGGATGTGGCGCTGCCTTTTTTGTGTCTTTCTGTGACCATGCCACAGTGCTGCCGGGCGGCGGTCTGGTATACTAAAGAAAAACTTTTGGGAGATGTTTTATGGGATTCAACATTGAAACCGGCGTTTCGGTACTCACCGTGTTTGCACAGGGCCTGCTCAGCTTCTTTTCGCCCTGCGTGCTGCCCCTCGTTCCGCTGTATCTGGGCTATCTGGCAGGCGGCGCGTCCAGCGCGGACCTTTCGGATAAAGAGCGCCGCCGCGTCACCATGCGCAACACGCTCTTTTTCATCCTGGGCGTCAGCTTCGCCTTCTTTATGCTGGGGCTGGGCTTCACCACCCTGGGGCGGCTGCTGGGCAGCAACCGGGCGATGGTGGCCCGCATCGGCGGCATCCTGATCATGCTGCTGGGCCTGTATCAGGTGGGCTTTTTGAAGATGGACTTTTTGCAGCGGGAACGCCGGCTGCCCTTCCATCTGGAAAAGTTCAGCATGAACCCCATCACGGCGCTGGTGCTGGGCTTTACCTTCAGCTTTGCCTGGACGCCCTGCGTGGGTCCGGCCCTCACCAGTGTGCTGATCATGGCGGGCTCTTCCGCCACCCGGGCCACCGGCTTTCTGCTGATCGGGGTGTACACTCTGGGCTTTGTGCTTCCTTTCCTGGCGGTAGGGCTGTTCACCAGCCAGGTGCTGTCCTTCTTCCGGCGGCACACCAACTGGCTGAAATACACCGCCAAGGCGGGCGGCGTGCTGCTGATGCTGATGGGCCTGATGATGTTCACCGGCTGGATGAACAGTTTTACCGCCTATCTGTCCGGCCTGGGCGGCGGCCAGACCGCCACCAGCCAAAGCGTGTCCGCCCTGGCGGAAAGTGCCGGCGCTTCCTCGGAAGAGCAGGCGGCCGGGGAGAGCGGCTCCAGCCCGGCGGCAGGGGACGACAGCTATCCCGTCATCCCGGCGCCGGACTTCACCCTGGTGGACCAGTACGGCAACAGCCACACCCTTTCTGACTATAAGGGCAAAACGGTGTTTTTGAATTTCTGGGCCACCTGGTGCGGCCCCTGCAAAAGGGAGATGCCGGACATCCAGCAGCTGTATCTGGACGAGGGGGAGAACACCGGGGATGTGATCATCCTGGGCGTGGCGGCTCCCAAAAGCGATGACAACCCCTTTAACCAGGAGGATAAGGACATCGCGGGCATCACCGAATTTTTGGAGGAGGGCGGCTACACCTACCCGGTATTGATGGACACCACCGGCCAGGTGCTGGCGGATTACGGCATTTCCGCCTTCCCTACCACCTTTATGATCGACAAGGATGGCAACCTGTTCGGCTACCTCACCGGCACCATGACCCGTGAGATCATGGACAGCATCATTGAGCAGACCGTTACCGGCGAGCGGGTGGGCTGAGGAACACTATTACCACAAAAGGCCGGAAAGCCCGGGCAGTGCCTGGGACTTTCCGGCCTTTTTTGTCCTGTGGTTGACAAACGGGAAAAAAGGAATATAATTGACTTAGTCAAATAAATTGGGAGGGAATGAGATGCGGGATACCCTGGCGTTTTACATCAATACCCTGCGGGTGGATTTTACCCGCTTCTGCGCCCAGCGGCTGAAGGAGATGGGCCTTACCCAGGGGCTGCTGTATTTTCTGCTGTATGTGGGCAGGCATCCCGGATGCACCGCGGGCCATCTGGCCGCCGTGCTGCAAGCGGACAGCGGCCACACCACCCGGTTCGTGGACAAGCTGGTGCAGCAGGGGTTTATGACCCGGCAGCGCTCCCAGCAGGACAAACGGGCTGTGGTGCTGGAACTCACCGACCAGGGCAGGGAAGCCTTTGCCCAGGCGGGGCAGTGGTTCCAGCTGTGGGAGGCCGAGCGCGCCCAGGGCATGGCCCCGGAGGAAGTGCGCCAGCTGAAAGACCTGCTGCAAAAGGTCACCCGGGGCATCGCGCTGCCGCCCTCGCCGCTGGAAGGCGGCCCGGAACACAAAGCCGGCCAGTGACCCGCCCCAAGATCAAGAAAAGAGGGAACCCAAAATGCGTTATTCCATTGTATATTCCAGCCGCACCGGCAACACCCGGCAGCTGGCCCAGGCCATTCAAGACCGTCTGCCCAACGAGCAGCTGGTTTACTGCGGCGCGCCCAGCGGCGAAGCCCTGGCGGCGGAGGTGCTGTTCGTGGGCTTCTGGACCGACAAAGGCAGCTGCGACCCGGACACGGAAGCCTTTTTGGCCCAGACCGCAGGCAAGACCGTGTTTCTGTTCGGCACCGCCGGGTTTGGCCAAAGCCAGGACTATTTTGACCAGATCCTGGCCCGGGTGCAGCAGAAACTGCCCGCCGACGCAAAAGCGGGCGGCGGCTTTATGTGCCAGGGCAGGATGCCCCAGGCGGTGCGCCAGCGCTACCAGGCTATGCTGGAAAAAGAGCCGGACAACCAGCGCTATCAGCTGTTTTTGGCCAATTTTGACCAGGCGCTGGCCCATCCCGGCCCCGAGGACCTGGCAGCGGCAGGCGACTGGGCCGAACGCTGCCTGGGCTGAACCGATCCCAAAGAAAAACACCGTGCATAGCCCCGTTTTGGACTGTGCACGGTGTTTTTTGTTGTACAAAAATGGGAAATGGGCGGCTCAGTCCACCGTCAGGTTGGGGCGGTCCTGGTCGCCGTCCGCCTTGAACAGCACGAACTGCTCGGGGCGGTTGGTGAAATAGTAATATTCGGTGTTTTCAAACAGGGGCGGGGTCAGGTAGTTGGGCAGGATGTTGGGGCTGTCCTCTTTCCGCTCGCTAAAGCCCGCCGCCGCAAACACCTGGGCCGGGATGCCGGCGCAGTAGCACTCGGCATATTCCGCCCCCGTCTGGTGCAGCAGCTGGTCGATGGCCCGGCCCAGACGGGGCAGGGTCTCGTCTTTACCGATATAGTCCACGATGCGCAGCACCTTGCCGCAGCCGCTGTCCACCACACGGGCCACAAGATAGGCCAGCGTTTCGTCGTTCTGCCGGGCGCAGTAAACATCGTAAGTAAGATGGGGGAAGGCGAAGTACCGGCGGGACAGGTACCACAGGTCCTTTTTGGGGGTGTGGGGCGTTTCGGGCAGGCCCAGGGCGGCCAGCGCTTCCGGGCTTTCCACCGGCTCCAGGACAAGGTCGCCGCTCACCGGCAGCACCGTGGCGTCCTCCACCCGGGCCAGCGTGTATTTTTCCTGGCCGGAAAGCCGGTAAAAATGGGGCACCCGGTCAGCGTGCCAGCCCAAAAAGCGGTAAAAGGCCATGGTCTTGGGCCGGATGTTGTTGCAGGCCACCACCGAAGCGCCGGTGAGCCGGGGCAGGGCATCCATCAGGTCCAGCCCCACGCCGTTGTGCCCCTTTTTCGCCACCCACACCGAGACCCAGATGTCCGGCGAGGGATCCTGCGAGGCCCGGATGTACCCGGCCACGGCCAGCAGCTTGCCATCCTCTTCCGCCAGGGCGTATTGCAGCTGGTTGCCGCCCTGATAATAAAAGGAAAAATACTCCGGCAGGTTCACCAGCGGCAGCTTCCAGTCAAAGTTCGCGTTGATGAACTCCACCACCCGCCCGGCTTCCTCCGGCCGGGCCAGGCGCAGCGTCAGCGAGCCGCTCATAAGGCGCTGCCTCCGGTGATGGGCAGGGTCACGCCGGTGATGAAGCCGGCTTCCTCACTGAGCAGGAAGGCCATGGCGGGCACCACGTCGCTGGGGCGGGCATTGCGGCCCATGGGGTTGGCCTCGGCGCTGGCCTGCACGATCAGGTCGCTGGTCTCGGCCAAAAATTTGGTCTCCATCATGCTGGGGGCCACGCAGTTCACGGTCACGCCGAAGCTGGCGTAGTCCGCCGCCAGGCTTTTGGCAAGCCCGGCCAGGGCGCTTTTGGCCATCACATAAGCGGCGGTGTTCTTGGGGGGCATCCCTAAAAGGTAGCTGGTGAGCATGAACAGCACCCGGCCCTTTTTGGCCTTGGCCATGGCGGGAATGAAAGCCTTGCACAGGGCCACGGCGCTGCGTACCTGCACCGACAGGTCCAGCTCAAAGCGCTCCTCGTCGAACTTTTTGAACTTGGTGTTCACCACCCGCAAAGCGGGCAGGTGCACAAAGTGGGTGGGGGCGGGGCAGTTTTTCTGCACGTCCTCGATAAAGGCCATCAGGGCCACCTCGTTGGTCAGATCCACGTCATAGGTGCGGATGGCGCCGGGGTGCGCCTGGCAGAGCTTTGCCAGGCCCTTCAGGTCGCCGGCTCCCTGGGCGATGAAGATGTCGCCCTCCTGATACAGCCGCTCGATCAGCGCGCAGCCCACGTCGCTGGACGCGCCGGTGATAAGATATACGTTGCCCATAACATTCTCCTTATTGCTTGGTAGGGTTTATTTTGCCACGCCGGCCTTGATGACGCCCCGGGTGACCTTTTTGCCGTCCTGGTTGGTGATGGAGGCCTTGATGGTGATCTCGCTGAACACCTCGTTCACCTCGGCCACCTTGCCGGTGATGGTGAGGGTGTCACCGATGAAGATGGGTTTTGCGAATTTGGACTCCACGCTGTGCAGCAGGCAGTGCTCGCCCGGCAGGTAAACGCCCGCCAGGGTGGAAAAAAAGCTGGCGCCCAGCATGCCGTAGACCACCCGGCCCGGATAGCCCCGCCCGGCGGCGTATTCCTCGCTCATGTGGATGGGGCTGTCGTCGCCGGTGATGGCGTAAAAGACGTCCATCATTTCGGGGGTGACGGTCACGGTGAAGCTCTCGGTCAGGCCGGGGGTGATGTCGGCCAGGGTATAGTGGTTCATAAGGCCTCCTTGTTGGTGGGAAGAAAAAGGGCCGGGCCGAAGCGATGCTCAGGTCCAGCCCTTTTGCGGTCATTTTAGGCGGTCAGGCGCTCGATCAGGTCCAGTAGGTCGCCCACGTTCTCCAGGCCGCGCACGTCGTCCAGCTTGAATTTCAGGCCGAACTTCTTTTCCATGGCGGTCAGCAGGTTGATCTGCTCCAGGCTGTCCCAATCCTCAATGTCGTCGGCGCAGGTCTCACGGGTGATCTCCAGCTCCTCGTCGTCAAAGTTATCCCGGAAGATCTCCTGTACCGCGTCAAAAATGCTCTGCTTGTCCATTTTCAAAACTCCTTTTTAAACGATCTCGATCTGCATCACGCCGCATTGGGGCTGGTAGCCCGCAAAGCCGGTGAATTCAAAGGTGATGTTGCCCTGCTCGTCTTCGGCAGTTTTTTCAAATCCGATTGTAGCATAAAAATCGCGAACGAGCAAATTTTTTGCGGTGGGGTAGTAGTGGCCCACGATCCTGGTCACGCCGGCGGCGGCAGCGCGGGCCACCAGCTCGTCGAACATGGCGTGTTCCAGCCGGCGCTTGAAGGTGCGGCAGCTCATGATCCACAGGTCCATATCCAGAACATCCCCCTGGATATGGCCGATCATGGCGGTGACCAGGCCGTTGTCGCCGAACTTGTCCACCAGGCGGCCGTAGAGGGTGATGTACTCGGGGCTGCCGATGAGGCTTTCCACCTCGGCGGCGGTGTAACGGCGGGTGGTCAGGTTGAACTGGTTGGTCTTGTTGATCAGCTGGGTGATGCGCTCGGCATGGGGCGCGTCAAAGGCGCCGATCTCGCAGGTCATCTGCAGGCTGCGCAGATAGTCGTTGTAATCGCCGAAGCTCTGTTCCAGCTGGGCCCGCTCCAGGTTCTGCTTGTACATGTTGGCCCGGTTTTTGTCGTCCGCCGAGAGGGTGGTCACCTCAAAGTAGCCGGCCCGGTCGATGGCGACGATGTATTCCTCCGGGGCGGTCAGCTCCGGCACGGTCACGCCGGGCAGCTCCTGGCGGATGATCTCCCGCTCGGCGGGGTTGTCGTCCACGAACACGAAGCTTTCGGGCAGGATGTTGATCTCCTTGGCCATGGCTGCCAGGTTGTGGCTCTTGGGCTCCCAGTTGGCCTTGAAGCAGAGGAAGTCCTCCCGCTTGAGCACGCTGTCCGCCCGGTCAAAGCCGGTGAGGGCGATCTTCTCCTCGTTTTTGCTGCACACGTTCAGCAGCACGCCCAGCTTGGAAAGCTCTTTCAGATAGCTTTGGAACTCCGCGTAGGCCATGCCGGTGGGGGTCTCGCTGCCCAGCTGGATGCCTTCGGGGCCGTCATCGCCGATGATGCCGCCCCAGAGGGTGTTGTCCAGGTCCAGGGCCAGAGCCTTTTTGTTTTTGCCCAGCAGGCTCTTGATGATGTTGGCAACGCTCTGGCACAGATAGGGGATGCACTCGATGCTCACCGCATATTTATAAGCGTACCAGGCGGTCTGGCTGCTGAACTTTTCCATGCCGTGCACCGCCTGCAGATAGGCCAGGTCGTTCAGGTACAGGTTGGGGGTGGCCTCGGCCAGGGCGGCCAGCTTTTCGTTCAGCTGGCGCACAAAGCGCACCCGGCCGTGGCAGTCCACGCCTTCCCGGTTGCCCATCACCCGGTACACCGGCAGGTCGAAGTTGTTGAAGATCACCGGGCAGCCAAAGCCCAAAGCGGCCCGGATGGCCTGCTCGAACCGGCTGTATTCGGCGCTCAGCTTCTCCTCGATCTGGCCCGGCTCGTCCGAGGCATCGGGCCACAATTTAATGTTGCGCACGCTGGTGTGGATGTACAGGATGTCCGGCGCAAAGGCTTTCAGCGAGCCGTCGTCGAACACCAGGTTTTCGTAAAACAGAGCGTAAGCGCCCTCGTAAAAGGTAGGTTTGATGCCGTTTTCCAGCAAAAACAGCTCCAGGATATTTTTGATCTCACCAATGGTGCTGCCGCTCATAATGGCGACCTTTTTTTCGATGAGCCCCTCTTTTTGCAGCAGCTCCCGCTTGATGCTGCGCTTTTTCTGCAGCAGATAGGCCGGGTCGAAGGGATAGTCAAAACGATTCACGGCAAAGACCTCCTATAAACAGTCCGCCGCAGAACACGGCGGTTTTCCTTGCTTTCTTTGCGGGGCAGTCCGCCGGCGGCGGGCATGCTCATACGTTTTGATTATACTATAAACGCCGGCGGCGCGCAACGAGTTACAGGCCAAAATCTTCCAAAAGGCGCTGCAATTCCGCCTCGCTGTCCAGCGGGATGCCGGCCTGTAAGCTGAGCACGTCCTGCTCCGGCAAAAGGCGGGTATATACCTCGTACACCTGCACCGGCTGGGCTTCGTCCGGGGCGAACAAGGCCAACCTGCCGTGGTGGTCTTTCAGCACATAGCTGTAGCCGGAAGAAGGGGAGGATGCGGCGGGCGGCGAGAAAAAAACGAACAGGCTCAGCGCCAAACTGCCGGCGCAAAGCAGGGACAACACGTAAAACCAGGGCCTTGACATGGCGGAACACACCTCACTTTTCTTACAATATGGGCCGGAAAGCCGGGTTTGAAACAATTTTGAAAATTCTGTTTTTACTGTACTTGTGCAAGAGAGTTGTGGTATAATAGCCGTAAATGCGGCTATTATACCGCTTAATGCGCAACGCCTCGCCATTCCAGGCTCTTACGACCCTGGCCTGGCAACCGGCTTTGGATGCGCAATTATACCATTCCGCTTGCGCTTCATGGTATAATAACAAAATAGGCAGAGCAGCGCCGTTTTGTGAAAAGGCATTTTGGCATGCAATAAAACCGGCTGCTGTCTCGTTCTATCCTTGTGTCCGGGCGGGAAAGTTGGCCGCACACGGCCCGCCGCAAAGGCAAGCCCCGCCCGTGACAAACGAATTGGAATTTTCCGCAAAGGAGGCGGTCCCCATCGAGAACAATCAACATCGCAATATCCGCAGACCCGAAGGCGGCCAGAGCGCGCCCCGGCGGGTGAACCGGCCTGCCGGCCAAAGCCCCAGCGGCGCAGCCCGCCGCCCGGCTTCGT
>CASEVW010000070.1 GCA_949291395.1 uncultured Oscillospiraceae bacterium | reverse complement strand
GCGTCGCCCTCCGCAAGGAGGGCGTGGATAGAAATGTGGCTGGACAGGGGGCGAAAGCGAATGGCATTGGTCGCCCTCCGCAAGGAGGGCGTGGATAGAAATCACAGTGCGCACCGGAGCAAACAGTGGAACAACGGTCGCCCTCCGCAAGGAGGGCGTGGATAGAAATCCATCGGCGCACCGACCACCGAGATCGTGGTGGAGTCGCCCTCCGCAAGGAGGGCGTGGATAGAAATAGGGACTTAAAAACGGATTGCTGCTGTATATGTAGTCGCCCTCCGCAAGGAGGGCGTGGATAGAAATACCATCGGGTCGCCCTTCTTGGACTCGCTGAGCTCGGTCGCCCTCCGCAAGGAGGGCGTGGATAGAAATACGCCCTTTTTGATGCTGTCGCCAAGCATTTTGGTCGCCCTCCGCAAGGAGGGCGTGGATAGAAATCTAAAAATGTTCTATCTGATTTATCTCTAATCCTATCCCAAAACAAAACGAGAGGCACGGCCCTAAGGCTGCGCCTCTCGCTTTGTTTTCATAAAAATATTCCCAGCAATGATTTTTGCATAGGCAACATAAGAAAAAACCGCTGCCGCTTACTCCGCTTCCAGTTCGTTTTTGGCGAAAAAGGCGATGCCCGCCGCGCCGGGGCCTGCGTGGGTGCCGATCACCGTGCCGATGTGCTGCACCTCCGGCATGGGCAGATGCAGGTTGCCGGTAAGATAGCGGCAGACCGGCTCGGCGGCCTTGCGGTGGGCCGTATAGCCCACAAGATACTCTTTGTCGGTGTCCAGGCCGCCCATTTTTTCCATCTGTTTGAACAGGGCTACATAGGCGCCGGGCATGCCCCGGGCCTTATCCACCAGGGCCACCTTGCCGTCCTTCATGCCCACCACCGGCTTGATGCCCAGCAGTGCCCCGGCAAAGGCTTCCGCACCGGAAAGCCGCCCGCCCTTGCGGAAATATTTCAGGTCATCCACCACCGCTAGCAGCCGCACCTTGCGCTTCTCGGTCTCCAGCACGCTGACGATCTCGCCCACCGAATGGCCCTCGTCCCGCATCTTCACCGCCAGACGCACCAGAAGCTGGTTGCCCAGGGTGGCGCTGTGGCCGTCGATCAGGTAGATCTTGTCGTAGTCCACGGTGGCGGCGGCGATCTGGGCCGCCTGGTAGGTGCCGGAGATCTGGCTGGACAACAGGATCACGACCATCTCGTCCTCCGCTTCCTTCGCTGCCTCAAAATGCTCCGCAAAGGCCGCAGGGCTGGGCTGGCTGGTGGTGGGCAGCTTATGGCACTGGGCCAGGCGGGCGTAAAACTCGCCCAGGCTCATGCCCTGGCCGTCCAGATAGGTCTCGCCGTCCTCAAAGGTGACCTGCAGGGGTACCAGTTCGATCTGCATGGCCCTGGCCTGGGCGGGCAGGATGTCGCTGGTGGAATCGGTAAGAATTCGGATCATGCGCAAACGCCTCCATTACTGATTTGATGTGGGTCCAATGGAACAAAGATACTCATGCAGGAACGACAGGGTGGATGTGAGCGCGTCCAGCTGTTCGGGCTGAAACTGCCGGGTGACCGACTGCACCAGCTGTTCGTGAAAGGCCTCGTGCACCTTGAGGGCTTCGCGGGCGATATGAGTCAGATGCACCAGCACCTTGCGTTTGTCCGCCGTGTCCCGGATGCGCACCAGGTACCCCTTTTGCTCCAGCGTTTTCACCGCCACCGTGAGGGTGCTGGCGGTGATCTTCAGCCGGGCGGCCAGTTCGCTCATGGTCTCGGGCCGTCCGCCCTGCGCCACGGCATCCAGAACGTGCATCTCGTTCACCGAAAGGTTTTTGTAGGGCCCCTTGCTGATCCACTCGCCTTCCAGCCGCAGCACGTCGTAAAAGATCAGGGAGAAAAAGCCGTTCAGAGACTGTTCACTGGAAGTCATGGGGATCATCCTTTCCTGCGTTCTCGTTTGTAGTATGCTTGCAATAGTACAGTTTAAGTACATTGTAGATGGAATATGTGCCCGCTGTCAATGCGAAAGACCGGTTTATTCCAGCCGGTACAGGGTGCCGCTCAAAGCGGGAAGAGACAAGGGCAGGGTGTGGCTTTTGCCCAGCACGCCGCCGGGGATGGTGTAGGCCGTGGGCAGGCCCTGGGCCAGGCAGCCGCCAAAGACGGCGTCCTCGGTGCAGAGCAGGGGAACGGCTCGGCAGGCAAAGTCCAGATAGAAGGGGTAGTTTTCCTGGGGGTGCTCACGGGTGTTCAGCACCGCCAGCAGCCGTTCGCCGCTGGGGCCATAGCGCAGAAAGGCATATACGCCGTCCTCCACTGCCTGGCAGGTGACCCAGGCGAAGCGGCCGGAGTGATACTCGCCGCTGTGCAGGGCGGGCTGGGTCAGATAAAGCTGGCCCAGAGCGTCGCAGAGGGAAAGATACCTCTGGTGCAGCGGGAATTCCAGCAGGCACCAGTCCATCTCCCGGCTTTCGTCCCACTCTCGGAAATGGGCCAGCTCGGTGCCCATAAAGGTGAGTTTTTTGCCCGGGTGGACCGTCAGATAGAATTGCAGCAGCCGGGCCTGGGCGAACTTTTCCTCGTAGGAGCCCCACATCTTGTCGATGAGGGTGCGCTTGCCGTGGACCACCTCGTCGTGGGAAAGGGGCAGCAGGAACAGCTCGCTGTAAAAGTATTCCATGGAGAAGGGGAGGGTATGGTACAGCCCGGGGCGTTGGTCAAAGGGGGCGCTGAAATACCGCAGGGTATCGTTCATCCAGCCCATGTCCCACTTGTAATCAAAGCCCAGGCCGTCGTACTGCACCGGGGCGGTGACCTTCAAAAAGTTGGTGCTGTCCTCCGCCGCCAGGATCACGCCGGGGAACCGCTGGTGCAGTCCCTCGTTCATGGTCTGCAAAAACTGCACCGCGCCGGGGTTCACCCCTCGGGCGTTGTCGCCCTGCCAGTAGAGCGCCCGGCTCACCGCGTCCATGCGCAGGCCGTCGCAGTGATACACTTCCAGCCAGAAGGCGGCGGCGCTGTTCAAAAAGCTGCGCACCTCGCCCCGGTACAGGTTGAAGTTGTAGCTGCCCCACTCGCTCAGGCCCACGTCGCTGTCGTATTCATACAAATGGCCGCCGTCCAGCCGGGCAAGGCCGTCCGGGTTGCAGGCAAAATGCACCGGTACAAAGTCCATGATCACGCCGATGCCCGCCTGGTGGCAGGCGTCCACAAAGGCGGCGAACTCCTCCGGGGTGCCGTAGCGGCTGGTCACGCTGAAATAGCCGGTGTCCTGATAGCCCCAGCTGCCGTCGAAGGGATGTTCGGCCAGGGGCAGCAGCTCGATGAAGTTGTAATGATGCCGTTTCAGCCAGGGGATCAGCGCTCCCGCCAGCTGGGGATAGGTATACCACCGGCCGTCCGGGTGGCGCTTCCAGCTGCCGGCGTGCAGCTCGTAGATGTTGAGGGGCTGGTCGTAGCGGGCACTGCGGCGGGCGACCCAGTCCCCATCATGGAAGGTGTGCCGGGGCAGGCCCCACAGCACGCTGGCATTGCCGGGGCGAAGCTCGGTGTAAAAGCCATAGGGGTCGGTGTGCAGCTGCCACTGGCCGTTCTGCCCCTGGATGTTGAACTTGTAATACTGGCCCTGCTTTGCGCCGGCGATCACGCCGCTCCACACGCCGGCCTCGTCCCGGGTAAGGTCGTCGCCGGCCCAGCCGTTGAAATCACCGGCCACCTGGACCCGCTGCGCGCCCGGAGCCCAAAGGCGGAAGCGCCAGCAGGGCTCGCCGTCCACAAGGCAGGGGTGCGCCCCCAGCTGATGGTGGGCGTCAAAACAAAGACCGGTGTGAAATTCGGTGGGAAGCCGAGGAAAATCCATTTTATATACTCCTTTGACACGGCATAGACCGGTGGCCTATACCGATTTGTTACTTTTATTGTACCGTTATGGTCACGCTTTTTCCAGCCCTTTCAGCTTTTTTGAAAAAATCGGTCCGCAAAAGGGGAAAAATGGCGGCAAACCGTTGCCGGGTTTCGCCTGGGTATGCTATACTAGCTATAATTATAGTATTTTCCCCAAACGGTTGGAGAAACGGCGATGGAAAGGAACAGAGATATGGATAAAAAGGACCTATCCAAATATTTTTCGGCAAACGCCTTTTCCCGCATGCCTTTGAGCAAGGCGCTGGTGGCGTTGTGCTGCGCGCTGGCCATCACGGTGAGCACCGGCGCGGGCATTGCCTTTACCGCAGTGAACGCGGCGAATAACAGTTCGTCGGTATCGGTGAGCATGCCGCAGGCTCCCCAGAGCACGGCCCCCACGGCTACGCCCCAGGTGACCCAGACCCCGGAACCCACTGCGGAGCCGGTGCAGCTGGCGCTGGAAGCCACCGCCGTGCAGCAGAGCGTGGGCATCACGGTGATGGATGCGGAAAGCGGCATCCCCATTCTGGACGAGGATTTTGAGATCAGCCTGGTGAAGAATTCCGATAAAAAGGCCACGGCCCAGACCTACCGCATCGACCCGGAGACCGGCACCCTGCTCATTAAACAAGTGGACATCGGCGAATACACCGTCACCGTCACCGAGCGGGAGGGCTTCATCACGCCGGAGCCGGTCATCGTTGCGGTGAAGGAAAAGGTGCAGTACAAAGCCGACGTGGAAGCGGTAAAGGATCAGATCAAGCAGGCCAACGAGGTGAACGAGGCCGAGGAGGATAACGGCGACAGCGCCCACAGCGGCGCGGGCACCGGCAGCGGCCAGGACCCCACTCTGAGCGATCCTACCCCTGAACCGCCGAAAAACGATTACGATTATAACGAGTCCTCCGTGGAGGAACGCAAAGCCACCGTTTACATACCCGAGACCCAGAGCCAGAACGGCCGCAGCTATCTGAAATACAGCGACGGCACGCTGAGCCCCTATTATGTAAGCAAGACGGCCAAAGCGCAGGACGGCACGGAGTTTTTGGTAGAGGCCACCCTGGATACGGCCATGGTGCCCACGGCTACTCCTGCCCCCACGGCAGCGCCCACTCCGGCGCCGACACCGGAACCGACGCCGGCCCCCACAGCCACGCCTACGCCCGCCCCCACTGCGGAACCTACGGCGCAGCCCAGCCAGCCGCCGGAATCCCAGCCTTCCTCTGGCTCCACCAGTGCTGCGTCCGCCATGGCCGCCAGCCTGATCCGCATGGATCTGGGCCGTTTGGCTCGGGGCGAAAGCATGCTGGCCGCCGGTGCGGCGGACGGCGCGCGCACCAATTCCTTGGAGCCCACGCTGCTGTTCTACGACGAAGCCAGCCAGCAGGGCATCGCCCACGAAGGCTTTGCGGTGAGCGCAGTGGAAAAGGTGATCGCGACCCTGTATTCCGGCTGGTATCCCAGCACCTCGGATAAGCAGGCCTACTACGACCCCAACACCCACACCAAGGTCACCGGCAAGAAAGTGATCGCCGGTGTTACCTATGAGTTTGACGAAAACGGCGCGCTGATCAAGCAGGATGACTCGCAGGATCAGGGCAACGGCGGCCAGAGCGGCGAGACCGTTTGGACCAAGGGCGTGGATGTTTCCAAGTATCAGGGCAACATCGACTGGAACAAGGTCAAGGCCTCCGGCGTGGAATTCGCCATCATCCGTGTGGGCTACCGTGGCTACGGCTCCGGCGTGCTGGTAGAGGACTCCAAGTTCCGCCAGAACATCCAGGGCGCCACCAAGGCGGGCCTGAAGGTGGGCCTGTACTTCTACAGCCAGGCGGTCAACGAGACCGAGGCGGTGGAAGAGGCCAGCATGGTCATCAGCCTGTGCCAGGGCTACAACATCAGCTATCCCATCTACTTCGACACCGAGAAGGTTGCGGGGGACACCGGCCGGGCGGACAACATCAGCCGCAGCCAGCGCACCGCCAATGCGGTGGCCTTCTGCGAGACCATCCGCAACTCCGGTTACAAGGCGGGCGTTTACAGCTATGCCAGCTGGTTCTACAACCAGCTGAACATGGCCAGCCTGAGCCCCTACAGCATCTGGATCGCCCAGTATCGGGACGAGCTGAGCTTTGATTACAACTACGATATCTGGCAGTACACCAGTACGGCTGTGGTGCCCGGTATCCCTAACAAGACGGATATGAATGTGAGCAAGCTGGGCTGACCGGTCTGCTTTCCCGCCCGATGAGCGCCCTCCAGATCTTTGTGTACACAAGTCTGGGGGGCGCTTTGTCGGCCGCGGGCTGCCTTGTCAATTAGAAATAACACAGGAGGTGCGCTATGGAGCAGATCAAACGGATCTTTGCTCATTTGGGGCGTTACAAAAAAGAATTTGGGCTGGCGGTGCTGTTTGTGGTGCTGGAGACCGGCCTGGAAATGGTGATCCCGGTGATGATGGCGGACACCATCGACGTGGGCGTGGCCGCCGGGGACGTGCAGTATATCCTGGCAAAGGGCGTGCAGATGGGCGTCTGCGCGCTGCTGTCGCTGATCACCGGTATGCTGTATGCCCGCTATATGGCCCGGGTGGCCTGCGGGTTTGGCGCGCAGCTGCGGGAGGAACAGTACCGCAAGATCCAGACCTATTCCTTCGCCAATCTGGACCGGTTCGAGACATCCTCCCTCATCACCCGCATGACCACCGACATCACGGTGCTGCAAAACGCGGTGAGCGGCGGGCTGCGGCCGCTGGTGCGGGGGCCTTCCATGCTGGTGATGGGCGTGGGCCTGGCCCTGCTGATGGACCCGAAGCTCACCCTGGTGTTTTTGTTCTGCACCCCGGTGCTCACCCTGGTGCTGGTGCTCATCGTGCGCAAGGTGGCCCCCATGTACAAAAAATTGCAGGCGGCCATGGACCGGGTGAACGTGATCGTGGAGGAGAACCTTACCGCCATCCGGGCGGTAAAGGCCTTTGTGCGGGGCGAGTATGAAGAGGAAAAGTTCGGCCAGGTGAACCGGGGTCTGATGGAGACCAGCCAAAACACCTTCCGCTATGCGGTGCTGAACCTGCCGGCCTTCCAGCTGACCATGTACGCCGCCATCGTGCTGATCCTGTGGTTCGGCGGCAACATGGCCATGGCGGGCGAGATGCAGGTGGGCAAGCTCACCGGCTTTTTGAGCTATGTATTGCAGATCATGAACGGCCTTGTTATGATCTCCAACGTGTTTTTGATGCTCACCCGCTCGCTGGCCAGCGCCAACCGGGTGCTGGAAGTGCTGGACGAGGTGCCCGACCTGGCGGATCAAGAAAACGCCGAGCGGGATATCCCGGACGGCAGCGTGGATTTTGAACATGTTTCCTTCAAATACAGCGCCGCCGCTAAAGAGAACGTTCTGGAGGATGTGCAGCTGCACATCCCGGCGGGGCAGACGGTGGGGATCTTGGGCGGCACCGGCTCGGCCAAGACCTCGCTGGTGCAGCTGATCCCCCGTTTGTACGACGCCACCGAAGGCACCGTAAAAGTGGGCGGCAGGGACGTGAAGCAGTATCAGCTGGCCGCCCTGCGGGATGCTGTGGGCATCGTTTTGCAGAAAAACGTGCTGTTCAGCGGCACCATCCGGGAAAACCTTTTGTGGGGCAACGAGAACGCCAGCGACGAAGAGCTGGAATGGGCCTGCCGCACCGCCTGTGCGGACGAATTCCTGGCCCGGATGCCCAAAGGGCTGGACACCGACCTGGGCCAGGGCGGCGTGAACGTGTCCGGCGGGCAGAAGCAGCGGCTGTGCATCGCCCGCACCCTGCTCAAACGGCCCAAGGTGCTGATCTTTGACGACTCCACCAGCGCGGTGGACACCGCCACCGAGGCCAAGATCCGGGCCGGGCTGGCCGCCTTGAAGGACACCACCAAGATCATCATCGCCCAGCGGGTGACCTCGGTGATGGAGGCGGACCAGATCATCCTGCTGGAGGATGGCAGGGTCCATGCGGTGGGCACCCACGAGCAGCTGCTGCGGGAGGACGCCATTTACAAAGAGATCTATGATTCCCAGATGAAAGGAGGCCAGATGGCATGAGCAAACGGCAGTTCAACGCAAAACGGCCCAACGACATCGGCCACACCCTGCGGGTGCTTCTGGCCTACATGGGCCACCACAAATTCCTGATGGCCCTGGTGGCGGTGCTGGTGAGCGTGAGCGCCCTGGCCAACCTGCTGGGCACCTTTATGCTGAAACCCCTGGTGAACCGGTACATCCTGCCGGGGGACATGCAGGGCCTGCTGTTCGGGGTGATCGTCACGGCGGCCATCTACGGCGCGGGCGTGCTGGCGGCCTTCGGTTACACCCAGATCATGGTGAAAGCCGCCCAAAAGATCGTCTATGAGATCCGGCGGGACCTGTTCCGCCATGTGCAGAAGCTGCCTCTGCGCTACTTTGACAGCCAGCCCCACGGCGACATCATGAGCCGCTTTACCAACGACGTGGACACCATCGCCGATGCATTGAACAACAGCTTCGCCATGGTGATCCAGAGCTTTATCCAGATCGCGGGCACCCTGACGCTGCTGTTTGTGCTGAACTGGCAGCTGTCGCTGGTGGTGGTGCTGGGCTATATCGCCATGTTTGCCAGCATCCAGTACAGCGGCCGGCGCAGCAAGCAGTACTTCCAGGCACAGCAGCAGATGCTGGGCCGGCTGAACGGCGACATTGAAGAGATGATCAGCGGCCAGAAGGTCATCAAGGTGTTCAACCACGAGGAGAAAAACATCCAGCGCTTCTGCGAGAAAAACGAGGCCCTGCGCAAGGCGGCCACCAGCGCCCAGGGGTATGCGGCCACCATGGTGCCCACCGTGGTAAGCATCTCTTACGTGAACTACGCCGTCGTGGCGGTGCTGGGCGGCCTGATGGCCATCCACGGCATGACCGACGTGGGCAGCCTGACCAGCTACCTGGTGTTCGTGCGGCAGGCGGCCATGCCCATCAACCAGTTCACCCAGCAGACCAACTTCCTGCTGGCGGCCCTGGCCGGCGCCGAGCGCATCTTCAACGCCATGGAGGAAACGCCGGAGGTGGACGAGGGCACCGTGGCCCTGGTGAACGGCAAGGCAGCGGGCAGCCGCTGGGCCTGGCAGGACACCGCCCGCCCCGAAGCCGCCCCCGTGCCGCTGAAAGGGGACGTGCGGTTTGAGCATGTGTCCTTTGGCTACGACCCGGGCCGGATGATCTTAAAAGACATCAGCCTGTATGCAAAGCCCGGCCAGAAGATCGCCTTTGTGGGCTCCACCGGCGCGGGCAAGACCACCGTGACCAACCTGATCAACCGGTTTTACGACGTGGACCAGGGCCGCATCACCTACGACGGCATCGACGTGCGCCAGATCGACAAGGTGTCGCTGCGCCGCTCGCTGGCGGTGGTCCTGCAGGACACCCACCTGTTCAGCGGCACCATTGCGGACAACATCCGCTTCGGCAAGCTGGACGCCACCGACGAAGAGGTGGTGGCCGCGGCCAAGCTGGCCAATGCTCATTCCTTCATTCGCCGCCTGCCCCAGGGCTACGATACCCCCATCACCGGCGACGGCAAGAGCCTTTCCCAGGGGCAGCGCCAGCTGCTGGCCATTGCCCGGGCCGCCATTGCGGACCCGCCGGTGCTGATCCTGGACGAGGCCACCAGCAGCATCGACACCCGCACCGAGGCCCTCATCGAGACCGGCATGGACCGGCTGATGGAGGGGCGCACCGTGTTCGTTATTGCCCACCGGCTGTCCACCGTGCGCAATGCCAATGCCATCATCGTGCTGGAGCAGGGCCGCATCGTGGAGCGGGGCAGCCATGAGGAGCTGCTGGAGCAAAAGGGCGAGTATTATCAGCTGTACAACGGCATGTTTGAGCTGAGCTGAGGGTATTTTCAACAAAAAGTGTCAAAATGGAAACGGTATCGCCGTTTTCTCTTGCAGCCGGTCCCGGTAATTTTGTATAATAAAGGTGCATTATGGTAAAGTGATTGCGGAAAACCGTGATGCAAATCTATAAGCGCAAGAGGGAATCGTGTATGCAACGAGAAAAATTTGGCTCCCGCCTGGGCTTTTTGCTGCTCAGCGCGGGCTGCGCCATCGGCATCGGCAACGTGTGGCGCTTTCCGTATGTGGTCGGGCAGAACGGCGGCGGCCTGTTCGTGCTGCTGTATGTGTTCTTTTTGGCGGTGGTGGGCATCCCGGTGCTGACCATGGAGTTCGCCATCGGCCGGGCCAGCCGGAAAAGCTGCATCAAGGCCTATCAGGAGCTGGAGCCCAAGGGCACAAAGTGGCACTGGCACGGCATCTTTGCCATGCTGGGCAACTATGTGCTCATGTCCTTTTACACCACCGTCACCGGCTGGATGATGTACTACTTCTACCGCTACCTCACCGGCCAGATGAGCGGGCTGGACAAGGCCGGCGTGGACACCGCTTTTAATGACATGCTGGCCCAGCCTGGCACCATGGGCTTTTGGATGCTGGTGACCGTGGTCGTGGGCTTTGTGATCTGCTCGTTCGGGCTGCAAAAAGGCGTGGAACGCATCACCAAATGGATGATGCTGGCGCTGCTGGGCATCATGGTGGTGCTGGCGGTGAACAGCCTGTTTTTGCCCGGTGCGTCCGAGGGCCTCCAGTTCTATCTGGTGCCGGACTTTGCCAAGGTGGAAGAGACCGGCTTTCTGGGCACCGTGACCGCCGCCATGAACCAGAGCTTTTTCACCCTGAGCCTGGGCATCGGCGCCATGCTCATCTTCGGCAGCTACCTGGGCAAGGAACGGCGGCTGCTGGGCGAGTCGGTGAACATCGCTGTCCTGGACACCTTTGTGGCGTTCACGTCCGGCCTGATCATCTTCCCGGCCTGCTTTGCCTATGACGTGCCGGTGGACAGCGGCCCGCCGCTGATCTTTATGACCCTGCCCCGGGTGTTCAACTCCATGGCCGGCGGCCGGGTGTGGGGCACGCTGTTCTTTTTGTTCATGAGCTTTGCCTCTTTCTCCACCATCATCGCGGTGTTTGAGAACATCCTGGCCTGCACGGTGGACCTGTCCGGCTGGAGCCGGAAAAAGGCGGCGGTGGTGAACGGCGTGATCGTGGCGCTGATCTCGCTGCCCTGCGTGCTGGGCTACAACGTGTGGAGCGGCTTCATGCCCTTTGGGGAAGGCACCGCCGTGCTGGACCTGGAGGACTATCTGGTGAGCAACATCCTGCTGCCCGGCGGCTCGCTGGTGTACCTGCTGTTCTGTGTGTCCCGGGTGGGCTGGGGCTTCAAGAACTACCAGAAAGAAGCCAACGAGGGCGTTGGCCTGGCGGTGCCCAACTGGGTGCGGGGCTATGTGACCTTTGTACTGCCGGTGCTGGTGGGCGTGCTGCTCATCCAAAGCGTGCTGCGCCTTTGATACTGTGAAAAAGCAGCCTGGAATGGTTTTTCCGTTCCAGGCTGCTTTTTTGCGCCGTTGGCATCCCCGGCGGGCCTGCCGCATACACTTGTCCTAAGGGTTCCAGATACCCAAAAGGAAACGGCAGGCCAAAGGAGGAGAAGCGACCCATGGAATCGTATCAGCAGCCCGCAAGCCAGGTGCTGCGGCATCTGGACAGCGGCCCCGAAGGGCTCACGCCCCGGCAGGCGGCCCAGCGGCTGGCCCGGACGGGCAAAAACAAACTGGAGCAGGCCCAAAAAGAAAGCTTGTTCCAGCGCTTTTTGCAGCAGATGGCAGACCCGATGATCGTGGTGCTGCTGGCGGCGGCAGCGGTGTCCGGCATCACGGCGGCCTGCGCCGGGGAGAGCTTTAGTGATGTGTTCATCATTCTGGCGGTGGTGCTCATCAACGCCCTGCTGGGCGTGTATCAGGAGAGCAAGGCCGAAAAGGCCATCGAAGCCTTGCAGCAGATGACGGCGGCCAAGGCAAAGGTGGTGCGGGGCGGCCATGTGAGCGCCATCCCCAGCGAGGACCTGGTGCCCGGGGATATGGTGCTGCTGGAAGCCGGGGACGCTGTGCCGGCAGACGGCCGTTTGGTGGAAGCCGCCAGCTTAAAGATCGAGGAATCGGCCCTCACCGGCGAGAGCGTGCCGGTGGAAAAAAGCGTAGAGGCACTGCCCGCCGGGCGGCAGATCCCCCTGGGAGACCGGCGGTGCATGGCCTATATGGGCAGCAGCGTCAGCTACGGGCGGGGCAAACTGGTGGTCACTGCCACCGGCATGAATACCGAGATGGGCCATATTGCCGGGGTGCTGGCCAGTACCGTGCAGGGCAAAACGCCATTACAACAACGACTAGCGGGCCTGAGCCGCACCCTCAGCGCCATCGTGCTGGCCATCTGCGTGTTCATCTTTGGCTTTGGGCTGTGGCAGAACGGCAGCGTGGATCTGGAAAGCGTGCTCTCCACCTTTATGGTGGCGGTCAGCCTGGCGGTGGCGGCCATCCCGGAGGGGATGGCGGCGGTGGTGACCATCGTGCTTTCGGTGGGGGTGACCAACATGAGCCGCCGGGGGGCGGTGATCCGCCGCCTCACCGCCGTGGAGACCCTGGGATGCGCCCAGGTGATCTGTTCCGACAAGACCGGCACCCTGACCCAGAACCACATGAGCGTGCGGGCCCATTACGGGCAGGAAAAGCCTCTGGCTGCCGCCCTGGCCCTTTGCAGCGACGCGGTGCTGGAAGAGGAGTGCCGGGCAAGGGGAGAGGCCACCGAGTGCGCCCTGGTGGAATACGCCGCCCGGCTGGGGATGCGCAAGCAGGCTTTGGCGGCGGCATCCCCCCGTGTGGCAGAGATCCCCTTTGACAGCGCCCGCAAGCTCATGTCCACCTTTCACAAAACCAGCGAGGGCATCGTGCAGTACACCAAAGGTGCGCCGGACGTGCTGCTGCAGCGCTGCACCCACTGGATGCGCCAGGGGGTGATGGTGCCCCTGACCCAGGCGGACCGGTCGGCCATTCTGGCGGAAAACCGGCGGATGGCGGGGCAGGCCCTGCGGGTGCTGGCCGCCGCCACCCGCCGCTGGGAAGCTCTGCCCGCCCGGCCCACCAGCCAAAACGCCGAGCAGCAGCTGGTGTTTTTGGGATTGGTGGGCATGATGGACCCGGTGCGGCCCCAGGCGGCAGGGGCCATCCGGGAATGCAAAGCGGCGGGCATCAAGCCGGTGATGATCACCGGCGACCATCCGGACACCGCCGCCGCCATCGGCCGGGAGCTGGGCATTCTGCAAACGGCGGGACAGGTGGTCACCGGCACCCAGCTGGACCGGATGAGCGACGAGGAACTGACCCGGCGGGCGCCGGAAATTTCGGTATACGCCCGGGTGCAGCCCCAGCACAAGGTGCGCATCGTGCGGGCCTGGCGGGCCAGGGGCTGCGTCACCGCCATGACGGGGGACGGGGTGAACGACGCCCCCAGCATCAAAACGGCGGACATCGGCATCGGCATGGGCCTGGCCGGCACCGACGTGACCAAAAACGTGGCGGACATGGTGTTGGCGGACGACAACTTTGCCACCATTGTGGCGGCGGTGAGCGAGGGCCGACGCATCTACGACAACATCCGAAAGTCCATCCAGTTCCTGCTGGCTTCCAATATGAGCGAGGTGCTGAGCATCTTTGTGTCCACCCTGCTGGGCTTCACGCTGCTGCGGCCGGTGCACCTGTTGTGGATCAACCTGATCACCGACTGCTTCCCGGCGCTGGCGCTAGGCATGGAGCGGGAGGAGGCCGGGGTGATGCAGCGCCCGCCCCGCCCCAGCGGCGAGAGCATCTTTGCCGGCGGGCTGGGGCTGGATGTGATCTGGCAGGGCGTGCTGGTCACGGCCCTCACCCTGGCGGCCTATTTTGTGGGCGTCCGGGTGGACACCGGCTTTTGGCAGCTGGCCCAGAACGGGGTGGGGGTCTCCATGGCCTTTTTGACCATGAGCATGACCGAGATCTTCCACAGCTTCAACATGCGCAGCCAGCGGGGCAGCGTGTTCACGGTGCAGGGGCAGAACCCCTACCTGTGGGCAGCTATGCTGGGCAGCCTTGCCCTCACCACGGCGGTGCTGTTTTTTCCGCCGGCGGCTGCGGCCTTTGATTTTGCGCCCATCACCCTGCGGGAATACGGCTTGGCCATGGCCCTGGCGGCGTCGGTGATCCCGGCGGTGGAGCTGGGCAAGGCGCTGCTGCGCAAAAAGAACAAAAAGTAAGATCGTTTTTGGGCAAAAAAGACTTTTTACCGATAAGCTTCCCCTGGATGCAGGAACTTCGCCGTCCTGCATCCGGGGGGCGTTTTGTTGTGGAAGATACTGATAAAAAATAGAGTGCGTTATGGCTAAAATTTCGTGCTACCCGCTAAATTTGTTTTTTCGTCCTTATTTTTTACATTTTTAGATTGCTTTTTGCGGGGCGCCTGCGTATAATGGTGTCATGTACTGTAGAAAGGAGCATCTTGGTATGGATGTCTGCCGCATTGAAGCATTGTTTGACCTGACCCACACCCAGGCCGCCCCCCTGTTTGCGGGCAAGCAATGGCCCTGGGAGGTCCTGGACGATCTGAGCGATTTTATCTGCCAGCTGGGCAGCAGTCTGCCCAGCGAGGAGTATGACCAGCCCTACCCCCAGGTGTGGGTGGCGAAAAGCGCCAAGGTGGCCCCCAGCGCGTCGCTGAGCGGCCCCTGCATCATCGGCCCGGAGGCCCAGGTGCGCCACTGCGCCTTCATCCGGGGCAGCGCCCTGGTGGGCGCGGGCGCCGTGGTGGGAAACAGCGTGGAGCTGAAAAACTGCATCCTGTTCGACGGCGCCCAGGTGCCGCACTTCAACTATGTGGGCGATTCCATTTTGGGCTATAAGGCCCATCTGGGCGCCGGGGCGGTGACCAGCAACCTGAAAAGCGACAAAACGCTGGTGTGCATCCGCCAGGGTGACCAGGTGCAGATGACCGGCCGCAAAAAGCTGGGTGCCCTGGTGGGCGACGAGGCCGAGGTGGGCTGCAACAGCGTGCTCTGCCCCGGTGCGGTGCTGGGCCGCCGCAGCCAGGTGTACCCCACCAGCTGTGTGCGGGGCGTAGTGCCGGAAGGCCATATTTACAAGGACGCGGCGCATATCGTGCCCCGCGTGTAACGGAAAATAAGCGGAAAGAAAGGTGTTTTACCATGGGAAGACTGTTTGGTACCGACGGCGTGCGGGGCATTGCCGGTGAAGATATGACCTGCGAGCTGGCTATGGCCATTGGCCGTGCCGCCGCACAGGTGCTGACCTACGGCCGCCGCCGGCGGCCCCTGGTGGTGCTGGGCAAGGATACCCGCATCTCCAGCGATATGCTGGGGGCGGCCCTGGCGGCCGGCCTGTGCTCGGTGGGCGCGGACGTGATCGACCTGGGCGTGGTGTCCACCCCGGCAGTGGCCTATCTGGTGGGCAAATACAAGGCGGACGCGGGCGTGATGATCTCCGCCAGCCACAACCCCTATTCCTTCAACGGCATCAAGATCTTCAACGGCGAGGGCTTCAAGCTGCCGGACGAGCTGGAAGAGCAGATCGAACGGCTGATCGAAAAGAACGATTTCACCTACGCCAAGGGCGAGAACCTGGGCCAGATCACCACCTGCACCACCGCCGCCCGGGATTACATCGAGCATCTGAAGAGCACCATCCCCTATTCGCTGGAGGGGCTGAACATCGTGGTGGACTGCGCCAACGGTTCCGCCAGCGCCACCGCCCGCACCCTGTTTGAAGAGCTGGGGGCCAACGCCGTGGTGCTGCACGACAAGCCCGACGGCACCAACATCAACGAAAACTGCGGATCCACCCATCTGGAGCAGTTACAGGAATATGTGCGCACCCATCCGGTGCATGCGGGCGTGGCCTTTGACGGCGACGCGGACCGCTGCCTGTTTGTGGATGAGCAGGGCAACGTGGTGGACGGCGACTACATCATGGCCATCTGCGGCCTGGACATGCAGCAGCGGGGCAAGCTGCGCCGCTCCACCATCGTGGGCACCGTGCTCACCAACCTGGGCTTTGTGCAGTTCTGCGAGGCCAACGGCATGAAGTTCGCCGCCACCAAGGTGGGCGACCGGTACGTGCTGGAAGAGATGGAGCTGGAGGGTTACACCCTGGGCGGCGAGCAGAGCGGCCATGTGATCTTCCGTGACTTTGCCACCACCGGCGACGGCCAGCTGACCGCCTTGCAGCTGCTGTGCCTGCTGAAACGGTGCCAGAAGCCTCTGTCGGAGCTGGCCGGGGTGATGACCCGCCTGCCCCAGGTGATGGTGAACGTGCAGGTGACCGCCGAGGGCAAGCTGGAATTCTACAACAACGACGTGCTGAAAGAAGCCATCCGCCAGCAGAAGGAAGCTCTGGGCGATACCGGCCGGGTGCTGGTGCGGGTGAGCGGCACCGAGCCGCTGATCCGGGTGATGGTGGAAGGCCAGGACGAAAGCGAGATCCAGGCCATTGCCGACCATCTGGCCCAGCTGGTGAAAAAAGAACTGGGATAATACAAAAAAAGAGCTGTTCGCAAGATGCGAATAGCTCTTTTTTGTGCGGCAAAATCGTTTTTGCCGGTCAGTTTTCGGTGTTCTGCTGGGGTTTCAGGGTGCGGATGCGGAAGATAAAGTAGTACATATGGAACAGCCACACGCAGCCCAGCACGATGCGGCCAACCAGCACTTCCTGCATCATAACAAAGCCGATGGTCATGGTAAGGGTGACGGTCACCATGATGGTGATCTTGGTTTTCAGGCGCATGGCCCGCTGCTCGTGGAAGCTCTTGAAGTTGTTTTTGTACAGCTTGGTAGACAAAAACCACTGGTTCAGCCGGTCGGAGCCTTTTGCGAAGAAAAAGCAGGTGCCCAGCAGAAAGGGGGTGGCGGGCAGCAGGGGGATCACAGCGCCCACAGCGCCCAGCGCCAGGCAGACAAGGCCCAGGGTGATGTACAGGTATTTCATAAAAATGCTCCTTTGGTTTAGCCGAGTCCGAGTAAGGAAGCTTTGGCCCTGGCTTACGTTTTTGGAGCCTAACAAATTCAAAGGGTCGCCCCAATACACCAAGTATTGGGGTGTCCCTTTTCATCTATTTTGCTCTCAAAAACGAGGGCCAGGGCTGCCATGCACCTGCGGCCCGGCGATTTTGTTGTAAATGCAAGGAAGAGCGACGACGCTACCCTTGGTGGTTAGCTAGGAGCTCTGACGCAGTCAGTTACACAAAATCGTCAGTCCGCAGGCAAAGTTTCCTTGCCCGGCCTCGGCTTTGGATGAAAAAGGGGCGGATCAGCTCAGGCGGCCGTGTTCCACGCTGTAGGTGGTGTCCGCCACCCGCATGGTGGAGGCCCGGTGGCTCACCAGGACCACGGTCTTGCCCTGGCGCTGCTGGTGCAGGCTTTTCAGGATCACCGCCTCGTTCAGGCTGTCCAGGTTGCTGGTGGGCTCGTCCAGCAGGATCAGGGGCGCGTCGTGCAGGAAGGCACGGGCGATGCCCAGCCGCTGCCGCTCGCCGCCGGACAGGGTGTCCCCCAGCTCGCCCACGTTGGTGTCGTACCCCTTGGGCAGGGTCATGATAAAGTCGTGTACCGAGGCCTTTTTGCAGGCTTCCACCACCTCTTCGTGGGTGGCGCCGGGTTTGGCCACCTTCACGTTGGCCTCGATGCTGTCGTGGAACAGGTAGGTCTCCTGGGTCACATAGCTCTGCATCTGGCGCAGGCTGGCGGTGCGGATGTCCTTCACGTTTTCGCCGGAAACGGACACGGTACCGCTGCTGGTATCCCAAAAGCGCATCAGCAGTTTCAGCAGGGTGGATTTGCCGCTGCCGCTGCGGCCGGTGATGCCGATGATCTTGTCCGGGGGCAGCGTCAGGCTGACGTTTTGCAGGATGGGTTCCTCCCCGTAGGTGAAGTTCACGCCGTCGCAGGCAGCGCCGGAGAAAGACACCGTTTTGCCGGTGGTGTTTTCCTCCACCACGGGGCTTTCGTCCAGAATGTCCAGCACCCGGTTGCCCGCAGCGAAGGTCTGCTGCAAGGTGCTGCCCAGGTTGGCCAGCGCCACCACCGGGCCGAAAGAGCTCATAATGGCGATGAGGGGGATGAGCACCCCGTCAAAGGCCACCGCGCCCTGCCGGTACAAAAGGTAAGACAGCGAGAGCATGGACAAAGAGAAAAACAGGATCAGCGCGCCGGTGCAGGCGGTGGCGGTGCCGAGGGCGGCCTTCATCCGGCCCTCCTTTTTCAGCAGCTCGCCGGTGCGGCGGTCCATCTCCCGCAGGCGGCGGGGGCCGGCGTCGTACTGGATCAGCTGGTCCAGGCCCCGCAGGCTGTCCAGCACAAAGGCGCTCAGCGCGCCGGACTGGGTGCGGTATTCCAGGCCGCGGCTGCCGCCGGTGCGGGCGGCCACCACCGGCACCAGCACGCCTACGGTCAAAAAGGCCAGGGCGGCCACCAGGCCCAGCAGCCAGTGATAGCTGCCGATGAACAGGGTCATGATGACCGACACGATCAGGGCGATGGCAATGGGGGAGATGGTGTGGGCGTAAAAGACCTCCAGCAGCTCGATGTCCGAGGTGATGACCGAGATCAGGTCGCCCTTATCCCGGCCTTCCAGCTTGGCGGGGGCAAGGCGGCGCAGCGCGGCGAACACCTTGTCCCGGATGAGGGCCAGCAGTTTGAAAGCGATGAAGTGGTTGCAGGCCTGTTCGGCGTAGCGCAGGATGCCCCGGGCCACGGCAAAGATCCCCATGCAAATAAACAGGGTGGAAAGGGCCGGCAGGCCGGAAAAGCCCAGCACGTTCAGCATGGCAAAGCCGCCGAAGATGGTGAGGAACTGGGCGCAGAGAAAGCCTGCCACGCCCATGGCGATGGCCGTGAGCATAAAGCCCAGCAGCGGTTTCACAAGGCCGATCAGGCGGCCCATCACCGCCAGGTCAGAACGTTTTTTCATGCAAAGACTTCCTCCTTTGCGTTGTAATGTTCCAGGGCCTGCTGGCTGTCCCACAGTTCACGGTAGGCGGGGCAGTGTTCCAGCAGCTGGCCGTGGGTGCCGCAGCCTGCCACATTGCCCTTGTCCAGGGCGTAGATGCGCCCGGCGGCGGTCACGTTGGCCAGCCGGTGGGAGATCAGCAGCACGCATTTGGTCTGGGCCAGCTGGTGTACCAGGGCCATGATATGGTTCTCACTCTCCACGTCGATGTTGGAGGTGGCTTCGTCAAAGATGTAGATGGGGCTGTCGTGCAGCAGGGCACGGGCCAGGGCCAGGCGCTGGCACTGCCCGCCGGACAGGTTGGCCGCCTTTTCGGCCAAAAGGGTGTCTAGCCCCTGCTGGCTGCGCAGGAAATCCGCCAGCTTTACCTGTTCCAGCACCCGCCACAGCTGGCTGTCGCTGGCGCCGGGGGCGGCCAGCAGCAGGTTCTCCCGCACGGTGCCCTTGAACAAACGGGCGGAAAAGCCCACGGTGGTGATGCTCTCCATCAGGCTGGCGGCGCTGATGCGGGAAAGCTCCTGCCCGCCGATGGTGATGCTGCCCTCATAGCCGCTGATCCGGCCGGACAGCAGCCCCGCCAGGGTGGACTTGCCGCAGCCGGATGCGCCCACCAGGGCCACAAGGCCGGTCTGGGGCAGCTGGATGTCCACCCCGTGAAGGATCTCCCGCTCCGGCTCGTAGCCAAAGCGCAGGCCGGTGCAGCGGATCGAACAGTCGCTGGGGTCGATGCGGCCGGCCTGGGGGGCAGGCTCGGGCAGGTCCAGCAGCTTGAAGATCTTATCGCTGGCGGCCATGCCGTTCATGGCAATGTGGAAGTAAGAGCCCAAAAGCCGCATAGGCAGGAAAAACTCGGCGGACAGCATCACGATGGCAAAGCAGCCGAACAGGCCGATGGTGCCGGCGGCAAACTGGCTGGCCGCCACGATGATGCCCAGGGCCGCGCCGCCGTAGGCCACCAGGTCCATGATGGTGATGGAGTTTAGCTGCATGGTGAGCACCTTCATGGTGATACGGCGGAAGCGCTCGGCCTCCTCGTTCATCTGGCGGTGCTTTTCTGCGTCGCTTTGGTAGATCTTCAGGGTGGTCAGGCCCTGCAGGTTTTCCAAAAAGCTGTCGCCCAGGGCGGTGTACTGGCCCCAGTAGCGGGCCAGCAGCTTTTTGGCAAAGGTCTGCACCAGGGCGATGGATACCGGGATCAGCGGCACGCAGACCAGCAGGATCAGGGCGGCCTTCAGGCTGATGGGGGCCAGCACGCAGAACAGGGTGACCGGGGCCAGCATGCTGTAAAAGAACTGGGGCAGGTAGGAGGAGAAGTAGGTCTCCAGCTGCTCCACGCCCTCCACCGTCACCTGCACGATCTCCGAGGTGGAGACCTGGGCGGAATAGCCGGGGCCAAGGCGCAGCAGCTTTTCAAAAATGGTGCGCCGCAGCGTCTGCTTCACGCCCCGGGAGGCCCGGTAGCCGCACAGGGTAGCCTGCCGGGCGCAGAAAAAGCGGATCACCGCCGCGGCAAAGGCGACGAGCAGGGTAACGCCCAGGGAAGCGGGCTGCCCGGCGGCCAGCAGGGCCAAAAACCGGGCGATGGCAAGGATCATGGCGATGTTGGCGGCCAGTGCAGCCCACTGGAACGCCACATTGCGAAAGACCTCTTTTTTGGAATCGCTGACCATACCGATCAGCCGTTTGTTTATCATCAAGGGGAAAAACCTCCGTTTCCAATGTAGTTAGCCTAAACTAACAGTGCCTTTTATTTCTATCATACCAATGGGGAAATGTCAAGAAAAAAGTAAAAAATGGGCAAGATTTTAAAAATGGGCCGAAACTATGAACGGAAACTGTTTTGTTTGACAAGGCAAAACAAAAAGCGCCCCGCTCCCATTCGCTTTGTCAGCGAAAGGAAGCGGGGCGCTTGGCTGCCGAAAACAACTGGCAGGGCTTATTTATACAGTTTGTGCAGCGTGAAGCCGCGGCCCTGCACCTTGCTCACCGAGTCGATGATGATGAAGGCCTGGGGGTCGATCTGCTGCACCAGATGGTTCAGCTTGGAGAGCTCCCGGTTGGTGATGACCGTGAGCACCATATCCCATTCGTTGCGGGCGTAGCCGGTCTGGGCGTGGAGCATGGTGCAGCCCCGGTCCATCACATGCAGGATGGCGTTGCGGATCTCCTCGCTTTTTTCGCTGAGGATCTTCACCTGGATGCGGGACTGGCCCCGCACCACCACTTTGTCCAGCACCGTGGTGTACAGCAGCACCAGCAGCAGGCCGTAGAGGATCTGCTCCTTGTTGGCGAAGAACATCTGGCCGATGAGGATGAAGAAGTCCAGCGTGTACATGCCCACCGACACCGGGATGCCCAAAAACTTGTTGGCGATGATGGGGGGGATGTCCATGCCGCCGCTGGATGCGCCCGCCGCGATCACCAGGCCGATGCCCGCGCCAATGAGCACGCCGGCGAACACGGTGGCCAGCATGGGGTCACGGGTCATGGTGTCGATGCCGGGGATGCGGCCCAGCAGTTCCAGAAAAATGGGGTAGCAGAAGGTGGAGATGGCGGTGTTCAGCGCGAACCACCGGCCCATGATCACGGCACCCAGAATGAACATGATCACGTTGGAGACCATGACGAAGTTGGAGATGGGGATGTTGAACCAGTGCTGGCCGATGAGGGCGAGGCCGGTGGTGCCGCCGGAGATCAGCCCGCAGGGCAGAATGAACATGACCACGGCTGTGGCGTAAATGGCATTGCCCGCCAGCACCATCAGCAGGTTGCGCAGCCGCTGGGGGATATGAAACTTTGACATTGAAAAAAGACCGCCTTTCCCAAAACTAAGGCATGGCAAACGGTTTTGACCGGGGCAAGGAGGCGATCCTGAAAAAGGCGGCTGTCATTGTCCAGCAGGCCAGTGTGTTTTTGCCATATAAATAAAAGTATACACACGGCGCACCGGGCTTTGCAAGGGAAAGACGAATGTTTAGCCATTCTGCGCATGCAGCGGGACAAACAAGACCCGGAATTGTGGAAAAAAGAAAGAAAAAAGGCGGACATTTTTGCGAAAAATGCAAAGATGTCCGCCTTTTAAATACACTTTATTCCGTTATAACAGTAAAATTAAAGGCCTTGTGCGCCGCCTGCAAACAAGCGGTTCATTCCTTAGGGGGCGGGATACGCCCGGGGCCCGAAGATGGCAGTGCCCACCCGCACCACGGTGGCCCCTTCCTGGATGGCGGCCTCAAAATCGCCGCTCATGCCCATGGAAAGGATGGTCAGCTGATTGCGCTGCCAGGGCTGGGCGGCGGCCTGGTCGAACAGCCGCCGCATGGCGGCGAACCATTCCCGCTGGCGGGCGGGGTCCTCGCATTTGGGCGGGATGCACATCAGCCCCCGCACCTGCACATGGCAAAGCTGATCTGCCCGGGCAAGCAGATCCATCAGGGCATCGGGGGCCACGCCGCTTTTGCTCTCCTCGCCGCCGATGTTCACCTCCAGCAGGATGTCCTGCCGGAGATTTTGGCGGGCGGCTTCCTTTTCTACAGCTTCCAGCAGGCGATCAGAATCCACCGATTCGATCAGGTCCGCCACGCCCACCACCTGCCGCACCTTGTTGGTCTGCAAATGGCCGATGAAGTGCAGCGGGGTGTCGCCGTAAGCGCCGGCGGCGTGCTTTTCCACCAGCTCCTGCACCCGGTTTTCGCCAAAAATGTCGATGCCGGTGCCCAGGGCCTGGCGCACCGTGTCTGCGTCACGGGTCTTGCTGGCGGCGCAGAGCAAAACGGTCTTCGGGTCCCGCCCGGCGGCACGGCAGGCGGCGTCCATCCGCTGGCGGATGGCGGCTACTTTTTGGGTCAGTTCTTCGTGCTGTGTCATGGCTGTTCCTCCCTCAGTTCCGTTTCCGGCGCATAGGCCGCCCGGGGCCCGCCGATGTATTTGGGGCGGGTGCGGGCGCACACCAGATTGGCCTGCCCGATGCGGCACAGGCTCAGCCGCACCGGCACGGCCACCCGTTTCAGGTGCATGCCGATGAGGGTGTCGCCAATGTCCAGCCCGACGTCCGCCCGGATCTCCTCCAGGGCGACGGGCTGGTCAAAGCGCTGCCAGCAGGTGGTGGCAAAGCTGCCCCCGGCATGGGGCTGAGGCACCACGTTCACCACCTCAGCCCCGGCGGGAAGGGCAGCGGCTTCCAGGATGATGGCCCGGTTCAGATGCTCGCAGCACTGGGCCGCCAGGAACACCCCGGCGGCGCGGAACACGGGGTACAGCCCCTCAAACACCGCCTGGGCGGCCTCCAGGCTGGAG
>CASEVW010000069.1 GCA_949291395.1 uncultured Oscillospiraceae bacterium | reverse complement strand
TATCTCAGCCTTTCTGTTATACTTACCTCGTTGTAGTTGCTTCATGGTAGTTTCAACTTACAACAAAAAAGAGAGATTGGCAACCCTTTTCGGGGAAGCCGATCTCTCTTTTTCTTTCGGGGCTGTTTTGCAACAGCCCCATTTTTTGTAACACGGCAAAACCCCGCCGCCGGGGCCAAAGGGTCCGGGCAGGCGGGGCTTTGCCGTTTAAGGGGGGTGGGATAAGGAAAAAAGCGTTTATGCTTTTCGGCAGATCACTTTTCCAGCACGATGGCCTGGCTCAGATGGCGGGGGGTATCCGCATCAATGTTCTTTTGCTCGGCGATGTAGTAGCCCAGGAACTGGCCGATAAAGCCGATGAGGGCGGCGTTCTGCTGGGCGTTGTAGCCGCAGCCCAGCTCCAGTTTGTAGTCCGCCTGGGGCATGGCCTGCTCCACCCCGTCGCCAATGGCGGCGCACACCGCGCCGAAGCTCTTCATCTGGCGCAGCAGGGCGGCGTCCTCTTCCAGGGTGTCGGGATGGGCCAGGGTGAGCACCAGGGTGTGCTCGTCCACCAGGCTCATGGGGCCGTGGCGGTATTCCAGGCTGTAGTAGGCCTCGGAATTGGACAGGCCCATCTCCTTCATCTTGTTCATGCACTCGTTGGCCACGCCGTAGTACACGCCCTGGCCCAGGGTGATGAACAGGTCAAGGTCCGGGTGCTCGGCCAGGATGGTCTTGGCCATCCGGTCCATCTCGGCCAGCAGGCGTTTCGCCTGGGCGGGATACTCCGCCATGGCGTCGATCTCGTCTTTTTTGCCGCCTTCATACATGGCCAGGATCACGGCCAGATAGACCATGCTGGTGAAGCTGCGGGTCATGATGACGCTGTCCTCCGCCGTTTTGGGGGAAAGGATGTAGGCGTCATTGTACAGGCTGGAATCCACGTCGCAGGTGATGGCCAGCGTTTTTACCCCATCCAAAGCGCGCACCTTGTCGATGGCGTTGCGCACCTCGGTGGTGTAGCTTTTGCGGGTGATGGGCAGCACCAGCACCCGTTTGCCCTTGATGTAGGCCTTGGGGAAGAAGTACAGCTCAGAACAGCACACCGCCTTGGCCGGGGTGTCGTTGTAGGTATTCCAGGCGTGGGCGGCGGTCTGAGCCAGATACAAACTGGTGCCGCAGCCGGTGAAGATCAGCTCGTCGTAGGGCTGGGCGAACACCTCGTCCAGCGTGGCAAAGATCTTAGGCAGGGTCTCGTTGATGGCCGCAAAGGATGCGTCCTGGCCGTAGATCTCGCGATAAGTGATGGAACTGTTTTTCTTTTCCATAAAAAAGGCTCCTTTCCTTTGTTGAGCGGGCGGCAAAGGCCGCTGTTATGGTTCGGTCCTGCCGCCTCACTGCGCTGAGGAATCGAATCGCACGCGCTTCATCTGCACACTCCTTGCTTTGTATCCGTTACAGCTCCACCACCGGAATGCCCAGCACCTTGGCGATCTGGATCATCTGGTCCGCCACGTCCTGCCAGACCAGGCTGTAATGATGGCTCATGCCGCTTTCGGCGATCTTATGCACCAGTTCCAGCACGGGGGTGTCGATCTTCACGTTCACCATGCTGCCCCGGGTGTTGCGGGTGGTCTTTTGTGCCGTGCCCCGCACCAGGAACAGCCGGTACTGCCCGTCGATGTTGCTGAAACGGGCCGCCGTCACCGGGCCTTCTTTCAGGGCGCACCAGAACGCGGTGCCCTGGCCCAACAGCGGGTGGTTGCACATGGTCACACCGTCCCGCTCGTCGTGCAGGCTGGGTGCGGCGTTGCCGCAGTGCCAGAAGGTGACGGTGTTGTTTTCCTCGTCCAGGTTGATCAGGTCGGTGATGAAGGTGGGCAGGCCGGTGAGGATGTTCTGGGCCACTGCCGCAAGGCCGGCATCCACATCTCCTTCGCAGCTGATGGTGATGCCCTCGTCCGCCAGGCGGCCCAGCACCGCGCAGGGCGTGGTGTGCAGGTTGCCCATCTCCGGCCAGCACTTGATGGCCGCATAATCGTAGCCCTGCCGGGGCATCAGCTTTTTCAGCGTCAGATACAGCCGGGCGTGGTTTTCCAGGTGGCCGTCCGGCAGCGCGGTGGTGTCCCAGGTGTCCGCCACCCGCTTCATCTCGGCCTCCACCTCGCTCCAGGGCAGCTGGGCCATCTCGTCAAAGACCACCTTCAGGTCGGTCTCTTCCATGTTGATGCCGAAGGTGCGGCGGATGACCACCTCGTCAAAGGCGCAGTTGTAAAAGGCGGTGGGCCGGTAGCCAAACAGGCCGTAGGTCAGGCCCTTCATGTTTTTCACGGCGGCGTAGGCGTTGGTGATGTCCGTCAGCTCTTTTCCCACCCGGGGCTCTTCCTTGTTGCCGTAAACGATGTGGTATTTCGCCCCAATGCGCCGCAGCGAAGCGCCGTTCATGGAGGCGCTGCACAGCGCATTGGCATACAGCCGGTCCTGCCGGACCCACCGCTCCTCCCGGGGCGCCCACAGCAGGATGGGCGCTTTCAGCGCGTCCGCCAGGCCGCAGGCGATGTCGTCACCGGTGAAGGCGCCGTACACCAGCACCACCAGCTCCACCTGATGCTTCTGGAAGTCCTCGATGCACTCCAGCATATCCTGCTTGGTGCACAGCACCCGTTCAAAGCGGTGCACCCTACAGCTGGGCAGGTGCTGTTCGGCCCATTCGCCATAGGCTTTGAACCGGCGTTCGGGCAGTTCACGGGGCCATCGGCCGGAAAGGGTCACCACAAAGCCCACATTCAGCTTCTGTTTCATGCTGTATCATCCTCCCTTGCCCCGGCAGCGTGCCGCCGGGGCCGTATCCTGTTGGTTGTTACACGGTGCCCGCGGAGCCAGACAGCCGGATGATGTTCTTCACATCCTCCGCCAAAGCCTCGCTGGCGTACTGGCTCAGCTTCCAGGAATGGCCCTGGTGATCCAGCTCATTCAGGCCCTCCTGGTAGTGTTGCACGTATTTGTAACGGATCTCGGTGCCGAAGTTGATCTTGGCCACGCCCAGCTGGATAGCCTGTTTGATGACGCTTTCCTCCATGCCGGTACAGCCGTGGAGCACCAGGGGGATATCGGTGAACTGGCGCACCTTTTCCAGCACGTCCAGGTGGATGTCCGGCTTGCCTTTGTAATAGCCGTGGGCGTTGCCGATGCCAATGGCCAGGGTGTCCGGCTGGCACAGCTGCAAAAAGTGCCGCACCTGTTCCGGGTCCACGATGTTTTTGTTTTCCATGGGCACGCCGCCGTCCAGCCGCAGAAGCTCGCCGATCTCGGCTTCCACCGGCACGTCGAAGTGCTTTGCCACCTTGATGACTTCACCCGTCATGGCGGCGTTTTCCTCGATGGGGCGGGTGGAGCCGTCGATCATCACGCTGGTGAAGCCCAGGCGCAGCGCCTCCATACAGATGTCGAAGCCGTCGCCGTGGTCCAGATGGATGGACACCGGCACATCCACCTTATTGGCGCACCACTTGGCCACGTTCACGAACCAGTCGTGGCCGGAAAAGGCGCCGGTGGCCACGTAGTGGGCCAGGATGATGGGGCTGCGCATCTCCTGCGCCGCCTTGCAGCAGGCCCAGATGATGTCATAGTTGCCGCCTTGGGTGTTGATGGCCGGAATGGCAAAGCCCTCCCGACTGGCCCGCTGCAGCATTTCCAGGTTGTTGGTAAGCATAGGAAAGCCCTCCGTTTCTCAGATGGGTGATTTGGGTAATATGGTAACAGGAGTCCGGCCGGTGTGCAAGGCCTGTCCGTCGGAATAGCCCTCCGGCCGCCCCTTCAGCGCGCGGATCAGGCAGGCGCGCATTTTTTCCTTTTGCTGTGCATAGCCCGGGTCATCGGCCCGGTCGTGCAGCTCATGGGGGTCACTGTTCAGATCGAACAGCCGTTCCCGCCCCGTGTGGGAAAACCACAGGTACTTGCAGCCGTCCATCAGGATGTACTGCATGGAATGGGCCGGCTCGGTTTGGGCCGTGTGCTCGCCGTGCAGCCAGGCGCGGGGAATTCCCTCGCCTTTGCAGACGGCGGCCAGGTCCATCCCGTCCACGCCCTCCGGCACCGGCAGCCCTGCGGCCGCCAGCAGGGTGGGCATCACGTCCCGCAGTTCCGCCAGGGCGGCGCACCGCCTGCCCTTTGGCAGCCCCAGATGGCCGCCGGGGTCGTACAGCAGCAGCGGCACATGCACGCTGCCCTGATAGCCCTGAGATTTGCGCAGCAGATAGTGGTCGCCCAGCATCTCGCCGTGGTCGGATGTGAACAGGAGGATGGTATCGTTCAGCACGCCCTCATCCTTCAGTTCCCGCAGCAGGCGGCCGATCTGGTGGTCCAGATGGGTGATGGAGCCGTAATAGCCCGCCTGCATCCGCTGGATCTGCCGGGGCGTCAGCCGCGCGGAAAAGCCGTCGGCGGTGTTATCCGCCGCGTCGGGCGGTTCGGCCCAGTCCCCAATGGCCGGCGGGGCCAGGGGGCGGTCCTGATACAGATCAAAATAGGCCTTTGGCGGCAGATAGGGCGGATGAGGCGCCACAAAGCTGGTCCACAAAAAGAAGGGCTTCGTGGGGTCCCGGCGGCGCAGAAAGTCCACCGCGCGCTGCACTGTCCAGTTGGTGGGATGCAGCCGCTCCGGGCCGTCCCAGGGGCGGGCCACCCAGCTGTTGCAGCCGATGCCCAGGTCGTTGATGCCCGCCTGGGGCCCCAGGGCCCGCTGCAGGTCGGGCAGGTAATCGTCGATGCGGCCCATCCACTGGTTTGCGGGCACGCCGGTATTCCGGTAGGGCAGAAAGCCGTCGTGCAGATCCACGCTGCAAAAGCCCATCAGGCTGCGGGCGGGCCAAACGTGCATCTTGCCCGCGCAGTGGGTGTGATAGCCCGCCTGGGTGAACTGGCCGGGCAGGGTGACCGGATACTCCCAGTCCACCCCGTCCTGATAGCCCACCCGGCGGTGATGCTCCTGGCTTTGGCCGGTGAACAGAGCGGCCCTGGCAGGGATGCAGGTGGGGGTGGCGCTGTAGCACTGGGTGAAGGCCACCCCCTGGCTGGCCATCGTGTCCAGATTGGGCGTTTCCACGTCCGGATGGCCCAGCAGGCCGATGCAGTCGCCCCGCATCTGGTCCGCGGTGATGAGCAGCACGTTGTGTCGTTGCATAAACGCTCTCCTCTGGTCAGCCCTTTACCGCGCCGGCAACCAGGCCCTTGACCATGTACTTCTGGAAGAAGAAGAACAGGATCAGCATGGGCAGGGTGCCCACGATGGAGATGGTGTTGATGAGAGACCAGTCGTAGGACAATTCGCCCAGATACCGCATGGCAACGCCGGCGGACATGGTGCGCAGCGAGTCGTCCTGGATCAGGGTTACGGCGTGGAGGTAGTCGTCCCAGGTCATCAGGAAAGCATAGATGGCGGCTGCCAGCATGCCGGGTTTCACCAGCGGTGTCACGATGCGCCACAGCACCTGCATGCGGGTGGCGCCGTCCACATAGGCGGCTTCCTCCACCGCCCGGGGCACCCCGTCAAAAAAGCTGGCCATCAGCATCACGGTAAAGGGCAGCATGGCCGCCGTCAGCGCAAAGATCAGGCCCACATGGGTGTTGATCAGGTGCATCTTGTTCATCAGGTCGTACAAGCTGATCATACGGCTGACCACGGGGAACATCTGGCTGGACAGCAGCAGCGCCATGACCCAGCCGTTCCATTTGAAATGGAAGCGGCTCAGCCCGTAGCCCGCCAGAATGGCCAGCACGGTGGTGACCAGCGCCGTGGCGCCGGAGACGATGAAGTTGTTTTTGTAGTAAACAAAGAACTCGTTGTTCTCGGTGAACAGCTTGATGTAGCTTTCAATGGTAGGCGCGTCCGGGATAAAGGTGGGCACGCTGCGGTAGGCTTCCATGTTGGTCTTGAAGCTGGTGATCAGCACCCAGTACAGCGGGAACAAAAGGAACAAGAGGATGATCGACAAGATCACATACTTGACCACGCTCAGCGCAAATTCCTGTTTTTTCACGGTCGATCCTCCTTTCTCTTAATCCATGTCTTCCTTGCGGAAGATCCGGTTGTACACAAAGATCACAACGATCATCAGCAGCATCCAGATGGTGGTGACCGCCGCGCCGCTGCCCAGATTGTTGGACACAAAGGCTTCCCGGTAGCTCAAAATGGCCAGGGTGGTGGTGCTGCCGTTGGGGCCGCCGCCGGTCATGGTCCAGATCAGGGGGAACTGCTTGAAGTTCTCGATGATGGCCATGGACACCACGATGCTGATGACGCTCTTCATATAAGGGATCACGATGGCAAAGAATTTTTTGGTGCGGGAAGCGCCGTCGATGGTGGCGGCCTCCAGCATGTCCTCCGGCACGTTCTGCAAGCCGGAAAGCAGCAGAAGGGTGGTCAGAGGGATCTGTTTCCACAGCGCTGCGATGGCAACGCCCAGCAGCGCCGTGTCGGGGTTATTCAGGATGGCAAAATCGTTCACCGCCCCGCCGGTGATAACGCTCACAAAATATTTCAGCAGGCCGTACTGGGGCTGGAAGATCCACATCCAGATCAGCGCCGAGATGATGGTGGGCACCACCCAGGGCATCATCATGATGCTGCGGATGAACCGCGCGCATTTCACGTTGGAGTTTAGGATCAGCGCCAGCGCCATGCCCAGGACGAACTGGGCCAGCACCACGCCCACTACGAACGCCAGGGTCACCCCAATGGCGGGCAAAAGCTTGCCGCCCTGGAACAGCCTGGTATAGTTTTCAAAGTTGTTCCACTGGCCCGGCTCGCCGGAAATGATGTTCCGCACCCGGAAATCCAAAAAGCTTTTGATCACCGAGTCGATCACCGGTACCAGAATGAATACCGTGGTGATCAGCAGAGTGGGCAGCACCAGCGCCGCCGAAAACAGCTGATCGCCCCGTTTTTTGTTTAATTTGAGCCTAGGTTCTTTTTTCGCCGCCGCTGTTTGCATCTTTTTCCCTTCCCTTTCCGCCCAAGATCGCTTGGCATTTTGCTGCGCTAGGCAGCGTTGGCTGGAAAATCATACAGAAAAAGCGGGCGAGATAAAACTCGCTTTTATCCCGCCCGCCGGTGCTCCGTTTTGGTTTGTACGGGTCACAGTGTGGTCATAAAAGGTCTCAATTGGGGGGTCTTCCGGTTTATCCCACGTAAGCCTGGGCCGCGCTGTTGAACTGCTCGATGGCGGTGTCCACGTCGGTGTCGCTCACGGTCACGTTCTGCGCCAGGGTGCACAGTTCCAGGTTCAGGTCGTTCAGCATGGGGATGGAGGGGGTGTTGATCACGTTATCGGTGGCACCGGTAGCGCCTTCCAGCACGGGGTTCAGCTCCATATCCTTCATGTCTTCGATGACCGGGTAAGCCGGGGTGATGTTGGTCATGTAATCCTTCAGCACTTCTTCGGTGATCAGGTACTCGGTGAGCAGGCGGCAGCCTTCCTTGCGCTCCTCGCCGTTGTCCATGTAAGCCAGGATGTGGGCCTGCAGCATGGCAGCGCCGTTGCCCTCGCCGCCGCTCAGAGGTTTAGCGGAAGCGGTGAAGTTGGCAGCGTCCGGGTTGATGCTCAGCACGCCGTTGAAGCCCCAGGACTGGTCGTAGTACATGGCCAGCTGGCCGGTGGCGAACAGCTGCCGCAGGTCTTTCAGCTTGGCGTTCTGGGGGTTGTAGCCCTTCTCGTCCAGGGTCTGCAGCATGGTGATAGCATCCTTGAAGCCCTGGTTGTCGGTGGCCAGCTGGCCGTTCTCGTCCAGCACGGTGCCGCCGAAGTTATACACCATCGAGTTGATGGCGGAACCAGAGATGGCTACGGAAGCGGTGGTCTGGCCAAAGGGATAGACCTTGTTGCCGTCCGCGGTGGTGAGGGTGGACAGCTTTTCGGCCATTGTCAGCATCTCGTCGTAGGTGGTGGGAGGCGCGTTGGGATCCAGCCCGGCCTGCTCGAACAGGTCCTTATTGTAATACAGCATGAAGGTGCAGCTGTACATGGGCAGGCCGTATACCTCGCTGTTCACCTTGCAGGCGTCCATCACGCTGGGGTCGAATTTGTCCAGGTATGCCTGGTCAAAGATCTCGGAGACCGGAATGGTCAGGCCGGCATCCTGCAAAGTGGGGATCCAGCTGCTTTCGCCGAAGATCATATCCGGCTTGTCGCCGCCGCCCGCCTGGTTGATGACCTGGTTGACGATCTCGCCGTAAGGCGCCGTGACCCACTCGATCTCGTACTGGGGATATTTTTCCTCAAAGCCGGCCTTCACGCCTTCCCAGAACTCGGTGTAGCCGTTTTCCAGCAGGGCGTAGTTTGCAAACTTGATGACGGTCTTTTCACCGTCCGCCGCAGCGGCGGTACTGCCGGAACCGCTGGCGGTGGAAGCTGCCGGTGCGGAAGAGGATGTCCCGCCGCCGCAGGCAACCATGCTCACGCTCATCAGGGCGGCCAATGCGATCGCTAGTAGCTTTTTCATGTCGATTCTCCTTTTTTATGATGTTGCGGCGCCGTTTCGTGCGGTTGCGGCGTCTTTGTATACACACGTGTGTACTACTTCCAAAATAAAATACATACCCTTTACAACGTGATCTCCATTTTTCATCCGAACCGGCTGATTTTTTGGATCTGACCGGTTTTAAAAAGGTGGGACAGTTTCGTAATCATTTTGTAAATACGTATGTATATCTTATGGTTTCATTATATCGCCCTTTTTTCGCAAGTCAACGGGTGAGGCGGATTTTCAGCGTTTTTCCGATAGCGGGGCGCCTTTTTGATGCAACATAACAAAAATGTTTACACTTTTGTGATATTTTATGTTAAAAGATAAGCAAAAAAAATCAGGCAGCCGCTCTGGGCTGCCTGATTTTTGCTGATACACGTTATACAGTTGGTTTGAAGGTGACGAACTGCCGCAGCTCCTCGCCGATGAGCGGGCGGCACCAGTCCACAAAGGCACTGGTCACATCCCGGCCGCCAGGGGCGATGAACTCGTCCGGCAGGGTGCGTTCGTGCAGCATCACCTGCTCCACCGGGATCAGGAAGGTCTCGCTCTTGTATCCGGGGCCGGGCAGGCGGCGGAAGCCCACCATCACGCCGTTCTCCCCTTCCAGGGCGGCCCGGCAGGCCTCAGCGCCGGCGATGACTGCCTCCTCCCGGTCCACGCTGGACTGGAAGGCGATGGAAGCCCGCCCGGCGATGCCGGGCTTTTCGCTGCGGGCCTTGATGCCCAGCTTCTGGATGACCAGGTTTGCCAGATGGGCGCTCACGTCGCCGTAATACACCGACCGGCCCACCTGGAAGATGGGCGGCACGATGGAAGAGCCGTCCGGATTGCACAGCCCCTCGCTGGTGACCACCACCACGCCGCCTTTTTTGCGGTGCAGATCGCCCACCGTCTCCAAAAATTCCTCTTCATTGAAGGGGCGCTCGGGCAGATAGATCAGGTCCGGGCCGTCTCCGTTGCCGCTGCGGGCCAGGGCGCTGGCCGCTGCGATCCAGCCCGCGTTGCGGCCCATGGCCTCGATGACACATACATGGATGGGCAGGCTGCGCACGTCCTGGCTGATCTCGCTGGTGACTGCGGCGATATACCGGGCCGCCGAGCCAAAGCCGGGGGCGTGGTCGGTGACGGCGATGTCGTTGTCGATGGTCTTGGGGATGCCCACCACACGCACGTCCACGCCTTCGGCCACACAGGCTTTGTACAGCTTGCCGCAGGCATCCATGCTGCCGTTGCCGCCGTTGAACAGCACGTACTTGATGTCATGCTTTTTGCACACCCGGGCCATGTTGGCATAGTCCTCCGCTTCCAGCGGGTCCCGGCTGGTGCCGATGGCGGAGGCCGGGGTCTGGAGCAGCAGGCGCAGCCGGTCCTCCGGCATGGCGCTCAGCTCGCAGAACTGCTCCCGCAGCACGCCGCCGCTGCCGCCAATGGCGCCATACACCTTATCCACCAGGTCCGGGTGCTTTTTGGCTTCGGTCACCGCCCCATACAGCGAGGAATTGATCACGGCGGTGGGCGCGCCGCCGTGGACGATCAGCAGATTTCCCTTCATAACGTGTTTTCTCCTTATCCCAAATTTTTTAGCGCCGCCGAAAAGCGGCGGGATCTGTTACTTCACAGCGGTGCTGGCCCGGCAGATCAGCCGGGTGGACACCCGCACCGGCGGCGGCACCTGGCCCTGTTCGATCATGCTTTGCAGCATCTCCACCGCAATGCGGGCCACCTCGGCCCGCTGGATCTCCACACTGGTGAGCGGCGGGGCCACGTACTGGCTCAGGCTGGAGTTGTCAAAGCCCACAACGGCAATGTCCTCCGGCACCCGGAAGCCCTCCTGCTGGGCCGCCTGCATGGCGATGCAGGCCAGCCGGTCGTTTCGGCCAAAAATGGCGTCCACCGGCATGCCGCCCCGCAGATAGGCCCGCACCCGGTCCGACAGGGTCTGGGCCGAGTCGCACCCGGTGATGATGCGGGCCGCCGGCTGCTGGCAAAAGCCGCTGGCCTGCATCTGCTCTACAAAGCCCCGGTAGCGCAGGTCGCTCATATCGCTGAAATGGCCCCGGGCGCTGAAGCGGTCGATGTACAAGATATTCTTGCGGCCCAGGCTGCCCAGGTATTGCACGCATTCCCGCGCGCCCTCATACAGGCCGTTGTCGATGCGGCCCGCCCCCTGCACCTGGGAGTAATCCCGGTTTTCCAGCAATACCACCGGGATGTTGGCGTCGATAAAGCGCTGGATATATTCCTGGGGGAAGCTGATGGACGAGATGATGATGCCGTCGTACCGGCGGCTGATGATCTCGCCTACAAACTGCTCGGTGTTCCGGTTGGAACACAGCGAGACCATATACCCCAGATCGTAGGCGCACTTGTCCAGCTCGCTGATGAGCAGGCTGAAATGCTCGTTTACGATCTGGTCCGCAATAAAGATGATGTGGTTGCTGCTTTTTCCCTTCAAGGCACGGGCGATGTTGTTGGGCCGGTAATTCAACTGGCGAACCGCCTCTTCCACCCGGCGGCGCTTGTCCTTGTCCACATAGCGGTTGTTGTTGATCACATACGAGACCACCGTCTCGCTCACGCCCGCCAGCCGTGCCACGTCCTTTCGGGTGACCTGCTTGAACTTTGGCTCCATTGCGCGCCTCCTTTATAAATACGAGTGTATTTCCCTTTTCTTTCATTATACTGTGCTCTGTGCGCACCGTCAAACAAAACTGGCTTCTGGGCGGTAAAAAAATTCTTCTGTTTTTGTTGCAGTTTGCCAATTGCTTTTGCTATAATACAAGGTGCGCCCAAAGCGCAGCGCCGCATGCGGATCAGGCAGCCTCCTGATCCGCACGCAGCAAAAGAGCAACTTAGGATTTTAGGCTCCCCGGACTTTCTGCGTCCGGGCAACCCTTTTGGACCTGGCAGTGCCAAAAGGATAAAATCTTTCTGCCGGAGTATAGTTTTATGAATACGAAACGTCTTGTCCGTTGTGCCCTGGTGGCAGCGTTGTATGTGGTGCTCTGCCTGGCCCTTGCCCCCTTCAGCTACGGCGCCGTTCAGGTGCGCCTGGCCGAAATGCTGTGCCTTCTGCCGGTGTTCGGCCCGGAGTACATCCTGGCGGTCACCCTGGGATGCTTTTTGTCGAACCTGTTAGGCTCCACCCTGGTGGACGTGGTGTTCGGCACCTGCGCCACCCTGCTGGCCTGCCTGGTCACTTACCTTGTGCGGAACGTGCGGGCATGCGGCCTGGCCATCCCCGCCGCCCTGCCCCCCATCCTGTTCAACGCCCTGATCGTTGGCGCGCTGGAGCTGACCTTCTTTTTGCCGGGCGTCACCGGCAGCCTGGCCCTGGCAGGCTGGAACGCCCTGACGGTGGCCATCGGCGAGGTGATCAGCTGCGGCATCCTGGGCGTGGCCCTGGTGAAGCTGATCGAAAAAAACCACGGACTGCGGCGTTTGTTCTGTGAATAAAGCGGCTTTGTAACAAAGCGCTTGATGCAGGAGAGGAGGACACCCTATGCAACCGAGCCTTGTGATCTGGGATTGGAACGGCACCCTGCTGGACGACCGGGAGCTGTGCATCCGCTGCCTGAATCAGATGCTGGCGGAGACCGGCTGCCCCAACCGGTACGACGACGACGGTTACCGGGAGGTGTTCGGCTTTCCGGTGGTGGACTACTACCGCCGGGCCGGATTCGATCTTGACCGGTATCCCTTTGACCAGCTGGCCCAGCGGTTCATGGACCTGTACCTGCCCGCCGCCCAGCGCTGCGGGCTCTGCCCCGGCGCGCTTTCAGCCCTGACGGCGGTGCAGCGCATAGGCGCAAAACAGATCATCCTCTCTGCCTCCGAGCTGGCCACCCTGCGCGGGCAGGTGGCGGAGCGGTCGCTCTCTGGCTTTTTTGATAAGTTGCTCGGCCAGAGCGACATCTACGCCCACAGCAAGGAGGAGACCGGCCTTGCCTTTTTGCGGCAGGCCCAGATCGACCCGGCCAGTACCGTCTTTGTGGGCGACACGCTGCACGACTTTCAGGTGGCCAGCGCCATGGGCGTAAAGTGCGTTCTGTGCGCCGCCGGGCACCACAGCCGGGCCCGGCTGGAGACCGCCGGCGTGCCGGTGATCGACACCCTGCGCCAGCTGCCCGCTGCTATCCAGGCGCTGTGAGCCGCAGCGCTGCGGAGCAGGGCTTTTCAAAATAGCATTCAGCCGCAGGCGGCGTGCCGCCCGCGGCTTTTTTGCCCCATTGCCGCTGTGGGAATGTAACATTTTTGTGACCCCGCCCCCTTCGGCAGAATATGCCTTGACTGTGCCCCAAAAATCTTCTATAATTAGCAATAATGTAGTTTTAAAAACCACGTATAACCATGCGGGCCTTTTGCCGCAAAAAGGGAGTGTTTTTTCATGTCTTGGATGATCGTTGCCGATTCTTCCTGTGAACTGCGCAGCCTGCCCAACGCCGCGCCCGAGACCGGTTTTGCCACCGTGCCCATGAAGATTCGGGTGGGCGAACGGGAATTTGTGGACAACGCCGCGCTGGACGTAGCCGCCATGATGGCGGAGATGCGCAACTACAATGGCGCTTCCACCAGCTCCTGCCCCAGCCCGGAGGAATGGGCGGAAAAGTTTTTGATGGCGGACAATATCATCGCCATCGCCATCAGCAGCAACCTGTCCGGCGCGTACAACAGCGCCCTGGTGGCCCGGGACATGGTGCTGGAAAATCACCCGGACAAAAACATCTATGTGCTGGACAGCCTGTCCACCGGCGGCGAGATGACCCTGGCCATCCGCAAGGCCAACGAGCTGATCGCCCAGGGGCTGGATTTTGACACGGTGGTGACAGAGTTGGAGATCTACTATGCCCCCCGCCAGATCCTGTTCGCTTTGTCCTGCTTTGACAACCTGGTGAAAAACGGCCGGCTGAGCCGTGTCGTGGGCTTTGTGGCCGGCAAGATGGGCATGCGCATCGTGGGCCGCGGCAGCGAGGACGGCAAGCTGGATATGCTGCACAAGACCCGGGGCGAGACCCGCACCCTGGCTTTCCTTTTGGAAGAGATGGACCGGCGGGGCTATCAGGGTACGCCGGTGGTCATCAGCCACTGCTCCAACGAAAAGGGCGCCCAGCTGCTGCGCCACGGCATCGAGGCCAAGTGGCGCGGGGCGGAGGTGACCATCCTGCCCTGCAGCGGCCTGACCAGCTTCTACGCCCAGGACGGCGGCCTCATCGTGGCCTACTAAACCGCTTTTGAAAAAACAGCCCAGAGCCCTTGTTTGCGGCAAGCAGACAAGGGCTTTTTTGCTTCTAAAACGGCTTTCTTTTTGCTATAATAAAAACAGAAAACCCCATCGGAGGATGTTTTGCCATGGAGAACCAACACGCCGCCAAAGTGTTTTTGGGCGCGGCCGCCGGGGCCGCCGTGACCGGGGCCGCCCTGGGCTGGTACGCCGCCAAGGTGGAGCCGGAACAGCTGAATATCACCCGGCCCGCCCTGCCTTGCCCCCCGCCGGTGAAGATCCTGTTTTTCACCGACCTGCACCTGGGCCCCATGTACACGCCGGACCATCTGGACTATCTGGTGGACGCCATCAACGCCGAAGCGCCCCAGCTGGTGCTGTTCGGCGGCGACTTTTTCGCCAAGTTCCTGCGGGACGCCCACATGCTGCCCTTTTCCTGGCTGACGGCCCAGCTGCGGCGCATCGAAGCCCCGCTGGGCAAATACGCCGTGTGGGGCAACCACGATGTGCGGGACCACGCCGCCCCCTTTTACCGGATGCTGATGGAGCACGGCGGCTTTGTTCCCCTGTGGGACAAGATCGTCCAGCCCGCCCCCGGCATCACCCTCTGCGGCCTGGCCCCCTATTCCAACGGCCGGGTGCTGCGCGGGATGCCCAAGGAAGGCTGGCGGGTGTGTTTGTGCCACATGCCGGACAAAGCCCGCTATTTAAACCTTTCCCAGGTGGACCTGATGCTCAGCGGCCACACCCACAACGGCCAGATCCAGCTGCCGGTGCTCACCCGGATGATCCTGCCGCCGGGCGGCAAGATGTACCCCTACGGGCTGTACCAGCCCCAGCCCGCCCGTGATGCCCGCCTCTTCGTGAGCAGGGGCATCGGCATGAGCGGGGTGCCCTTCCGGTTTTTGACCCCGCCGGAACTGGTGGTGCTGGAATGATCCCGTTCCAACAGTCTGCATCCCTTTGACAAAAAACAAGGCGCATGTGCAGTTTTGCACATACGCCTTATTTTTTATTCCGTTTCCTCCTCCGGATCGGAAGCGGTGAACGTGTCCTCCCCGGGCAGGTGGGAGCCGAAGCTGGGCACGAACAGGTATTTGCGGATCACAAAGATCAGCAGGATGGCGATGATGCTCACCAGATTCTCCACCGGCGAGGTATGCTCCACCACCATCTGGCGGGCAATGGCGAACAGCAGCACCTCGATGGCGCTGCCGGGGCTGTGCTTGGCCAGCATCTTCACGAACTCGATGCCGATGACCACGTTAAAGGCACTGCTCAAAAAGCTGTGGAACGCCTCGTTCACGTCCGGCGAGACGGCCAGGTCCAGCAGCTGCACCGCCACCCGCACCCCCGCCACGATGATGGCGATGAGCACGATGGCGGAAACTGCCGTTTCCACGATGCTGGCCAGCCGGGCGATCTGACGGCGGCAGAAGATCAAACGGTCTCGTTTCATAAGGCGGCTCCTTCCTGTTTGGCTCCGGATCAGCGGCCGGCGTTGCGCACCCGTTCCATGGCCAGGGCGGCGGCTTCGGCGGCCTCTTTTTCCTTGCGGCGGCGGGCCCGTTCCTGGGCCGCCTTCTTCTCTTTGGCCCACTTGGCCTGCATAGCGTCATCCGCCGGCTCGGTGGCCCGGGCAAAGGTGAAATGCAGCCCGTCCAGCCGCATCCGCCGCAGCCAGATCATGGCCGGGCCGTGCTGGGCGCAATGGCCCATGCTGTACAGGCAGTTGTTGCCCTTGCGCAGCCAGATGTCCTCTGCATCCAGCGCCAGGGGCTGGCCGCACTGGGGGCATGCCGCCCCCCGCAGGGTCTCGCTGGTGCTCCAGGCTTCCCCGTCCAGGTAGCCGGGCCAGCAGGCAAAATCCCGCCGGTCCCTGTCCGGCGGGCAGAGCAGCTCTTTCAGCTGCTGCTCCTCGCCGGGGTACTCGGCCAGGCCCTTTTCCAGGTCCAGAAACCCGCAGACGGCGGCGGTGTACTCCGCATCGCTCAATGCGTCGTGGAAGGCGTCGTTTTTGGGGATGCCCAGCCGCTCCACCACCGCTTCCAGCGTCATGCCCTCGCCCTCCTGGCGGGGGCGCTGGCTGGTAAAGACCCGCTGCAGGTCGTACCAGCGGCGGGGCCAGGCCTCGTCCAGCCCGCAGAGCACCAGGTTCTGTTTCAGCACCGGCACGTCGTCCAGGCCCCACTCGCCCAGGGCAGCTTGGGGACCGCACCAGTCGATGAAGCGCTGCAGGCCCTCTTTGATGGGCACGCCCCGGTCCAGGTCGGCCTGGGTCAGGCCGGTGACCTTCGCCACCCGGTAATGCAGCTTGGGGAAGATCCGGGGCTTCATGGTCAGGGAAAACCGGTCCACGGTCTTGCCGTCCTTCAGCTTCACCGCGCCGATCTGGATGATCTCGCCCCGCAGGGTCTGGTCGATGCCCTGGTACTGGAACACCCTGGGCTGGTAGCCCATGTTCCACTCCATATCAAAAATTACAAACTCGCTCATCGGCGGCTCCCTTTCGTCTTTCGGCGCTCAGCGCGCGCCGGGAATGCTTTCCAGCGTAGTCTCCAGATGGCCCACCGGCTCCTGGACGGGGGCGGCGGGGGCCGTCTGCTGCTGTTCCTCCAGGCGCTCCTTGCCCACGCTGATCATCAGCTTGATGCGGTTCTCCTGGTTCACCGGGGTGGCGCTGGGGTCGTAGTCGATGGGGGTGATGTTGGCGTTGGGGTAGATGGCCCGGATGCGGCTGATCATGCCCTTGCCGCAGATGTGGTTGGGCAGGCAGCCGAAGGGCTGGGCGCAGACGATGTTCTCGTAGCCGCTGGTGACCAGTTCCACCATCTCGGCGGTGAGCAGCCAGCCCTCGCCCATCTTGTTGCCCCGGCTGATGATGCCGTCGGCCATGTTCCGCAGTTCCAAAAAGCGGGCGGGGGCGTGGAATCCCGCCTTGCGCATGGCTTCGCCCATGGCCCGCTCAAAGCCGTCCAGATATTTCAGGATGGCCTCGCTGCCCAGGATGCCCGCCTTGCTGCCGCCGTAAAAGCGCACGGTGTCGCCCATGTTGCTGATGCAGTAGTCCACAAAGCCCAAAAGGCCCGGCAGGTTGACCTCGCAGTCCTGGCTGGCCAAAAACTCTTCCAGGTTGTTGTTGCCCAGGGGGGAATATTTCACATAGATCTCGCCCACGATGCCCACCTTCACCTTGGGGGTGTGCTTCACGGGGATGGCGGCGAAGTCCTGGGCGATCTTGTGGAAGGTGCGCTTCATCTCTTTGCCGGTGAAGCCTTTGTCCTGGAGGAACCAGCCGCGGATGGTCTCCACCCACTGCTCGGCCAGGGCCTTGGCCTCGCCCTTGTTCACCTCATAGGGGGAGGTCTGGTTGCGCAGGGCCATGATCAGGTCGCCGTAGAAGATGGCGGCGATTGCCTTGCGGCCGATGGAAAGGTTCAGCTGGAAGCCGGAGTCCTTTTCCAGGCCGGAGAAGTTCAGGCTGGCCACCGGGATGTGGCCGTAGCCCGCCCGGTGCAGAGCCTTGCGCAGCAGATGGATGTAGTTGGAGGCGCGGCAGCCGCCGCCGGTCTGGGTGATGAGCAGGGCGGTGTGTTCCAGGTCGTACTGGCCGCTCTGCAAGGCGTCCAGAAACTGGCCGATGACCAGCAGCGCCGGGTAACAGGTGTCGTTGTGCACGTATTTCAGGCCCAGCTGCGCCACCTGGCTGCCGCAGTTGCCCAGCACTTCCACCTTATAGCCGTCGCATTCCAGGGCGGCGGCCAGCATGGAAAAGTGCAGCGGCAGCATGTTGGGGATCAGGATGGTGTGGGTCTTTTTCATCTCCGGGGTAAAACGGGGGTAATTGGGTTCCATAAAGGATCAGACCTCCTTTCGGTCTTTTTCGTCCAGGGCGGCGAAGAGGCTGCGCAGCCGGATGTTCACTGCGCCCAGGTTGGTGATCTCGTCGATCTTCAGCTGGGTGTACAGCTTGCCGCCCTCGTGCAGGATCTCACGGGTCTCGTCGGTGGTGATGGCGTCCACGCCGCAGCCGAAGCTCACCAGCTGCACCAGGTCCATGTCCTTCTGGGTGGTGCAGTATTTTGCGGCGGCGTACAGGCGGGAGTGATAGGTCCACTGGTTCAGCACGGTGGTGGGGAATTTCTCCATGTGCCAGGCCACGCTGTCCTCGGTGATGACCGCAGCGCCGTGGCGGCACAGCAGGGTGTCGATGCCGTGGTTCACCTCCGGGTCCACATGGTAGGGGCGGCCCGCCAGCACGATGATCCGCTTGCCCTCGGCCCGGGCGGTGGTGATGATCTCCTGGCCCTTGTCCCGCACCCGCTGCATGTGGGCGTTGTATTCCGCATAGCCCCGGTCGGCGGCGCGGTCCACCTCGCCCTTTTTGATGCCGGGGAAGTATTTGTTCAGGATGGCGGTCATCTTCTTTTTGAAGTCTGCCGGGCGGTGCAGGCCAACGTACTCGTTGATGAAGGTGATGTCCGCCAGCTCGGGGCAGTTCACCGCCAGCACCTCGGGGTAATAGGCCACCACCGGGCAGTTGTAGTGGTTGTCACCCAGGTGTTCGTCCAGGTTGTAGCTCATGCAGGGGTAGAAGATGGTCTTGACGCCCGCGTCCGCCAGCGCCCGAATGTGGCCGTGGGCCAGCTTGGCCGGGAAGCAGACGGTGTCGCTGGGGATGCTGGCCTGGCCCTTGATGTACAGCGCACGGGTGGAGGCGGGGCTGGTGACCACCGCAAAGCCCAGGCTGGTGAAGAAGGCGTGCCAGAAGGGCAGCAGCTCGTACATGTTCAGGCACATGGGGATGCCGATGGTGCCCCGCACCGCCGGGCCTGGCTTGTAGCCTGCCAGCAGCTTCTGCTTATAGGCGTACAGGTTCAGGTCGCTGTCGGCGGTCTTGCCGGTCACCGGCTTTTCGCAGCGGTTGCCGCTGATGAGGCGGCGGCCCCCCGCAAAGGTGTTCACGGTGAGCTGGCAGTGGTTGGTGCAGCCGTTGCACTGCACGTTCTGGGTCTTCTGGCTGAATTCCAGCAGCTCCTGCCGGGTGAGCAGGGTGCTCTTCTGGCCGGGCTTTGCCAGGCTCTTGCCGTGCAGCGCCGCGCCGAAAGCGCCCATCAGGCCGGCGATGTCCGGCCGGACCACCTCCACGCCCATCTCCTTTTCAAAGGCCCGCAGCACCGCCTCGTTGTAGAAGGTGCCGCCCTGCACCACGATGCGGCGGCCCAGCTCTTCGGGGCTGGCGGCCCGGATGACCTTGTAGATGGCGTTTTTCACCACGCTGATGGAAAGGCCCGCCGAGATGTTCTGGATGGACGCGCCGTCCTTCTGGGCCTGCTTCACGCTGGAGTTCATGAACACGGTGCAGCGGCTGCCCAGGTCCACGGGCTTATCCGCAAACAGGCCCAGGGCGGCGAACTCCTTCACGTCGTAGCCCAGCGCCTCGGCAAAGGTCTGCAAAAAGCTGCCGCAGCCGCTGGAACAGGCCTCGTTCAGGAAGATGTCGCTGATGGCGCCGTCCTCGATCTTGAAGCACTTCATGTCCTGGCCGCCGATGTCGATGATAAAATCCACATCCGGCAGAAAATGCCGGGCGGCGGTAAAGTGGGCCACCGTTTCCACCACGCCGTTGTCGCCCCGGAAGGCCTCCTTCACCAGCTCCTCGCCGTAGCCGGTGCTGGTCAGGCTGGCCACCTGTAAATTGGGGTGCTCCTGGTACAGCCGCAGCAGCACCTCCCGGATCAGGGGCAGGGGGTTGCCCAGGTTGGGCCGGTAATCGGTGAACAACAGGTTTGCGTCCTCGTCGATCACCGCCACCTTCACGGTGGTGGAACCGGCGTCCACGCCGATGTGCACCGGGCCGCACTGGGCGCTGAAGGGCACGCAGGGCACGCTGGCCTTCATGTGGCGTGCGTGGAATGCCTCGTACTCCTCCTTATTGGCGAACAGGGGCGGCTGGCAGGCGTAGCTGCCGGCCAGGTCGGTGTGGGCGATGGCCTGGGCGGTCTGTTCCAGGTCCAGCTCCTTGTCCGCATAAAACGCCGCGCCCATGGCCACAAAGTGCAGGCTGTGCTCGGGGCAGCTGCCGGTGAGCTCCAGCGTGTCGTCAAAGCTTTTGCGCAGGGCGCTGTTGAAGGTGAGCGGGCCGCCCAGATACAGCACGTTGCCCTTGATGGGCCGGCCCTGGGCCAGGCCGGCGATGGTCTGGTTCACCACCGCCTGGTAGATGCTGGCGGCAATGTCCCCCGCCGCGGCGCCCTGGTTGATGAGGGGCTGCACGTCGCTTTTGGCAAACACGCCGCAGCGGCTGGCGATGGTGTAGGTCTTGTGGGCGTGGGTGGCTGCCTCGTTCAGCTCTTCGGGGCTCATCTTCAGCAGCGTGGCCATCTGGTCGATGAAGGCGCCGGTGCCGCCGGCACAGCTGCCGTTCATGCGCACCTCGGTGCCGCCGGACAAGAACAGGATCTTGGCGTCCTCGCCGCCCAGCTCGATCACCACGTCCGCCTGGGGTGCAAGGCGCTTTGCCGCCACACGGGTGGCAAACACTTCCTGCACAAAGGGCACGCCGCAGCCGTCGGCCAGGCCCATGCCCGCCGAACCGGAGATGGCCAGATGGGCCCGCCCGCCGGGCACCTGTTCCGCCGCTAAACGGTGCAGAAGCTCCTGGGCTTTTTCGGCAATGTGGCTGCCGTGGCGCTCGTATGTATCGTAAATTACCTGGCCGCGCTCGTTGAGCACGACGCACTTGATGGTGGTGGAACCAATGTCCAGACCTACCCGCATGGATCAAACACTCCTTACCTTGGTCTCAAGGGGCCTTTGCCCTGAAACAAAATACCGTCTGCCCGGCTCTCTCAAAACCGGGCAGACGCAAGCTCTCTTTTTTATTGTACCGGCAAAATTTTACAATTTTTTGAATGACCGGCCCCCATTGTGGGAAAACCGGCCGTTTTGCGCCTTACAGCGCCCGGAACCCCTTGCCCACGATCTCGGACGAATTGACGATGGTCAAAAACGCGCCGGGATCGATGCGGCGCAGGTAGTTGCGCAGCAGCACCGTCTGCCGCCGGGTGAGCACCGTGGTGAACACCTCTTCGTTCTGGCCGGTGTAAGCGCCCTTGGCATTGTACACCGTGGCGCTGCGGTTCAGCGTTTCCACGATGAACTGTTTCACCTTGTCCGGGTACTTGCTCACCACCGTGACCACCTTGCGCTGGTTCAGGCTTTCGATGACGCTGTCCACCATAAAGGCCTTGGCAAAGGTGCCCAGCACACAGTACAGGCCGGTGGCCACGCCGTACAGCCCGCCCGCCCAGGCCGCGATGGCCAGGTCCGAGAGCAGCAGCGCACGGCCGATCTCCATGCTGGTGTACTTGGACAGGATCATCGCCACGATGTCGGTGCCGCCGGTGGAGGCCCCCACATTGAAGACGATGGCGCTGCCCGCCGCAGGAAGGGCCACCGCAAAGCACAGCTCCAGCAAAGTGTCGCTCGTAAACGGGGCGTTCATGGGATAGACCCATTCCAGCAGGCTCACGAAGGCCGACAGGGCAAAGGAGGAATAGATGGTCACCCCCATGGTCTTCACGCCCAAAAACAGGATGCCCAGGGCCACCAGAATGCCGTTGATGACGAACAGCGCGCCGCCCACGTTCATCTGGGGCCAGAGGGTGGCCATGATGATGGACATGCCGCTGGTGCCGCCCATGGCAAAGTGGTTGGGGGTCTTGAACAGATGGATGCCCGCCGCCGTGAGGAACAGCCCCAGGTTCAGCAAAAAGGCATACGAGATGAATTCCTTGGGCGTTGCTTTGTACTCCACCTTGAATGGCAGCAGCTGGCGGCCCTTTTGGGGGCCTGGTTTAGACGGTTCCATATTACGTTTTTCCTCCTGCTTTTACGCCTGGCTTTGGCCGCGCGAAAAAAAGCTGCCGTTTGTAAGGGCAGCGGGGATGCTGGCATCGGCCGGGCAGTCGCTTGGTCCCCGCTTTTGCGCTGTTCAAATACACATTCTTCTTACATATTAAATAAAAAAGAAGGGCAGGGTCTTTTTTAAGGTATCACAGCCCGGGGCATCTGTCAACTGCTGGCGCATAGTTTGGCGTTTCTGTCGATTTTTAGCTGCCCCTGCGCAAAACCCCTGCGCGGTTTGCCCCATTTTGCCGGGTGCTTTCCGGCTGTTGGGCGGGTGCAGGGCGGCCCGTTGCATTTCAGCCCCGCTGCCGCCGGGTAAAACTGCCCCTTTTTGTTGCAAACACCACAAAAATCCTGTAAAATAAAAAAATAGAGCGTTCGGGCCCCGCTGCGGGCCCTATGATAAGAGGAGCGAAAACGATCATGATGGAAAAGCCAAGCAATTTTCTCACCGAGATCATTGATGCGGACCTGGCTGAGGGCCGCGTGAAAGAGATCCACACCCGGTTCCCGCCGGAGCCCAACGGCTACCTGCACATCGGCAGCGCCAAGGCCATCTGGATCAACTGGAGCATCGCCAACGCCTACGGCGGCAAGTTCAACCTGCGCTACGACGACACCAACCCCGTGCGGGAGGACGACGAGTACGTGCAGAGCATCGAGGAGGACCTGCGCTGGCTGGGCGCCATCCCCAACGGCGGCATCTACTACGGCAGCGACTACTTTGAGCAGTGCTACCAGTACGCCGAGCAGCTGATCCAGGAAGGCAAGGCCTATGTGTGCGACCTGACCCGCGAACAGATGCAGGAATACCGTGGCACTTTGACCGAGCCCGGCAAGCCCAGCCCCTGGCGGGACCGCAGCGTGGAGGAGAACCTGGACCTGTTCCGCCGGATGCGGGCCGGCGAATTTGCCGACGGCAGCCGCACCCTGCGGGCCAAGATCGACATGGCCAGCCCCAACATGAACCTGCGCGACCCGGCCATCTACCGCATCGTGCGGGCCCACCACCACCGCCAGGGCGATGCCTGGTGCATCTATCCTCTGTACGACTTTGCCCATCCCATCCAGGACGCCATCGAGGGCATCACCCACAGCATGTGCAGCCTGGAGTTTGAGAACCACCGCCCCCTGTACGAGTGGGTCATCAACAACCTGCACCTGGGGCCCTTCCCCATCCAGCGGGAGTTTGCCCGTTTGAACGTGTCCAACACGGTGATGAGCAAGCGCTACCTGCGGGAGCTGGTGGAAAAGCAGATCGTGGACGGCTGGGACGATCCCCGCATGCCTACCCTGTGCGGCCTGCGCCGCCGGGGCTACACCCCCACCAGCATCTTTGAGTTCGTGAAGAAAGCCGGCGTTTCCAAGGTGTACAGCCTGGTGGACTACCGCCTGCTGGAGTACTGCATCCGCACCGAGCTGGAGACCACCGCCCTGCGCCGGATGGCCGTCACCGAGCCCATCAAGCTGACCATCACCAACTACCCCGAGGGCAAGGTGGAGTACTTCGACATCCCCAACAACCCCAACAAGGCGGCTGGCGATACTTCCACCCGCAAGGTGGCCTTCTCCGGCAGCTTGTACATCGAAAAGAGCGACTTTGCCGAGGTACCGCCGCCCAAGTTCCAGCGCCTCAAGCCCGACGGCGAGGTGCGCCTGATGGGCGCTTACATCGTTAAGTGCAACGAGGTGGTGAAGGACGAGAACGGCCAGGTGGTGGAGCTGCGCTGCACCGCCGACCTGGAGACCGGCAACGGCAACCCGGTGGACGGCCGCAAGGTCAAGGGCACCATCCACTGGGTGAGCGCCGCCCATGCGGTGGATGCCGAGGTGCGGCTGTACGATAAGCTGTTCACCCAGGAGAACATGGGCGAGCTGCCCGAGGGCAGCGACTACAAGGACTTCCTGAACCCGGATTCCGTCAAGGTCCTGAAGGGCGCCAAGCTGGAGGCCAGCCTGGCCGACGCAAAGCCCGGCGAGAAGTTCCAGTTCGTGCGCATGGGCTACTTCACCCCGGACTCCAAGCATCCCGGCACCTTCAACCGCATCGTCACCTTGAAGGACAGCTTCAGCAAGACCCTGGAGCAGAAATAACATTTTTGCGCAGCTGCCGCTTTCAACAAGCGGACACACAAATAGAACCGGCACCCTTGCAAGCGTTTTGCGCTTGCAAGGGTGCCGGTTTTTTGTGTGCCTTTTTCCTAGCTCATGTTACGTCAGCCTTGTTCCCTCCCCGTTGGTTTTGAGGAACGGAATGGATGCGGGATCACTCGTCCCGCTTGCGGTTGAACAGGAACGATCCAATGCCCACGGCTGCCGCCAGGATGGCTGCGATCAGCAGGACCCATCCCACGCTGAAACCGCCCTCATCGGCCTGCTGCTGTGCCGGTTCCGACGCGCTGGACGCCTCTTCCGGTGCGGAAGCGGCAGGCGGAGCGGACTCCTCCAGCTCTGTGGTGTTCTCCGGCGCTTCGGTGGGCTGCGGCGTCTGG
>CASEVW010000068.1 GCA_949291395.1 uncultured Oscillospiraceae bacterium | reverse complement strand
GTTGTCGCTTTTTGCCGCCAAAAAGCGACGGAAAAACCGCCACCGTTTCGATGCGGTGGACGCCGACCAGGGCTGCGGCCCTGGACCCGGGGTGTGCGGCCACCTTACGACGGCCTACTCAGGCCCTGGGGGGCCTGAGCAAGGAATGGATTTAAAAGGCGTTGCCGGAAGGTCTGTGTTCAAAAGCCGTTACCGGGAAATGGTTTTAAAACTTTTTCCTTGTTCACCGGCCCCCAGGCCGGTGAATAGGCCGTCGTTAGGTGGCCGCATCTTGGGGTCCGGGGCCGCAGCCCCGGCCGGCGGCCGCCGCATCGGAACGGCGGGCCCTTTTCGCTTCCTTTTCGGGCACGAAAAGGAAGGCATACAAGCAGACTCCCGTCTGCCAAGAAGCAACAAAAAAAGGACGGGATAAATCCCGTCCCTACAAGCAAACCTTTCACCTTTTCCCGGGTGAAGCACGGTCATGCTTTTTTCCGTTTCCGTTCACGGACAAACCAGACGACCAGCCCAATAACCGTCAGCAGACTGACGCCCTCGGCTGCCCGCCAGGACAATGGTTCCGCAAATCCCACGGTGAGAGTCCCGTCGTAGCCGGGTCCCACCACCAGGGCCACCTGGCCGGTCTCGCCTTCGGTGACGGAGGCGGCGCCGCCGTCGTTTTCCAGCACACGGTAGCCGGGATAATACACCAGCGGCAGTTCCAGGTTTGCGTTCTGGTCGGCGCTCTCGTTCACCAGGCGCAGGGTATAGCGCAGGCTGCCCTTTTCCACCAGGGTGTAGCTCAGGGTATCGCTGGGATACAGGTCGGTGTTTTCCGCCTGGTCCAGGTCAAAGGCCGCGGGCAGATATTCCATGGCGCTGCTGGTGGTGGTGTCCGAAAGCCCCTCGGTGGTGCCGTGACGGCTGCGTCCGAACTGGGCGTCCACATAGGGCGTCAGGTCCAGCCCCGCAAAGATCACCGCCACCGCGATGAGCCCCGCCGCGCAGGCGCGGGCGGATTTGGGCCCCGCCAGATGATGGAGCAGCCACACCAGGGCGCCCCCCGCAGCAGCCAGACCCAGCACCGCGAACACCAGGAACCGGAAAGGGAACTGGAAGTTCAAAAACATCCGGCCGATGCTTTCACCCATCCAGCCGGCCACCGTTTCCCAGCCGGTAAAGCCGGTGAGCAGCACGACGGCGGTGCCCAGCACCAGACCCGCCAGCCCCAGCTGACGGCCCCGGGCGGGCAGGTCCTTTTTCCAGACCAGCACCGCCAGCAGTCCCGCCGCCGCCAGCAGCAGCGGCGCGCCCAGGCGGATATAGTCCACCTTGGAATTCCAGGGCTGGAGCAGGTTGGCCAGAGAAATGGCATAGTCGCCGGGATCGATGGCGTTGGAATCCGCCCGGAAGCGGTAATCCCCGCCCAGCTCCTGGAGCATGGGCACCACGAACCAGGCGCACAGTCCCACCGTCAGCGCCGCGCCTTTCAGCAGTGTCAGCAGCCGCTGGGGGCGGAAAGCCCGCTTGGCGCAGCACAGCACCGTGAACACCGCCATAATGGCGGCCAGCTCGGTGGTGATGGTGTGGGTGAGGATCACCCCGCTGAACCCCAGCGCCAAAGGCAGCCAGGCACGGCGGCGCCGGGTCTCCTCCACATCATCGGCGTACAGTGCCCAGAAGCCGTAGAAGATCAGCGGCAGGAAGGTCTGGGCACAGGTTTCGCCCAGAGCCGGGCGATAATACATGTTGAACAGCCGGTAATAGGCCGCACTGTACAGCGCGGTGGCGGCAAGGGCCGCCGCCCGGCTGCGCAGCATGCGGGAAAAGCTCCACCAGGCGATGGCCACGGTGAGGATGTTCACCCCCACCAGCAGCAGGTTGTACGCCCGGAAGAGAGGCATGCCCGCCAGCACCAGCAAAGCGGGGAAATACAGCAGAATATCCCCGTAAAAGACCGGGCTGGCGTAGCCGTACCCATTGAGGAAGTTGGGATAGATGCGCACCGGGAACTGCCCCTGGGCCAGCCCTTCGGCCACACCGGCCAGCCGGGTCATGTGAAAGCTCAGGTCAAACCCGTAGGAAACCGCATCCATCAGCACCGGTGTGCTGCACAGCAGGACCAGGCCCGCCAGCACCACCAGTACCGTGCGGTCTCCCGGCCGGGTCAGCATCCCGGTGCCGGGCAGCACCGCCAGCAACAGCAGGTCTGCCAGCACAAACACCAGCAGCCACCCCAGAGCGCAGGTCACATCATACCAGCCCTGACGGTGTACCGTTACATTTTTCAGCGTCCAGTCGGCGTGGTCGGCGCCGAACACCAGCCGCACGCCCCGGTCGGCCTCTTCCAGCCAGACCACATCGGTGACCGAGCCGCCCTCGGCGTTGGTGGCGGGCAGGGTCACGTTCATATCAATGATGTCCGCCGATTCCGGCAGCATCTGCAGCTGGGCGTCCTGCCCGGCCGCATACTCCACCGTGACCAGATACCGCCCCGCGGGCAGGGCAAAGGCATCGCTGACCAGCAGGGAAGGGGGCGGGGTCTCGTCCTCCTCCTCTTCCTCCTCAGCTTCCTCTGCTGCTTCCGTTTCTTCCGTGGCGGCCGCTTCGGATTCTTCCGCCGCGGCGGCGGATTCGGTTTCCGCAAACAGGGTGGTGCGGGCTTCGTCGGGGGTCACCGACCCGTCCTCCCCCGTGGTCAGGGGCAGTGTTTCGGCATACTGGTTGGTCAGCTGCGCGGGGGAGAAGGTCAGGTCCTGTTCGGTGCCCATGCCGCGCAGCAGCACCAGCAGCACCACCACCAGCTCCGCCAGCAGCAGCAGAGGCATCCACCGGGGCAGGGCCACCGGACCCTTGGGGGTTTTCAGTACAATTTGCATGATTCCGTGCCCTTCCTGTGCCTGCGGCAGGGATTATTCCTCGGTTTCGGGGGCGGCGGAATCGGCGGCCTCGTCGGCGCGCTCCTCCGCTTCGATGCGGGCCAGCTCCTCGGCGGAAGGCTCGGCGTCGCCCTCATCTTCCGGCTTCTGGGTCTCCACGCCGTTGTCCCGGTCCACGCGGGCCACCATGGCCAGCTTGTCGTCCTCGCCCAGGCGCATGACCCGGACGCCGCTGCCGTAGCGGCTCTGCACGTTGATGTCGTCGGCGTGCATGCGGATGAGGATGCCGTTCTGGCTGATGAGCAGCAGGTCGTCGGTGTCGTCCACGATCTTCACCGAAGCCACGCCGCCCTTGGAGTAGTTGCGGATGCCCAGACCGCCGCGCTTGGTGATGCGGTAGTCGTCGATGCGGCTGCGGCGGCCCTTGCCGTCCTCGGTGACGGTGAGCAGGGTGGCGCCGGGGCGGCAGACGCCCACGCCCACCACATAGTCGCCCTCACGCAGGCGGATGACCCGCACGCCGTGACCGGTACGGCCCATGCTGCGGGCGCCGTCTTCGCTGAAGTGGATGGCGGCACCGTCATGGGTGGCCACGATGAGTTCATCGCTGCCGCCGGTGATGTGGCACCACACCAGGCTGTCGTCCTCGTTCAGGGCGATGGCGTTCAGGCCCGCCTTGCGGATGTTGCGGAACTGGGACAGGGGAGTGCGCTTGATGAGGCCCAGCCGGGTGACCATGGTGATATAGTTGTTTTCTTCGTCGATGTCGGCGGGCTGACGCATCATGATGGTGACCTTTTCGCCCTCCTGCAGCTGCAGCAGGTTGGCGATGTGGCTGCCCTTGGCGGTGCGGGCGCCTTCCGGCACCTGGTAGCCTTTCAGGCGGTAGACGCGGCCACGGTCGGTCATGAAGAGCATATAGTCATGGGAGGAACCCACGAACAGCTCTTCGGTGAAGTCGTCATCCTTCTGGTTCATGCCCTGCACGCCGCGGCCGCCGCGGTTCTGGGCGGTGTAGGTGTCGGCGGCGGTGCGCTTGATATACCCGGAATGGGTCAGGGTGAAGACGCACTGTTCTTTCGGGATCAGGTCCTCGATGTCCACCTCGCCGGAGACAGCCTCGATGGAGGTGCGGCGCTCGTCGCCGTACTTCTCCGCCAGGGCCATCAGGTCGTTCTTCACGATGAGCATGGCGTGGTGTTCGTTGGCCAGAATATCCTTGTAGTTTTCGATGGCGGCACGCAGCTGGCCCAGTTCCTCGTCGATCTTGAGGATCTCCAGACCGGCCAGACGGCCCAGCTGCAACTTGACGATGGCGTCCGCCTGGGGATCGTCAAAGCCGAATTTCTCCATGATAGCGGCCTTGGCCTCGGCAAAGCCGCCCTTGCAGGCGCGGATGGTGGCGATGATCTCGTCCACGATGTCCACGGCCTTGCGCAGGCCTTCCAGGATGTGTTCACGGTCCTGGGCCTTCTTCAGTTCAAAGGCGGTGCGGCGGCGGATGACCTGGCCCTGGAATTCCAGATAACGCTGCATCATGGTTTTCAGGCTCATGACCTTGGGCACGCCGTCGTCCAGAGCCAGCATGATGGCGCCCACGGTATCCTGCAGCTGGGTGTAGCGGTAGAGCTGGTTCAGCACCACCTGGGGGTTGGCGTCACGCTTGATCTCAATGACGATCTTCATACCGGTACGGCTGGAGCTTTCGTCGTTGAGGTCGGAGATGCCCTCGATGCGCTTGTCCTTGACCAGGTCGGCGATGGACTCGATGAGGCGGGTCTTGTTGACCATGTAGGGGATCTCGGTGATGACGATCTCAAACCGGCCGTTGGCTTTCTCGATGATCTCGGCACGGCCGCGCAGGGTGATCTTGCCGCGGCCGGTGGCGTAAGCGGCCCGGATGCCGGACCGGCCCATGATGATGCCGCCGGTGGGGAAGTCGGGACCCTTGATGTATTCCATCAGGCCGGGCAGGTCGATGTCGGGGTCGTCGATCATGGCGCACAGGCCGCCCACCACCTCGCGCAGGTTGTGGGGCGGGATGTTGGTGGCCATGCCCACGGCGATGCCCTGGCTGCCGTTCACCAGCAGGTTGGGGAAGCGGCTGGGCAGAACATGGGGTTCCTTTTTGGTCTCATCGAAGTTGGGGTCCCAGTCGATGGTGTCCTTTTCGATGTCGGTGAGCATCTCGCAGGCCATTTTGGACATGCGGGCTTCGGTGTAACGGTAGGCAGCCGGGGGGTCGCCGTCGATGGAACCGAAGTTGCCCTGGCCGTCCACCAGGGGATAGCGCAGGCTGAAGTCCTGGGCCAGACGGACCATGGCGTCATAGACGCTGGCGTCGCCGTGGGGGTGGTAAGAACCCAGCACGGCGCCCACGGTGTCGGCGGATTTGCGGTAGGCGTGGGAGGGATCGTTGCCGCGCTCGTGCATGGTGTAGAGGATGCGGCGGTGAACGGGTTTCAGGCCGTCGCGGACATCGGGCAATGCACGGGAAACGATGACCGACATGGAGTAATCCAGAAACGCGGTCTCGATCTCCTTTTTCACATCGCGCACGATGACCTTGGTGCCGGAACCCGGCGTCATAATGACATTTTCTTCCATTTGGTACTCACCTTTCTGGGAAGGATAGAAACGAAAGTAGGGGAAACGGCATCTTGCCGTTATGCCTTCCTTTTCGTGCCCGAAAAGGAAGGCATAAAAGGCATCCTGCCGTCAAAAATCAAACATCCAACTTCGCATACTTGGCATTCTTCTCAATGAACTGCTTGCGGGGTTCCACCTGCTCGCCCATGAGGATACTGAACGCCTCGTCGGCGCGTTCGGCGTCCTCAATGGTGATCTGCACGATAACGCGGTTATCCGGGTTCATGGTGGTCTCCCACAGCTGATCGGGGTTCATTTCGCCCAAGCCTTTGTAGCGGTTGACCTTGGCGCCGGGCATTTCGGCGCTCAGAATCTTCATTTCATCGTCATTATAGGCGTACTTGACGGTGGAGCCCTTCTGCAGCTTGAACAGCGGCGGCTGGGCCACATAGATATAACCATGCTCGATGAGCGGGCGCATATAGCGGAAGAAGAAGGTCAGCATCAGGGTGCAGATGTGGGAGCCGTCCACGTCGGCATCGGCCATGATGAAGATCTTGTGATACCGCACCTTGCTGATGTCGAACTCGTCCCCGATACCGGTGCCCAGGGCAGTGACCACCGGCATGAGCTTGTCGTTGCCGTAGATGCGGTCCGCCCGGGCCTTTTCCACGTTGAGCATCTTGCCCCACAGGGGAAGGATGGCCTGGATGTTGGAGTCTCGGCCCTGCTTGTCGGAACCGCCGGCCGAGTCGCCCTCGACGATGAACAGTTCGGTCTTGCTGGGGTCTTTTTCGTGGCAGTCGGCCAGCTTGCCGGGCATACGGTTGGTTTCCAGGGCGCTCTTGCGGCGCACCAGGTCCCGGGCCTTCTGGGCGGCGGCGCGGGCGCGGGCCGCCTGGGTGGCCTTTTCCAGAATGGCCTTGGCCACGGCGGGGTTTTCTTCAAAATATTCGCTCAGGGCCTTGTACACCACACCGGACACCAGGGTCTTGATGTAGGTGTTGCCCAGCTTGGCCTTGGTCTGGCCTTCGAACTGGGCTTCCTGCAGTTTCACGCTGATGACGGCGATGAGACCTTCCCGCACGTCGGGGCCCTTGAGGTTTTCGTCCTTGTCTTTCAGAATGCCCTTTGCGCGGGCATACTCGTTGAACACGCGGGTCAGGCTCAGCTTGAAGCCCTCTTCATGGGTGCCGCCCTCGGGGGTGTGGACGTTGTTGGCAAAGCTGAGCATCAGTTCATTGAAGCTGTCGCAGTACTGCAGAGCCACCTCGGCCACCGCGCCGTCCGCCTCGCCCTTCATGTAGATGGGCTGGGGGTGCAGGGGGGTCAGGTCCCGGCGCTGCTGCAGGTAGGAAACAAAGCTGCGGATGCCGCCCTCATAGTACATGGTTTCCCGCACGGCGGCGCCGTCGTTGGAAGCCACGGTCTCCTCCCGCTCGTCGGTGAGGGTGATGCGCACCCCGGCGTTGAGGAAGGCTTCCTCCCGCAGACGCTTGAGCAGGATGTCGTAATCATACACGGTGGTGTCGGTGAACATCACCGGGTCGGGCTTGAAGGTGACGGTGGTACCGGTGGAAGCGGCGGGACCGATCTTCTTCAGGTCGCCGTCCGGCTTGCCCCGCTTGAAGCTCTGTTCGTACTCGGCGCCGTCGCGGCGGACCCGCACGACCAGCCATTCGGACAGAGCGTTGACCACCGAGGCGCCCACGCCGTGCAGACCGCCGGCCACCTTGTAGCCGGAATCCTCGCCGCCGAACTTGCCGCCCGCATGAAGCACGGTGTACACGACGGTGACGGCGGGAATGCCCATCTTGGGCTGGATATCCACAGGGATGCCGCGGCCGTTGTCCGACACTTCGATGATGTTGCCGGGCTTGATGGTCACTTCGATATGGGTGCAGTAGCCGGCCAGGGCTTCGTCGATGGAGTTGTCCACGATCTCATACACCAGGTGGTGCAGGCCGGAAGGGCCTGTGGAACCGATGTACATGCCGGGGCGCTTGCGCACCGCTTCAAGACCTTCCAGGACCTGGATCTGCGCACCGCCGTACTCGTGGTCGGTGGCGGTCTCCTGGTTAACGGTCGTGATCTTTTCTTCTGCCATGCTGCTTTCCTTTCCTCTACTGGGTTGCGATGGGGGTGGTAAAAACGGCGGTTTGCCGTGAAAAAGCTTTTTTTGCTTTGTTGGTTCTGTGGGTTCCGGCAAACAATCTGCTGCCGGAGAGTTGTCGCTTTTTGCCGCCAAAAAGCGACGGAAAAACCGCCACCGTTTCGAGGCGGTGGACGCCGACCAGGGCTGCGGCCCTGGACCCGGGGTGTGCGGCCACCTTACGACGGCCTACTCAGGCCCTGGGGGGCCTGAGCAAGGGATGGATTTTAATACCGCTCCCCATAAGTCTCCCCTGTGCAAGGGGAGGTGCCGCGCAGCGGCGAAGGGGTTGTAAGGTTGCCTCTATTTCTTGTTTCCGGGAAATGGTTTTTAATCTTTTTCCTTGTTCACCGGGCCCCAGACCGGTGAATAGGCCGTCGTGAGGTGGCCGCATCTTGGGGTCTGGGGCCGCAGCCCCAGCCGGCGGCCGCCGCATCGGAACGGCGGGCCCTTTTCGCTTCCTTTTCGGGCACGAAAAGGAAGGCATACAAGCAGACTTCCGTCTGCCAAGAAGCAAGAAACAATCAAAAAGCCAAGGACGCTTTGAGGGGTCCCCCTCAAAATTCCAGCCTTTCGGCTCTTCGTTTCAGCGCCGCAGTGGACAACTGCGAAATATACACCGTCTCGCCGGAAAAGTCCGTCAATATGAAACTTTTCGGCATAGCGCCGGAAATATCCACCACCGCGCCTTCGTGCTGGGCGCGGCGGAAAAACTCGTCGGTGAGTTTGGGTTTCTGCCCGGCGTCGGTGGAGGTATCCAGGTCGAACACCCCGATGATATCCCGGGTGTTCACGATAAAATCCTGTCCTGCGTGAAGGTACATGGTTATTCCTCCCGCACGCGGCCCGCCTCCACAAACACCAGCTTGCCGTTGGTGCGGGCGAAGGCCGCGGAATCACAGGTGGTGACAAAGGTCTGCTTGTCCTCGATGCGGGTGAGCAGATAAGTCTGGCGGGCGTCGTCCAGTTCGCTGAGCACATCGTCCAGCAGCATCACCGGATGTTCCCCCAGCACGTCCCCGGCCACGGTGGCTTCCGCCAGTTTCAGAGAAAGCACCGCGCTGCGCTGCTGTCCCTGGCTGCCGTAGATCTTGCCGGGCTGTCCGTCGATGAGGATGTCCAGGTCCTCCCGGTGGGGGCCTGTCAGACAGAACCCCGCCCGCAGTTCCTGGTTTTTCACTTCCCGCAGCCGGGCGGCCAACGCGGCCGGGTCGGGGTCGCAGCAGGGAAGATACCGCACCCCCAGCACCTCGGCGCCGCTGGAAATATCCCGGTAGTTGGCTTCGGCCAGAGGGGCCAGTCTGTCCAGATACTCGGCGCGGCGGCGCATGACCTCGGCACCGCAGGCGGACATGGCTTCGTTGTAGGTTTCCAGCAGCACATCCGCCCCCGGGGTGATGTCGTAGGCTTTGAGCAGGGCGTTTTTCTGGGCGGTCAGGCGGGCATACCGCCGCAGGGCCGCCAGATACCCGGGGTAGAGCTGGCAGAGCGCCGCGTCCAGAAAATGCCGACGCCCTTCCGGCCCCGCCTTGACCAGGCTCAGGTGGTTGGGGTCGAACACCACGGCAGTGAAGGTCCCCGCCACAGCCGAAGCCCGGCCCCGGTCCGCCCCGTTCAGGCGGGCACGGCGGCCGGGGCGTTCACTCTGCCGGGAGCCCACCGTCAGGCGCAGGGCCTGGTCCCGGCCCCCGCCTTCGAAGTTTGCTTCGATGACCGCAAAACTCTGATCGCGGCGGATGAGCTCGGCGTCCTTGGCCCCCCGGAAGCTCTTGGCCCCGGTGAGCAGCCAGATGCTTTCCAGCAGATTGGTCTTGCCCTGGCCGTTGGCCCCGCACAACACGGTGAGCCGCGGGGCGGGGTTCAGTTCGGCGGCTTCCAGGTTGCGGAACTGCTCCACCTTCAGGTGGTCCAGGCGCATCAGTTGCCCTCCGCGATCTTCACTTCGCGGCCGTCCAGCTCCACCACATCCCCGGCGCGGCATTTTTTGCCCCGCTGGGTGCAGACTTCGCCGTTCAGACGCACCGCGCCGCCCTGCACCAGCTCTTTGGCTTCGCCGCCGGTCTCACACAGACCGGCAAATTTCAGCAGGGCATCCAGTTTGATAAATTCCGTATTGATCCTGATCAGATCCATAACTCACCCTTCGTTCTTGAACCGAACCGGCAGTACCAGATAGATGAAGTCTTTGCCTTCGGTGGGCAGCAGCTTCACCGGGCTGAGCGGTCCGTTGATCTCCATGAGCATCTTTTCGCACTTGGAGTTGCGCAGAGCGTCCAGCATATACCGGTTGTTGAAGCCGATCTCCACTTCCTCGCCTTCCATGGACACCGGCGGGAACTCGTCCACCACCTTGCCCAGGGTGGTCTGGCAGCGGACGGTCACCTTATCCTTGCCGAAGGTGATGCGCAGGGGATTCTTCAGCCGCTCGGTGATGATGAGAGAAGCGCGCTCGATGGTCTCGATGAAGGACTTGCAGTCCACGACCACCTTTGTGCGGGCACCCTGGGGGATGACGCTTTCATAGTTCAGAAAGTCGCCTTCGATCAGACGGCTCATGATGGTGTAGCCGTTGGTGGTGAACACCACATACCGGCGGTTGGCGTCGATCTTCACCGGGTCATCCGGTCCGCCCATGATCTTGAGCAGTTCCTGCAGGGTTTTTGCGGGGATGATGATGCGGATGTCGCGGGTGCACTCCACATCCCGCTGCAGAATGGCCAGACGGTAGCCGTCCAGGGCCACGATGGTCAGGCTGCCCGGCTCGATGACGAAGAGTTCGCCGGTGTGGGCGGGCTTTTTGTCGTCCTGGGCCACCGCATAAATGGTCTTTTCGATCATTTCCCGCATCATGGAGCAGGGGATGGTCATGGTGTTTTCGGCGGCGGTGTTGGGCAGGGAGGGATAATCGCTGGCGTTCATGGCCGGGATCTCGAATTCCGCCACGCCGCCGCGGATGGTGGTCATGCCTTCCTCGTCCAGCTCGATCATCACGTTTCCTGCGGGCATGCGGCCCACCATGGAACCCAGCAGCTTGGCGTCCAGCACGATCTCGCCGGGAACCAGGACGTTGCAATCGATAGTGGTAGTGATTCCCATTTCCATGTCATAGCCGGTGAGGGTAAGTTTGAACCCTTCGGCCTTCAGGTAGATGCCTTCCAGTACGGGAATGGCGGAGCGGTTGGTGATGGCACGGGAAACGCCTTCGATGGCGGCGGCCAGCAGCGACTTTTCGCATTCGATCTTCAAGAGTGGTCACCTCGTATTTTGGGAAAATAGTTTGGGGGGGGGCGGGCCCTTTTGGGGGGCAGGACCCTGCGGGTGGTGAGGAAGTTTTCTTTCGTCCTCTTATTGGCATTTGGCAGGGCCTTTGTGCGGGGGTGGACTTTTGGGGGAAAACTTGTTTCCCGGTGCGAAAACTAGATACTTTGAAAGTAGTAGTAGTAGGGGCCGTGGAATCTGTGGAAAAGTCCGGAACCCCGCATAACGGGTGTATTTTCGGGGTGGAAATTTTCCCAAAAACCCTGTGGAAGAAAATTTGGCTCTTGTGGACAACTCGGGTTTTTAACACGAATTGTGGAAAACCAATGTTAATTGTTGAAAAAACGGTGGAAAATGGGGAAAACTGGCGAAGCTTTTCAACAGCCTGTTTTTGGGGGTATTTTACCCCGTTTTTCAGGTGCGGATGTTCTTCATGATGTCGTCCACCATCTCTTTCAGATGGCGGTCTTTGCCGATGTTCTTTTCCATGGTGTTGATGGAGTAGACCACGGTGGAATGGTCGCGCTGGAATTCCGAACCGATGGCTTCCATGCTCATGCCGGTGATCTCCCGGATGATGTACATGGTCATCTGGCGCGCGGCGCTCACGTTGGCGTTGCGCTTTTTGCCCCGGATGTCGGCAGGCATGACGTTATAGGTCCGGGCCACCTCGTTGATGATCTTCTCGATGGTGACCGGGATGGGCTGCTGATCGTTCAGGGTGTCCTTGATGGCGGTGGTGGTCACGCCGATGCAGGGGGCGATGCCCTCCAGCATATAGTAGGCGTTGAGTTTTTTCACCGCGCCTTCCAGCTGGCGGATGTTCTGCTTCAGATGGTTGGCGATGTATTCGGCCACATCATCGGGCAGGTCCAGGTTGAGAAGTTCCGCCTTGCGCTTGACGATGGCGACACGGGTCTCAAAATCCGGGGGCTGGATGTCGGCGGTCAGGCCCCATTCAAAACGGGTGCGCAGACGCTCTTCCAGGCTCTTGATCTCCTTGGCGGGACGGTCGCAGGCCAGCACGATCTGCTTGCCGGCATTGTGCAGGGTGTTGAAGGTGTGGAAAAATTCTTCCTGGGTGGCTTCCTTGCCGGCGATGAACTGGATGTCGTCGATGAGCAGCACGTCCGCTTCCCGGTAGGTCTGGCGGAAGAGCTCGGTGGTGTTGTTGCGCACCGCGGTGATGATCTCGTTGGTGAACTTTTCGCAGTCCACATACACGATGTTGAAATCCGGATGGTTCTTCTTGATCTCGATCTGGATGGCGTTGAGCAGGTGCGTCTTGCCAAGGCCGGAAGGACCATAGATGAACAGAGGGTTGTAGGCGCCGGACGGGTTGGCCGCCACCGCCTGGGCCGCCGCGAAGGCGAACTGGTTGGACGGACCGCGGATGAAGTTTTCGAAGGTGAAATCATACCGGCCGGAAGGGAGGTTGTCCTCGGTGATGCGCTCGGGGGCTTTTTCCCCTTCTTCCTGCTGCGACGGCGGAATGACCAGCTGCAGCTCGATGTCGAAACCCAGCACGGCTTTGAAAGCATCTTTGAGCAGCGTGGTATACCGGTCCGAAACGATCTTGCGGATGAAGTCGTTTCGCACCATGAGCGTCACGCAGTTGGAATTTTCAAAGCTGACCGGTTCCAGGCCGCTGATGTAGCACTGGTAGGTCGCGTCGGCGGTATGTTCGCGGCAATAGGCTTTGGCCGCGTCCAAAACGTCGTTAAAAGAATCCATGTTTTTCCCCACTTCGTGTTCGGTCTTACGCCCCGGCCTGCCGGGCCGTCTGGGCGCAGAAATATACGGTATTATTATAGCACAAATCGAATTACAATACAATTCGTATATCTGGTATATATAAATAAAGTAGACAACTATTTGTTGAAAACCGGGGGAGGGGACAGGTTTCCACAATTTTTGAGGGAATTGTGGAAAGAGAGGGGAGGGGGCATCTGGGTGCCCGGCCGCCGACAGTCCGCTCTTTTGGCTGGTTGCTTCTGGGGGAACGACTACTAGTCGTTAAGCCTTCCTTTTCGTGCCCGAAAAGGAAGCGAAAAGGGCCCGCCGTTTCGATGCGGCGGCCGCCGACCAGGGCTTCGCCCTGGACCCGAGTGCGGCCACCTTACGACGGCCTACTCACCGGGCTGGGGCCCGGTGAGCAAGGAAAATTTTTAAAGCCATTTCCCGGAAGATTTCTGCTTTCTTTCAAAAGAAAAAAGCAGCCCAATTCGGGCTGCCAAAGTTTTCCACATTTTTTCGGCTCACTGTGAATTATTTCCCTGTTCCGGCACATCCTGCCGGGGAAAAATATAGTTCACCAGCAGCGCCAGCAGAACACCCACGGCGGTGTCGGCGATGCGGTTGAGAGCATAGGAAACGTAGCTGTCCACCGGGGTGCTGAACAGCACGATGCAGAGCACTACCCCACCGGGCTGCACACCTCCCGGCCAGAACCGCAGGCACAGTTGCACCAGCACCACGATGCCGAATCCCAGCAGCACCGCCAGCCAGAAACTGTGTCCCCCTTCGGGGAAGGGAATCAGGTACAGCCGGAACAGCAGAATGGACAAAAGGCCGCCGATGAGGGTGCCGAACAGACGGTTGCCCCCGTTTTTGATGGAATCCTTCATATCGGCGCCCATGCCGAAGATCACACCGATGCAGGCAAAGGCGGGGTTGCGGTCCAACAGACAGTAGACCGCTGCCAGCAAAGCGGCGGTGAGAGCGGTTTTCAGTGTACGCATACCCACGGAGGGGCGGCGGGTCGTGCCGGGCGGCATGGCGGACACTCCTTCACAAAGCTTTTCTTTTGATTATACCATGGCCGGACCGCGGGGAAAAGTGCGGAACAGTCAAAAAGGTTTTCCACAAAAAGTAGTGGTCTCTGTGGAAAAAACAGCCCTCTCTGCCGCAGGATGTGGGGGATGCCCCTGGCCGGGAGGGGGAAAACACCCCATATTTTGCGCCGGGACTTTGCCGCGCCGGGGGGCGGGGCAGCGGGCAATATGGATTTTTTGCACAAAAAGGTATTGACAAGTCGTGGTTTTATCCTTTATAATCAAAGTCTGCAAGGCTGCCCCCAGGAACCGGGCAATGCCGAAAGCGATTTTTTATCACTAAGGAACCGCCCGCCAGGGGAGAACCGCGTAAAGGAGGAAAAAAAGATGAAGCAGACTTTCCAGCCCAAAAAGCGTCAGCGCAGCCGCGTCCATGGCTTTTTGAAGCGTATGGCCACCAAGAACGGCCGTAAGGTCATTGCGCGCCGCCGCGCCAAGGGCCGCAAGAGCCTGACCGTCTGAGTCAAGCCAACCCGATAACGAGCACAAAGGCCGCTGAAGTATGTTCAGTGGCCTTTTTTGCTAAATTCCCGCCCGTGAACCGAAAGAGGCCAAGGATGAAATACCGTGTTCTGAATAAAAACCGGGACTTTACCCGCATTTACAGCCGGGGCAAAAGTTACGTACATCCCCACATGGTGCTGTATGTGGCCAAAAACCGCCTGGGTACCACCCGTGTGGGCCTGACGGCCACCAAAAAGGTGGGCAAGGCGGTACAGCGCAACCGTGCCCGCCGTGTGATGCGCGCCGCGCTGCAGGAACACCTCTCGCAAAATGTGGGCGGATATGATATAATTTTAGTGGCGCGCGCACGCACGCCGTACCTCAAGAGCACCCAGGTCAGCCGGACCTTCAGCCGCCTTTTGCAGAAGGCCGGGCTGCCTGACAAGGCTCCTGTTGCCCAGGCAACGCAACAGCCCAAGGAAGCCCCAAAACCTGCCGCCTCCGGCGAGGAAGGCAAGGCATGATCGTCCGGGGAATGGTAGCCCTGATCCGGGGATACCAGCGGTATATCAGCCCCAACCTGGGGCATCACTGCCGCTTTGTGCCCACCTGCAGCGAGTATGCGGTGCAGGCGCTGACCATTCACGGACCGTTGAAGGGTTCGCTGCTGGCGGTGTGGCGCATCCTGCGCTGCAATCCTCTTTGCAAGTTCGGGTTTGACCCGGTGCCGCCCAAAGGGCGGTGGGTCAGCGACGAGAGGAAGCTGACCCGGGGGTGATTCCCCGAACCCCTTTTGCAGGGAAATGGCATCTAGCCGTTTGGTCCTTCCTTTTCGTGCCCGAAAAGGAAGCGAAAAGGTGGCGGTTTTTCCGTCGCTTTTTGGCGGCAAAAAGCGACAACCCATCGGCTGGCAGCCGTTTCCCCAGAAACGGAAAAGAGAAAAGGGAACTATCCCATTCTCCCACCTGCAGAGCTTTCCACAACCGCATCAAAAATTGTGGAAAACAAACCAAGTCTCCTTATGTCTTTGCCCCGCGCGGTAAAGACCTTCGAACATAAAATACTATGTCCCGGGCGCGGCCGGGGCGGAATGGAACGACTATGGGTTTTCTCGCATTCATCCTGGGGCCCCTGATGGCGCTTGTCTATCAGATCATCCCCAACTACGCCGTCACGATGATCGTTTTCACCGTGATCATCCGCATTCTGCTGCTGCCCCTGGCCATCAAGCAGCAGAAATCCACCGCCAAGATGTCGGTGTACCAGCCGCTGATCAATGAGATCCAGCAGAAGTACAAGAACAACAAGGAAAAGCAGAACGAAGAGCTGATGAAGCTGCAGCAGGAATATGGGTACAATCCCATGTCCGGCTGCCTGCCCATGCTGCTGAACCTGCTGGTCCTGTTCGGCGTTATCGAGGTCGTGTATCGCCCCGTGCAGTACATCCTGGGTATCTCTGCCGACGTGATCACCGCCGCCTGCCAGGAACTGGGCATCGCCACCAACAACGTGACCATGATGCAGAGCACCCTCATCGCCCAGATCCAGAGCGGTGTTGCCTGTTCCGCCCTGAGCGCCGACCAGTATGCGGCCATCCAGAACTTCAACACCAATTTCCTGGGCTTCCAGATGACCGGTGCTGCCGGTCTGGCCATCACCCCGCTGGCCATCTTCCCCATCATGGCCGCCGTGACCATGTTCATCTCCTACTTCATCACCCAGAAGCTCTCCGGCATGGACAGCCAGATGCAGGGCAGCATGAAGTTCATGATGCTGGCCATGAACCTGATGTTCGTGTGGTTCTGCTTCACCGCTCCCGTGGGCTTCTGCCTGTACTACACCGCCGCCAACATCTGCCAGATCGGCCAGAGCTTCCTGACCTACAAGATCTACAGCCCCGAAAAGTTCAAGGCCCAGTATGAGGCTGAACTGGCTGCCAAGAAGGCCGCCAAGAAAGCCACCCACACCGTCGTGGTGGAGGAAAAGGGCCAGAAGGTGGAAAAGACCGTGAACCAGCGCGAACTGGACAAGCTGCGCCTGGAGCGGGCCCGCCAGAAAATGGCCGAAAAGTACGCCGGTGAGCGTACCACGCCCCTGACCGAGGCCGAGCGCCTGGAAATGGAGATCGAGGGCAAGAAGGGCCGCCGCAAGAAGTAAGCGGCACATGGGTAACAATAAGCCCTTTGCAAAAAAGGGCAGACAGGAGGAAGTCAACATGCGCGAAATGGAAATGACCGCCAAGACCGTGGAGGAAGCCGTTGAGGCTGCCTGCCGTGCGCTGGGGGTGGACCGCGACGACCTGGGCGTGAGCTATGAGGTGCTGGAATTCCCGGCCCGCAAGCTGTTCAAGAGCATTCCGGCCAAGGTCCGTGTGACCGTGGAAGAGCCGGAAGCCGAGACCGCCGCTCCCGCCCCTGTGGCAGAAGAGGCCCCCAAGGCTGAACCGGTGGCTGCGGAAGAACCCGCCGCCCCCGCTGCCGAAGCCGCCGAGACCGAAGCTCCCGCCGAAGCGGCCGACAACGCCGAAGTGCCTCTGGACATTGAGGCTGACCCGCAGCTGAAAGCCGCGGTGGACTATCTGACCCCCATCTTCAATCTGCTGGGCGCCAAGGATTTCACCTTCCGCGCCGTCAAGCAGGGCGAAGCCACCATCCTGAAGGTGGACGGCGAGCACATGGGTGTGCTCATCGGCCGCCGGGGCGAGACCATGGAAAGCCTGTCCTACCTGGCCAGCCTGGTCATCAACCGGATGGAAGGCCCCTACATCAAGCTGGGTATCGACGTGGGCGGCTACCGCGGCAAGCGGGAAGACGACCTGTGCGCCCTGGCCCGCCGCATTGCCGAGCGGGTGCAGCGCACCGGCTGCTGCTACGAGATGGAGCCCATGAACCCCTATGAGCGCCACATCATCCACACGGCCATCGCTTCCATCGAGGGCGTGCGCAGCGAGAGCAAGGGCGAAGGCAAGGACCGCCGCGTGGTGATCTATTCCACCGACCCCGACGCCAGCAACCTGCCCGACCGTGAGAGCATCGGCCGTCGTGGCCGTGGTCCTCGCCGTGATGACCGCCGTGGCGGCCGCGGTCCCCGCCGTGACGGCC
>CASEVW010000067.1 GCA_949291395.1 uncultured Oscillospiraceae bacterium | reverse complement strand
GCCCCACATCCCCTGCTCCACCGGGCAGCTGCCCGCCGCCGAGTTTGCCATCACCGACGAGCCCAGCCCCGCCTCGTTGGAGCTGACGCCCCGGGCCACCCCGATGCGCACCGCCTGCTGCACCCCGTAGCCCGCCGCCCCGCCAAGGCCCGCCTGCCAGCAAAAGGCCCCCCGGAAGATCATCTCCAGCACCGATGGCAGCTGCCGCCAGTTTGCCAGCACCACCACCAACGCTGCCCCGGTGTAGGCCAGCGCCATAAAGGGCACGATCTTTTCGGTGATGCGCCCCACCCGCTGGATGCCGCCTAAAATGGCAAAAGCCACGGCGGCTGCCACCGCAAGGCCCGTGAACAGCGGCGGGATGCCGAAGGCATCCTCCATGCCGGTGGCGATGGAGTTTGCCTGGGCCATATCCCCCATGCCCAGCGAGCCCAAAATACAGAAGAAGGAAAACAGCAGCGCCAGCCAGCGGCAGTGAAGGCCCTGTTCGATGTAAAACATCGCCCCGCCGATGGGCTCCCCCTTGGCGCTTTTTCCTTTATAAAGCCCGGCCAGCACGTTTTCCGCATAGCCGGTCATGGCGCCGAACAAAGCCGAGATCCACATCCAGAACACCGCCCCCGGCCCGCCTGCCACAATGGCGGTGGCCACGCCGGCGATGTTCCCGGTGCCCAGCGTTGCCGCCAGCGCCGTGCAGGCGGACTGAAACCCGGAAATGCCTTTTCCCGGCTGGACGGTCCGGCCTTCCTTGCTAAAGGACTCCCCGATGGTCTTGCGCCACCACAGCCCCATCCGCCGCAGCTGAAAAAAGCCGGTGCCCACGCTGAACAAAATGCCGGAGGCCGCCAGCAAAAACAAGGTGGCCGGGCCCCAGGCAAACCGGTTCAGCATCTCATTCAGCCATCTTACAAATCCGCCGATGTATTCCATGTCCCGCTCCTTTTTGTGTTTGGAACAACTATATGCGGCGGCCCGCCCAAAAAGACGTTTATGAACGAAAAAGCCCGGCCCCGAATCCGGAATCGATTCGGGGCCGGGCCTTATGCGTTCAAAAAATGCTGTTTACCGGCTGGTGTCCTCACCGGCGGGGGCAAAGCCGAAGAACAGGTTCATATGAAACCGGGGTTCCAGCAGGGCGTACTGGTCGGCCAGCACCGGGCCGCAGCTGTTGGAGCCGATGCCGCTGTTTTTGTAGTCCAGGCACAGCTCCACCTCATCGCTTTTTTGCAGCTCGAAGTTGTGGGCGGTGGAGGCCAGTACCTCCTGGGGATAGTGGGAGGCCCGGAAGCTGAAGGGCTGGCTGCCCGCCGCCCAGAACGCGGCGTCGCCAGCACTCAGGCGCATCCGCTCGCAGCCCATATGGCTGCCGTGCTCCTGGGGCTTGATGTAGTCCACATATTCCCCGCTGACGGTGCCGGAAAAATGGCCGAACCAACAGGCGTTCTTTTTGTCCAGATAGCTTTCCTGGGGGCCGTAGCCGGTGTAGTCCAGCTGCTCAAAGCCAGCAGGCAGCTGCATGCGCAGGCCGAACCGGGGCAGGAAGGGGAACGCCTCATCCCGGCGGCCTTCCAGCTCCAGCGAGACGGTGCCGGCGGCGTCGATGCGCCACAGGGCGGTGCAGCGCAGGAAGGGCTGGCGGATGGAGGCCGCGAACACCAGCTCGCAGCGGATGGCCGCTGCCTTGTCCGCCAGGACTTCACAGCGGGCCACCCGCACCTGGGCCCGGTCGTAACCGGCCTGCTCCCACACCCGGCGGATCTTCCGGTCGTTGTCGGTGGGGGCGCGCCACACGTTGAAGCCCATGGGCCCGGCCAGCCGCTCGGCGCCGTTCCACACCAGGCTCTTGAAGCAGCCGGTGAACCGGTCCAGCCGGTAAGCAAAGTGTTCGCCGCTCACCAAGATCTCCTCGTCGGTCTCGGCCACGGTCAGCGTGCCGGGTTTCAGGGCAGGCGCCTGCCGTTTTGCCTCCCGCAGGGTCAGCTGGTCAAAGCCCAGCTCCTCGCCCGCCTGCACGAAGGCGGAGGCGGTGCGGGCCAGGTAGATCAGCCGCAGATCCACCCGGCCGGGCTGTTCAGGCAGCGTGCAGGGCAGTGCCATCTGCCCGGTCTGCCGGGCGGAGATAGAGGGCAATTCTCCCCTGCCCTGATCGATGACCACACCGTCCAGCTGGAGCTCCCAGCGGTAGTCCGCCAGCTGGCTCACATCCAGAAAGTCCAGGGTGCTGCGCAGCTGGATGGCCTCCCCGTTCCACGTTGCCCGCACCGGCCGCCAAACGTTTTTCAGCTCTTTCAGGCCGGTATGGGGGATGCGGTCCGGCGAGACCAGGCCGTCCACGCAGAAGTTGATGTCGTGGGGGAATTCGCCGCTGTCGCCGCCATACAGGAACTTGCGGCGGCCGTCCGCCGTGCGGCCGGCGTCGATGGCATGGTCGCACCACTCCCACACAAAGCCGCCCAGCACGCCGGGCTGCTCCAGGAACAGCGTTTCGTAGTCCTCCAGATCGCCGGGGCCGTTGCCCATGGCATGGCAGTATTCCACCAGCAGGAAGGGCTTGGTGTTGGCGGGGTTCGCCAGCCACTGGCGCACAAATTCCGGCGGGTTGTACATCCGGCTGTACAGATCGAACATGCTGGTGTCGTTCACGTGGCCGCCGGTCTGGTGCCAGGAGCCCTCGTAGTGCATCAAGCGGGTGGGGTCGTAGTCCCGGCCCCAGCGGCCCGCCTTTTCAAAGCCCGGCCCGTGGCCGGACTCGTTGCCCAGGGACCAGATGATCACCGCCGGGCTGTTTTTGTCCCGGATGATGCACCGCTGCACCCGGTCCAGGATCAGCGGCTCGAACTCCTTCCACTGGGCGATGAGGCCAAAAGTGGTGTCGTCGCCGCCGCCGAACACCTCGGTCACGCCGTGGCACTCCACATCCGCCTCGTCGATCATGTAAAAGCCATACCGGTCGCACATCTGCACGAACCAGGGCGCGTTGGGGTAATGGCTGCTGCGGATGGCGTTCACATTGTGCTGCTTCATCAGGGCCAGGTCCTTCAGGGCCTGTTCGTAGCTGATGGCAAAGCCGGTGACCGGGTCGGAATCGTGGCGGTTCACGCCCTTCAGGCGCAGGGGCTGGCCGTTCAGCAGCACCTGGCGGCCCTTCACCGTGATATCCCGCACACCCACCTGCTGGCAGAGGACCTCATCGCCGGTCGAGAGGAGCAGCTGGTACAAAAACGGGGTCTCCGCCGTCCAGAACCGGGGCTGTTCCAACGGGATGGTGAACGTGGTGGCGGCTTCGCCCTGGCCGACCAGGCTGCCCTGGGGGTCCAGCAGCTTCCATTCCAGCGTGCCCTCGCCGCCGGCCCATTCCACGCCCACCTGGATCACCGCTTTGGTGTAGTTTTCGCAGCCCCAGGTGCGCACCCCGAAGTCCCGGATGTGGCGCTTGGGGCGCACCAGCAGGTACACGTCCCGGAAGATGCCAGACATGCGGAACTTGTCCTGGCATTCCAGATAGGTGCCCACGCTCCATTTCATCACCAGCACCGCCAGCAGGTTCTCTCCCTCCACCAGGTAGGGGGTCACGTCGAACTCGCTGGTGGAGTGGCTCACCTGGCTGTAGCCCACCCGATGGCCGTTCACCCACACATAGAAAAAGCTGTCCACCCCTTCAAAGTTCAGGTAGACATTCTGCTCCAGCATGGCCTTGTCCACCGCAAAGCGGGTGCGATAGGCCCCGCAGGGATTTTGATGGGGCACAAAGGGCGGGTCGAAGGGGATAGGATACCGCACATTGCTGTACTGGTTCTGGTCCAGCCCCTGCATCTGCCAGCAGGAGGGCACCGGCATATCCGGGAAGTCCTGCGCGTCAAATTCCGGCTGGCAAAAGCCCTCTGGCACGGCGCTGATGCTGCCGAACAGCTTCATCTTCCAATCGCCGTTCAAAAGGACGAACCGTTCCGAGGTCTCCCGCAGGGCCTGCACCGGGTTTTGCCCCGGCGCAAAGGGGATGTAATAGGCCCGGTCCGGCATCGTGCCTTCATGGGGGCGGGCCCAGTCTTCAAATTCGTGGCGGTGTTTCATAGACACTCTCCTGTTTTATGGTCAAACGCACACAGAGAGCCGGGGCAAAGCTTCCTTACCCGGACTCGGCTAAACTCACCCCGGCTGTTTTTTGTTGATCAGCGGTACAGCGGCCCGTAGTGCTTGCAGGCGGCAAAGTCCGCCGCTTCCAGGTCGCTGGTGCCGAAGGCAGCCCAGGCATGGGGCCGGTAGATCTGCTCCTCCGGCAGGTTGTGCAGCGCCACGGGGATGCGCAGCATGGAGGCCAGGGTGACCAGGTCCGCGCCCACATGGCCGTACACGGTCACGCCGTGGTTTGCGCCCCAGTTGGCCATCACGCTGTACACGTCGCTGAACGCGCCCTTGCCGGTGAGGCGGGGCACGAACCAGGTGGTGGGCCAGGTGCGGTCGGTGCGCAGGTCGATGGGGGTGTGCACGTCGTCCGGCAGGTTGGCGGTCCAGCCTTCGGCCAGCTGCAGCACAGGGCCCACGCCCTCCACGATGTTCACCCGCAGCATGGTCACGGGCATCTCGGCCGAGCAGCGGAAGTGACTGGAGAATCCGCCGCCCCGGAAGTACTCATAGTTGGCCCGGCACCAGTCGGTGGCGTCCAGGCAGGCTTTCATGTCCTGTTCGGTCATCTCCCAGAAGGGCTTCATCACATGTTCTCCCTGGTCGTTGGTGGCGGCGCCGGTGCCGTCCAGAGCGGTGGCACCGGAGTTGATCAGGTGGATGAAGCCGTCCTTGGCCACGCCCTCGGGTTTGTGGCCGGTCACCCGCTCACAGGCTTCCGGGCTCCAGTAGGTGCGCACGTCGTGGAAGCAGGGGGCGCAGCCGGAGACCAGGGTGCCCAGCATCATGGCCACGCCGTTCAGGGTGTCGTTCTCGGTGGCGAAGGGGGTGGGGCGCTTGGGGCCGTTCCAGTCGAAGGTGGAAGCCATGATGGCCTCGGAGAAGTCCGCGTTGGGCAGCCAGTCGGTCCAGTTGCGCTGGCCCTGGAAGCCTCCGGCCACAGCGTTCTTGCCCAGCGCTTCCTCGTGCCAGCCCATCTCGTCCAGCTTGGGGTTGCCGTAAAGGATGTCCCGCATGATCATGGTCATCTTGGTGATGAACTCCCAGTCCTTGTCGGCGGGCACCACCTTGGACTTGCGGATGATCTGGGGCAGATCCTTGCCGGCGTTCACATCGAAGCCCTCTTTGCAATTGGCCTTTACCCAGGCCAGTGCCCAGTCATATTCCTCGTGGTCATAGATCTCCAGGGTGATGCGGCGGACGATCTCGGTCATGTCCACCCATTCGGGGCGGATGCCCAGGTACTTCTGGAATACGGTGGCGTCGCAGTAGCTGCCGGCGATGCCCATGGCCACGCCGCCCAGGTTCACATAGGCTTTGTTCTTCATCCAGCCAACGGCCACCGCACAGCGGGCGAACCGCAGGATCTTCTCCGCCACGTCGGCGGGCACGCTGGTATCGCTGGCTTCCTGCACGTCATGGCCATAGATGGAGAAGGCGGGCAGGCCCCGCTGGGCGTGGGCCGCCAATACCGCCGCCAGATACACCGCGCCGGGGCGCTCGGTGCCGTTGAAGCCCCAGACCGCCTTGATGGTGCGGGGGTCCATGTCGAAGGTCTCGCTGCCATAGCACCAGCAGCGGGTGACAGTGAGGGTGGCCACCACGTTCTCGGCGGTGAACTTGTCGGCGCAGGCGGCCGCCTCGGCGCCGCCGCCGATGGTGGAGTCCGCAATGACGCACTGCACGGGGGTGCCGTCCGGGTAGCGCAGGGTCTCTTCGATCAGCTTTTTGGCGTTGTGGGCCATGGCCATGGTCTGTTCTTCCAGGCTTTCCCGCACACCGCCCCAGCGTCCGTCAATGGTGGGTCGAATACCGATCTTTGGATAAAGCATAATGTCTTCCTCCCTTTGTTCAGGATCCCTTCAGGATGGTTTTGTAGCGTTCCAGGGCGCTGTTCCAAAGCGCCGTTTCTTCCGGTTCATAGCGTTTCACCGCTTCGGTGCGGGCGACCAAGGCCCGGCCCTCGTCCAGGTCTTTGATCTGGCCCAGGGCCATAAGCTGGATCAGGATATTGCCCAGGGCGGTGGCCTCGATGGGGCCTGCGATCACCGGCAGGCCGGTGCTGCCGGCGGTCATCCGGCAGAGCAGCTGCGCCTGGGCGCCGCCGCCCATCACGTGCAGGGCCGTGAAGGTCTTGCCGGTGGCCCGGCCCAGCTGTTCCAGCGCAAAGCGGTATTTCAAGGCAAGGCTCTGGTAGATGCAGCGCATCACCTGGCCCACCGTTTCGGGCACCGGCTGGCCGGTGCGGCGGCAGAAGTCCCGCACCCGGGCGGGGATGTCGCCGGGCGGGGTGAATTCCGGGGCGTCCGGGTCGATGAAGCTGCGCATCGGCTCCGCTTCCAGCGCCAGCTGCTCCAGCTGGGAGAAGGAGTATTCCTGCCCTTCCCGCCGCCACTGCCGGCGGCTCTCCTGGATCAGCCACAGGCCGATGATGTTCTTTAAGTAGTTCACCTTGCCATTGGCGCCCCGCTCGTTGGAGAGCTTCAGCGCCATGCTTTCTTTTGTGAGCACCGGCTCTTCCAGCTCGCAGCCCAAAAGGCTCCAGGTGCCGCAGGAGAGGAAGGCCGCGCCCGGCTGCAAGGCCGGCATGGCGGCCACGGCGCACTGGGTATCGTGCCCGGCCACCGCAATGACCTTCGCCCCCTGGTATTCCCCCACCACGCTGCCGCTGTCCACCCGTTTGGCCAGCAGGCTTTGGGGGATGCCGAAGGCTTTCAGCACCGGCTCGCTCCACTCCCCCGTCTTTGGGTCCAGCATCTGGCTGGTGGAGGCGATGGTGGTCTCGCACACCTGGGCCCCGCACAGGGCATGGGCGAACAGGTCCGGCATGAAGAGCAGCTGCCTGGCCCTGGCCCAGATATCCGGCTGCTCGTTTTGCAGCGCCAGCAGCTGGAACAGGGTGTTGATGGGCATGATCTGGTTGCCGGTGGCGGCGTAGAGGGCCTCCTCGGGCAGGATCTTACTGGCCCGCTCCACCATGCCCTCGGTGCGGCCGTCCCGGTAATGGACCGGGTCTTCCAGCAGCCGACCGTCCTCGTCCAGCAGGCCGAAGTCCACGCCCCAGGTGTCGAAGCCGATGCTGTCAAACGCGCCCGCCTTCTCGATGCCCAGATGCACGTTGGCCATCAGGCCGGTAAAATCCCAGCGGAAATGGCCGTCCGCCTGGCGGGGGTTGTTTTCAAAGCGGTGCACCTCCCGATAGGTAAGGCTCCCGCCCTCGTATTCCGCCAGGATCGCCCGCCCGCTGGATGCGCCAAAGTCAAAGGCTAGAACTCGTTTCATGGGCGTTTCCTTTCCCGGTCAGCGCAGGCCGTTGTCGAATTTTTTATAGCCGGGGTGGCGGCCGGTCACCCGGTAGAAGCCCCGCAGGTCGATCAGCTTCTGGATGTTCTCCCGGCTGATGTCCACGCTGCCGCCCAGGATCACCGCGTTGATGGTGATCTTAGCCCACAGCTCCAGGCTTTCCATCCGGTAGAAGGCGGTGATCACGTCGCTGCCAACGGCCAGCGCGCCGTGGTTTTCCAGCAGCATCACGTCGTGCTCTTCCAGGTAAGGCTCGATGGCGTCCGGCACCTCGGTGGTGCTGGGGGTGCCGTAGGGGGTCAGGGGCACGCTGCCGATGACCGCCACGTCCTCGATCATGTTATACATATCCATCGCCTTGTGGGCCACGGCAAAGCCGGTGGCGCCGGGGGGATGGGCGTGGATCACGCTCCACACGTCCGGCCGCTTTTCGTAGCAGCGCAGATGCATCTTGATCTCGCTGGAGGGGCGCAGCCCTTCGGCTCCTTCCAGCACCTCGCCCTTGGCGTTGATGCGCAGCAGCTTGTCGGGGGTGATGAAGCTTTTGCTCATGCCGGTGGGGGTACACAGGAAGGTGCCGTCCTCCAGGCGGGCGGACACGTTGCCGTCGTTGGCCGCCACCCAGCCCAGCTGCCACGTTTTGTGGCAGACGTCACAGATCTGTTCCTTTAACACTTCTATCTCCATTGTCGTCGCCTCGTTTCGTCTCTCTTGTTGAACGGGTCATTTTTGGTATTTGGGGCTGTCCGCATAGACGGGCTTGCCCTCGGAATGGATGCCCGGGCGGCGCATCTGGCCAAAGCCGGTCACCGCTTCCCGGCTGCCGTCCACCGCCGGATCGGCGTAGGTGTAGTACCAGTTTTGCAGCTTGCCCAGCAGCCGGGCCTGGATCTCAGCGTATTCCGGCTTTCCGGCCAGGTTCTCCTTCTCTCCCGGATCCTCGGTCAGGTGGTACAGCTCGTGGGGGCCGTAGGGATAGCGGTGGATGTACTTCCACTCCTGGTTGCGGATCATCCGGCTGCTGCCGTATTCATCCAGGATCACCACATGGTTGTCGGTGTCGTCGCCCTTGACCAGCACGTTGGCAAAGCTGCGGCCCGGCAGGTCCTCCGGCAGGCTGGCGCCCAGATCCAGCAGCTCGTTCAAGGTCTGGATGATGTCGTAATGGCTGCACATGCTGTGGGTCACCCGATCCGCCAGGATGTGACCCGGCCAGCGGGCGATGAAAGGCACCTTCACCGCCGTATCGAACAGGTTGAACGGGAAGGTGCCGTTGCCCTTGCCCCAGATGCCGTGATGGCCCATGTTCATGCCGTTGTCGGCGGTGAAGATCACCAGGGTGTCCTCCGCCACGCCCAGCTGTTCCAACCGGTCCAGCAGGCGGCCCACACCGGCGTCCATGGCGCTCACCGCCGCATAATAGCCCCGCAGCAGCCGTTTGCGCTCCTCCCCGGTGCCGCCGGGGGCGGTGGGGATCCGGTTGGGGTGCAGCGGTTCGTCCGGCGTTGCGGTGAAGGCGCAGTCCCGGTAAAGGTCGATGTACTCCTTGGGGTGCTGGTCCTCGTCCCAGGGGTCGTGGGGGGCGGTGTAGTGGACGCTCACGTAAAAGGGCTCTTCCCTGCCGGCAAATTCGTCCAGATAATCCAGGGCGTGCTCGGTGATCAGGTCGGTGATGTAGCGGCTCTCAAAATGCAGCGCGCCATTTTCGATCACGTCCGCCTGGTTGTACAAACAGCCGCCCCGACCGATGGTGTACCAGTGGGAAAAGCCGTGCTGGGGCTGCATGCTGTCGCCCAGGTGCCATTTGCCCGCCAATGCGCAGGTGTAGCCGTTCTGTGCCAGCAGATCCGGGTAGGTGGTCATCCCTTCCAGATACTGGATGGGCACGTCCTCGCTGGCAAAATAGGGGTGATCCTGGTGCTCGCCCAGGGCCTTTTTGTCCAGGCTGCCGCTGCGGATCCAGTCGTGCACCCCATGCTGGGAGGGGATGCGCCCGGTGAGGATGGAAGCCCGGGCCGGGCTGCACACCGGCGAGGCGCAGAAGAAATTGTCGAACCGGGTGCCCTGGGCGGCCAGGCGGTCCAGGTTGGGGGTCTGGATGTCGGTGTTGCCGGCGCAGTGCATGGCCCAGGCGCCCTGATCGTCGGTCAGGATAAACAGAAGATTGGGTCGTTTTTTCATTGGTCTGCCTCATTTCAAAAAAGGCCGGCAGCTCCAAAGCGGGAGCTGCCGGCCTTCTATCTGCGTGTGCTGGCTCGGCTGTGGCTCGCCAGCCCTCATGCGATGAATTTTATTTTGCGGAGTTAAAGGCGGTCAGCTGGGTGTTGACTTCTTCGATCAGCTGATCCACGCCGTTGGCCTGCAGGGCCTCCAGGAACTTAGGAATGTACTCGGCAGGATCCACGGAGCCGGTCTCCAGAGAGGGGGTGTACTCGGCGATCACGTTGGTGAGGGCCGCCACCTGAGTCTCCACGGGAACCGCGTCAAAGGTGAAGCCGTTGTTGGGAGAGATCACAGCAGAATCGTTGTACTGCTGGAACAGCTCCTCGATGTTGTCGGGGTAGCTGATATCCCACTTCTGGTTGAAGGGAGTGCCGAACTGCCAGCCGTAGGTGTAATCGTAGCCATTGTCGGTGAGGGTGCCGCCCATGGTCTTATCCACCTGGGTGTCGCCCACCGCGGTGTAGTGCTCGCCCTCGATGCCGTGACGGATCAGGGTGCCCACGTACTCATCGGTGTTCAGCAGGTTGATGAATTCCAGAGCCTTGTCGGGATGCTCGCTGGCGGAAGAGATGGCCAGCAGGCCGCCCAGGGCGCTGCGGGTCTCGAACAGGGGGTCCATCAGGGGAACAAAGCCCACGCCGTGGCCGCTGGAAGCGCTCATGGCCTCGGAGGTGCCGGGGGCGTACTGGATGAAGTAAGAGAACAGGGCGCCATTGTTGAAGTCGTTGTCACGGTTGGCGATGTCGCTGTCATAGTTCACAGGGTCGCCGCCCAGGTAACCGGCCTGGTTCCAGCCGCGCACGGTCTGGCAGTAGTTCATGTACTCCTCGCTGGCGTACTGGTTGAACACGGCCTGGCTGGAAACATCCTGGAAGTTGCCGAACTCAGGCACAGCGCCAGCAGCGGGCAGCTTGGGGTTGCCGGTGAGGGACTCGTAGGGAGCCGCCATGGGCCAGGCATTGGTCAGGCCGGAAACGCCCACCACGTCTTTGCCTTCGGCTTTGGACTTCTCGGCCACCACTTCCAGCACCTTGGTGTAGTCTTCCAGAGTCTTAACGGTGCTCATGTCGATGCCATAGGCTTCGGCCATATCGCTGTTGTACACGATACCGCCCTGCCAGCCCATCTCTTTGTAAGAGGGCACGCCGTAGATGGAGCCGTTTACCTTTACCGCATCCCAAACAGCCTCGGGGATGAAGTCATAGGTCTCCTTGGCGTACTGGGGCAGCAGCTCGGTGATGTCCATGAAGGCTTCCTTGCCAACGAACTGCAGGTAGTCGGTGGTCCAGTTAGAGGTGAAGCAGATGTCGAAGTACTCGCCCGCGTTGATCAGGTTGGGCATCTTCTCCTTGTAGTCGGGGTTGGCGATGACCTTATAGTCGATCTCCACGCCGATCTTCTCCCGGGTGTACTCGTTCAGCTTGGCGATCACCTTGTCGGTATCGGCGGCCACCGGGTTGATGGACATATACCAGGTCAGGGTGGTGATCTCATCGCCGCTGGAACCGGAGCCAGCGGCAGCGCCGGAGCCAGTGCTGCCCGCAGTGGAGCCAGAGCCACCGCCGCAGCCGGTCAGCAGGCCTGCGGTCATGACTGCGGTCATAGCCAATGCCGCAGCACGTTTGGAGATGTTCTTCATAATTTTCCTCCTTAAAAAATATGGGTTCTTTGCAACGCGTTCCAAAAAAGAAACGCAGTCGATCCATTGTTTATTGCATCCTTGTGGGATCAGCCCTTTACGCCGCCCACGGTAAGGCCCTTTACAAAGTATTTCTGGAAGAAGGGGTAGGCCAGCAGGATGGGCAGCACCACCAGAACGGTGAGGGCCATGCGGCCGCTGTCGGTGGGGGCGCTGGCGGCCATCTCGGCGTATTCCAGGGCGTTCACCGAAGACTGCTTCATGAACTCCAGGCTGTTCTGCATGCTCCACAGCAGGGTCTGCACCGGGTATTTTTTCTGATCCACGATGTACAGCATGCCCAAGAACCAGTCGTTCCAGTAAGCGATGGTGGTGAACATGCCAATGGTGGCCAGGCCCGGCTTGGACAGGGGCAGCACGATGCTGAAGAAGGTCTTGAACTCGCCCGCGCCGTCGATCCGGGCGGCCTCTATGATCTCCAGCGGGATGCTCTTGTAGAAGGTCCGCAGTACGATCACGTAGAATGCGTTCAGCGACATGGGGAAGATCAGCGCCCACACGCTGTCGCCCAGGCCCAGCAGCTGGGTGTTCACCATGTAGGTGGCCACGATGCCGCCGTTGAACAGCATGGTGAAGAGCATCAGCATGGTGAACAGCCGGTTGTAGGCGTAGTCGCTTCGGCTGAGCACATAGGCGAACATGGCGGTGATGGCCAGGCTGAACAGGGTGCCCACCACCGTCACGAAGATGGTGATGCCGTAAGAGCGGACCAGCTGGTCGCCCAATCGGAAGAAGAAGCGGTAGGCGTCCAGGCTCCACTCGCTGGGGAAGAAGCTGTAGCCGTTTTCAAAGATGCTCTGCTCGCTGCTGAAGGATACGATCACCACCAGCAGCAGGGGCAGCACGCAGGCCAGAGACCACATCACGAACACGATGTTCATGATGAAATTTGTTTTTTTCGAGATGCGGTTGATGGCCAGGTCTTCCACCGGCATATCCACCGCTTTCGCTTTTTTAAAGATCTTCATGGGTCAGTTTTCCTCCTTCGGCCTTAGAACAGGGCGCTGTCCGGATCGATGCGGCGCACGATCAGGTTGGCGCCCACCACCATTACAAAGCCCACGATGGACTGATACAGGCTGGCTGCGGCGGCCATGCCCACGTTGCCGGTCTCTTTCAATGCGCGGTACACATACGTATCAATGACCTGGGTGACCGGGTACAGGGGGCCGGAGTCACGGGGCAGCTGGAAGAACAGGCCGAAGTCTGCATAGAAGATACGGCCGATGGCCAGGATGGTGAGCACGATCATCATGGGTTTCAGGCAGGGCAGCGTGATGCGTTTGATCTGCTGCCACTTGGTGGCGCCGTCGATGATGGCCGCCTCGTAGTAGTCGTTGGAAATGCCGGTGAGGCTGCTGATGTACATAACGGTGGAGTAGCCGATGGTCTTCCAGATCTGGAAGAAGGTGAGGATGAAGGGCCATTTGCCTGGTTCCGCATACCAGTTGACGCCCTCAAACCCGAAGTAGGCCAGCAGGTGGTTGAACAGGCCGTCGTCCAGGCTGAACAGCGAGAAGGCCATGAAGGAGACCACCACCCAAGACAGGAAATACGGGGCCATGAAAATGGTCTGGTAGATCTTGGCCCGCCGCTTGTTCAGCAGCTCGCTGAGGCCGATGGCCATGGCCACCGCCAAGACCAGATCCAAAAAGATGAACAGCGCGTTGTAGCAGATGGTGTTCCGGGTGATGATCCAGGCGTCGGAGGTCTGGAACAGGAACTCGAAGTTGTCCAGTCCCACCCAGTCGCTGCCGAAGATGCCTTTGCGCACGCTGAACCGTTTGAAGGCCAGCAGCAGGCCGGACATGGGCAGATACCGGAACAGGAACATTACGATCAGCGCGGGCAGCGCCATCAACGTAAGCGGGAGGTTCTTCTTGAATGTTTTTAAGAAGCCAGCTTTGTTGAGCCCTTTGCCGGCGCTTTTGGCCGATTGTTTCATTGCGTTTCCTCCTTACGCCACAGTGGTCGGGTTTCTCTCTGTGTTTTATTATAAGCGCCGCTTTCAGCCCAAACAACGATACTAATTTTAAGTGGGGTGCACTTTTTTTAGGAGCAGCCAGTTATACAATAAAAATTATCTTTTCTATATATTTTTTCGCAACTTATACAGCAAAACCGGTAAAAAGTGTGCTATACTGGGAAACAGTGCTTTTGTATCTGTTCCCTGTACCCCTCGAAAGGAGCCTCTGGTATTATGAAGATCATTCTTGTGGACGATGACCGCATGGCGCTGGATGGGATCTCCCGCATGCTGCACTGGGACCGGTTTGACGGCCAGCTGGTGGGCTGCGCCACCAACGGTGACGACGCCCTGGCCCTGCTGGAAGAGCACCACCCAGACGTGGTCATCTCGGACATTCGCATGCCCGGCATGGACGGGCTGGACCTGGCCCGCTATTTATATGAACACTCCCCAGACACCCGCATGATCCTGATCAGCGGCCACGGCGAGTTTGAATACGCCCAGCGGGCCTTACAATATCAGGTGACTGATTACATCCTGAAACCCATCACCCGGGCAAAGCTGAACAGCCTGGAGGAGCGGCTGGCGGCGATCCACGGGGAGCTTTCCTCCGACGTGCCCCCCTGGTACGCCGGCGACGAAGCCCTGCGCAGCCAGGTGAGCCAAGCGCTGCACAAGGGCGACATGGCCGCCATCGGCGAGCTGCTCATCCGCAGCGACGTGTACCGCTGCCTTTCCCAGCGGCGGGACACGCTGGGCATCCAGCTGCTGAACTACTTATTTTTGTATCAGGAAGAGCTGGGCAAAGACCGGGCCAGCCTGGATGCCATGCGCCACAAGGCCATGGAGGAATACTGGAAGCTGACCACCCAGCAGGAGCGGCTGGCTTACCTGGCCGCCCAGTACTATGACTTGATGGAATACGCCGAAAACCGCAAGGGCGAGTACGCAAACCCCATCATCTCCTACTGTTTGCAGGCCATTCAGGACAACTACTCCGACTCCAATTTCAACATCTCCAACCTGGCGGACACGCTGCACCTCTCCCTTTCCTACCTGAGCACCGTGTTCAAAACCTCCACCCAGCAGAACATCAGCAGCTATCTTTCTTCCAAACGGCTGGAGCGGGCACAGGAGCTGCTGCGGGATGCTTCTATCCCCATTAAGGACGTTTGCTTCTCTTCCGGCTACGACGATCCCCGCTATTTTGCCAAATTCTTTAAAAAGCATACCGGCATGACCCCCAGCGAGTTCCGTAACCTGTACGCCGGATGCCCCGGCGCCATCAGTGGGGAGAATGCGCCATGAGCATCATCAAACAGACCTTTGCCATCGTCTGCTGCATCATATCGGCTATTTTGCTTACGTTGAACATTGCCACCTTTCTGTTGTTCCAGTATTCCATCTCCCGGCAGCTGATCGCCTCCCAGGAGGCGGTGATCGAGGCCAACGTGCAGCTGAGCGGCCTTTTCACCCAGGCGGTGGACCAGCTGGTGTATCAATATACCAGCGACCAGCAGCTGGGCGAGCTGCTCAGCCGGGATATTGGCGAGGACGAGCTGGAGGATCTGAACACCAAATTTGCTTTGAACAGCACCCTTGCCTACCAGCTGAACGCCCAGACCCTTTTGCTGAACAGCGGCTTTAAAGTGGAGCTGTTCATCAACCCGGCACTGGAGATCAGCCAGCTTTTCCTGCCTTCCAACACCACCCCCAAGGTGAGCCGGGCCTTCAGCGGCGCCTCGGTCGCCCAGGAAGACTGGTACCAGGCCACGCTGCAGCGCCGCAGCGGGCAGTACATCTTTTTGAGCGAAGACCAGTCCCTGCTGCACTTTGCCTGCAAACTGCAAAACAGTGCATTCCCCGGCGCGCACTTAAAGGACGGCGTGGGGGTGCTGCGGTGCAGCCTGCCGGTGACCCAGCTGCCGAACCTGCTCTCGCTGGTGCCGGTGACCGAGCACAGCGGCTTTTTGCTGCTGAACGACCAGCGCAAGCAGGTGTTCCGCACCCCCAACCTGAACGACCTCGCCCTTGCCGATACCCTGTTTCTCCCGGATTCGGTCAGTACCCTTGCGGAGATCGACGGCGAACGGTATCTGTGCACCTCTCAGGAACTGCAATGGGGCATGCAGCTGGTCTTTCTAACTCCATACCAGGATATTATCGTGCAGGTGTGGGCCATGATGCTGCCTTATCTGTTCTGCTCGGTGGTCTTTTTGGTGCTGGGCATCCTGCTGTCGCTGGGGCTTTCCGCCGGCATTTCCCGGCCGGTGGTGCAGCTCACCCGAAAACTGGAGGCCATCCAGGATACCCGGGGCGTGGAATGGAACGATGACACCATCAAGGGCCCCCGGGAGATCCGGCAGCTGAGCCACAGCTTCGGCAGCCTGATCCAGCGGGTGAATGTGTTGATCCAGGAGCTCACCACAAAGGAAAAACTGAGGCGGGAAAGCGAGCTTCGGGCCCTGCAGGCCCAGATCAACCCCCACTTCATGCTCAACGCCATGAATGCGGTAAACTACATGGCGCTGGAACGAGAGGAAGACGACATCGCCGCCACGGTGGATTCCATCGCCAGCCTGATGCGGTACAGCATCACCAACCCGGACCAGATGGTGACCATGAGCACCGAGCTGGACAACATCCGGGAATATATCTCGGTGTATGTGCTGCGCTTCCGGCAGGACATCCGGCTGGAGATCCTGCCCGGCTTGCGGCCCTCCCAGGTGATCATCCCCAAATTTGCCCTCCAGCCCCTTGTGGAAAACTCTATCCGTCACGGCATCACCCGGCAGGATCCGGGCATCACCATTTATATCCGCGCCCGGGAAGAAGACAGCCATTACATCGTGGAAGTGACCGATACCGGCTGCGGCGGAGATGCCGCGCTGCTGAACGCCTATCTGGATTACCAGGATGTGCCCCTGAAGGTGACCCATGGCTTTGGCATCCGCAACGTGAACGAGCGGCTGATGCTGCGCTTTGGGGAGCAGAGCGGGCTGCGCTACTTCAATTACGAGGGCCAGCGCCTGATGGCCCGGCTCACCCTGCCCAAAGACCCGGACTGCCCCCCTTCCTGTTTCCCAAACTGATCTTTTCTTTGCAAAAATCCCCCGGATGCGGCAAAAGATGCCGTGTCCGGGGGATTTTTTGTGGAGAAATAAAAGAAAACGATCCGCCGGAGCGCAAACCAGCAAACTACAAGAGGCGCCGCTCATGCGGCGCCTCTTGTGCCAAATTGGATCGCTATCTTTCCCTAGAAGAGCAGTTTACTGCTGATCGCGGCGTTTTACCACAAACACCACCACGCCTACCGCTACTGCCGCAGCAACTGCAATGCCGATCACGGCGGGCAGCACGCTGCCGCTCTGCGCCTCTTCCGCCAAGGGAGCCTCTTCCCTGCCGCTCTCAGCCTCCGGGGCCTCGCTTGCGGCGGGAACCTCGCTGGCGGGGGCCGGGGTGGGCTCGGCAGGGGCCGGGCTTGCCTGTGGGGTCTCCTTTTC
>CASEVW010000066.1 GCA_949291395.1 uncultured Oscillospiraceae bacterium | reverse complement strand
CAGGGCCCGGCGCAGCCGCCCCGGTTACCGCTGCGGCCACCCAGAAACACGCTCATGTAACACTGGCCGGACACGCTCATGCACAGCGCCCCGTGGACGAACACCTCCACCTCGATGGGGCAGTTCCGGGCGATGTGCCGGATCTCGGCCAGGCTCAGCTCACGGGCCAGGATGACCCGGGAAAAGCCCAGCTTCGCCAGCTCCAGCGCGCCCTCCAGGGTATGTACGCTCATCTGGGTGGAACCGTGGATGGGCAGGTCGGGGGCCATGCGGCGGGCCAATGCCGCCACCGCCAGGTCCTGTAAGATCACCGCGTCCGCGCCGGCATCCGCCACCGTGCGGATGGCCCCGGCCAGGGTTTCCAGCTCACCGGAATGGGCGGTGGTGTTCACCGCCACATACACTTTTACGTTCCGGGCATGGCAGAAGCCCACCGCCGTTTGCAGCTCGCCGGCGTCAAAATTGCCCGCCGTGCGGCGGGCGCTGAACTGTTTGAGGCCCAGGTAAACGGCGTTGGCGCCGCTGAACACAGCGGCCCGCAGCGCGTCCATATCCCCCGCGGGGGCCAGGATCTCCATGGTCTTATTCCTTGTTTGCATACTGCTCCTTTAACTGGTCCAGCTCTTTTTTCAGGCGCTCGGCCTCCCGGCGGGCCTCCTCGGCGGCCAGCTTGGCCTTGGCGGCATCCTCCAGATAGCCCTTGATCTGGTCCCGCATGTTGTCGGCGCTGGAAGAGTTTTTGTGCAGCTCGTCCAGATAGCCCAGGGCGGTGACCACGGCGCTGGCGGCCACGCTGGCGCTGGGGTTCTGGGCCATCAGCTCGGTCATGTCCTCGTCCAGCCGTTCGGCCAGCTTGTTCACATATTCCTCAGAGTCGGTGGTGGAAATGATATAATTGGAGCCGCAGATCGTCAGCTTCACCTTGGTAACAGGCATGATAAACGTCCTCCCTTATGCTGGTTTGGTGTATTTTATGGCGGAGGCCCCGCCGGCACACAGAGCCGAGTCCGCAGGCAAAGTTTCCTTGCCCGGCCTCGGCTAGAGAAGAGCGGCCTTTTTGCGGCCGCTATTAGTTCTATTATAGTATAAAGAAGGGGCACAGAAAACCCCTTTTTTTGCCCATTCATCCATTTGGGGGATTTTTCCCGCCTTCTTTGGCCTTGGGACACATTTTTTCTTGAAACCACTGGCAAAACTTGTTAAACTTAAAGTGTATGTATTCCTTCGCCCGGCCGCCTGCCGCCGCCGGAGCGTCGACCAACATAGAACAGGAGTGGAGACCAGTTGACCAAATATACCAAAAAAGAGTTTGAGCAGCTGCTCAAACAGAAATTAAACAGTGAGTACGGCACCACCTTGGACGTTGCCAGCAACCAGCAGATCTACCGGACCCTGGCCCTGATCGCCCGCCGGATGATGAGCGATCAGCACAAGCGGTTCCAGAGCCGCGCCTACGGCACCGGCACCAAGCAGGTGTACTACCTGTGCATGGAGTTTTTGATGGGCCGCAGCCTGAAGAGCAGCCTGTTCAACCTGGGCCTGGCCCAGGTGGCTGAGGATGTTCTGGCGGATTACGACGTGAAGATGGAAAGCATCTACGAGGAAGAGCCGGACGCGGGCCTGGGCAACGGCGGCCTGGGCCGTCTGGCCGCCTGCTACCTGGACGGCATGGCCACCACCGGCATCGCCGGCACCGGCTATTCCATCCTGTACGAGTACGGCATCTTCAAGCAGAAGATCGTGGACGGCTGGCAGCAGGAGGCCGCCGACAACTGGCTGCCCGGCGGCCAGGTCTGGCTGAAGAGCCACCCGGACCAGAGCATCGAGGTGAAGTTTGACGGCGAGATCCAGGAAAACTGGGACGGCAGCTATCACCACGTGACCCACCGCAACTACAACAGCGTCATCGCCGTGCCCAGTGACATGTACGTGCAGGGCTACGACGGAAACGGCGTGGCCAAGCTGCGCCTGTGGCAGGCCAAGGCCCCGGACTTTGACATGAACAGCTTCAACGCCGGCGAGTACGGCAGCGCCATCAGCAAAAACGCCTCCGCCGAGCTGATCAGCAAGATCCTCTATCCCAACGACAACCACCGGGAGGGCAAGATCCTGCGGCTGCGCCAGCAGTACTTCCTGTCCGCCGCTTCCATCGGCGACATCTGCCAGAACCATCTGGCCCAGTGGGGCAGCCTGGACACCCTGCCCGACAAGGTGGCCATCCAGCTGAACGACACCCATCCCACCCTGGCCATCCCCGAGCTGATGCGCATTTTGCTGGACGAGTGCGGCTACGAGTGGGATCAGGCCTTCGACATCTGCCGGCGCACCTTCGCCTACACCAACCACACCGTCATGAGCGAGGCGCTGGAAAAGTGGAACCTGGACATCTTCCGTTCCACCCTGCCCCGCATCTACACCATCGTGCAGGAGATGGACCGCCGCTGCCGCATGGACTTTGAAAAGGCTTTCCCCGGCGACCAGGGCAAGATCGACTACATGGCCATCCTGGGCGACAATCAGGTGCGCATGGCCAACATCTGCTGCTATGTGTGCCACTCCATCAACGGCGTGTCCAAGCTGCACAGCCAGATCATCAAGGACAGCGTGTTCCACGACTACTACCTGTACAAACCCCAGGCCTTTAAGAACGTGACCAACGGCATCGCCTACCGGCGCTGGCTGCTGGCCTCCAACCCCGGCCTGACCGAGCTGCTGCGCTCCACCATCGGCGACGGCTTCAAGCACGACGCCTCCCAGCTGGTGAAGCTGGCCAAGTACAAGGACGACAAGGCCGTCCTGTCCGCTTTGGAGGACGTGAAGAAAGCCAATAAAGCGGAGTTCGCAAACTTCCTGGAAAAGACCACCGGCCAGGTGATCGATCCCCAGTCTATCTTCGACTGCCAGGTCAAGCGGATGCACGAGTACAAGCGCCAGCACCTGAACGCGCTGAACATCGCCGCCCAGTACCTGTACCTGAAGGATCATCCCAACGCGGACTTCATCCCCAAGACCTACATCTTCGGCGCGAAGGCCGCCCCCGGCTATTACATGGCCAAGCAGATGATCCGCCTGATCTGCAAGCTGGGCGCGCTGATCGACTCCGACCCCGCCATGCGTGAAAAACTGCGGGTGGTTTACCTGGAGGACTACAACGTGTCTCTGTCCGAGCGGCTGATGCCCGCCAGCGAGGTGAGCGAGCAGATCAGCCTGGCCGGCACCGAGGCTTCCGGCACCGGCAACATGAAGTTCATGCTCAACGGCGCCATCACCCTGGGCACCCTGGACGGCGCCAACGTGGAGATCGCCGACGCCGCCGGCAAGGACAACGAGATCATCTTCGGCATGCTCACCCATGAGGTGGACGCCCTCAAGACCATGGGTTATCATCCCAGCATGTTCATCAACAACGACCAGGTGGCCATGCAGGTGCTGAACTTCCTGGAAAAAGGCTGGGACGGCGAGGACTTCCACGAAGTGGTGAACAACCTGCGCACCAGCGACCCCTACATGGTCATGGCGGACTTCAAGGATTACCGCCGCGCCCAGGCCGACGTGCAGAAGCTGTACGCCGACCGCACCCGCTGGAACCAGATGAGCCTGGAAAACATCGCCCACAGCGGCATCTTCAGCGCCGACCGTGCGGTGATGGACTATGCCCGTGACATCTGGCACGCCCATCCGGTAAAATAATACGGACAGCCCGTCCGATCTTTCGCACGCCATCCTCCGGGCAGACCGTTTTGCACGGGCCTGTCCGGAGTTTTTCTATCATTGATCTTGGCCGGCGGCCCCGGCCTTGCTACTGGGAGTGTTTACGTGGACCTGCTATACAACAGCTTCGATCCTGCCTACAAAAGCCCCTTCGGCGCGGTGCGCGCCGGCCAGGAGGTGCGCTTTGCCCTGACCATCCCCTATGACTACGGCTTTGTGCAGCCTCATCTGGTGCTGATCCGGGACGGGGGCGACCCGGTGCATTACCCCATGGCCTTCACCGAGTGCGTGGACCAGGTCAACCACTTTGCCCTCACCCTCACCCTGCCGGAGACCGGGCTGTATTTTTATTACTTTGACCTGTACTCGGATTTCCGCAAGCTGTTCCGGGGCCCCCTGGGCCAGGCGGTGATGGGCTGGACCACCGGCCCCTGGTGGCAGCTGACGGTGTACGAGGCGGACTTCGCCACCCCGGACAGCATCAAGGGCGGGGTGATCTACCAGATCTTCCCGGACCGGTTTTACGAGGGCAAGAAGAACAAACCCATGCCCTTTGCGGACCGGGTCTACCGGGAAAACAAGCACGGCGAGCCCTATTTTTGGCCCAACGAAGAGGGCGGCTTTTTGAACATGGATTACTTTGGCGGCGACTTTGCCGGCATCATGGAAAAGCTGCCCTACTTAAAAGACCTGGGGGTCACCTGGATCTACCTGAACCCCATCTTCGAGGCCCATTCCAACCACCGGTACAACACCGCCGACTACCTGAAAGCGGACCCCCTGCTGGGCACCAACGAGGAGTTCCGGCTGCTGTGCAAGCGAGCCAAGCAGCACGGCATCCGCATCATTCTGGACGGAGTGTTCAGCCACACCGGGTCGGACAGCCGGTACTTCAACAAGGAGGGCCGGTACGGCGCCGGGGGCGCGTACCACGACCCGGCCAGCCCCTACCGCAGCTGGTACGATTTCAGCCCCAACTACGCCTGCGGCTACCGCAGCTGGTGGGGCTTCGACACCCTGCCCGAGGTGAACGAGAACCAGGCCAGCTACCGCCAGTTCATCTGCGGCAAGGGCGGCGTGATCGACACCTGGCTGGGGCTGGGGGCCTCCGGCTTCCGGCTGGACGTGGCCGACGAGCTGCCGGACGACTTCATTCAGGAGATCCGGGCCGCCGTGAAGGCCCACGGCCCGGAATGCTACCTGCTGGGCGAGGTGTGGGAGGACGCCACCACCAAGGAAGCCTACGGCGAGCGCCGCACCTACCTGCTGGGCCACGGGCTGGACGCGGTGATGAACTATCCCTTCCGCACCGCCGTGCTGGGCTTTTTGCAGGGCCGCAGCGCCCAGGACACCGCCGAAGACCTGATGGCCGTCTGCGAGCACTACCCCGCCCCCGCCCTGCACACCCTGATGAACTTTATGAGCACCCACGACACCGAGCGGGCCATCACCGCCCTGGCGGATGAGCCCTCCGAGGGCAAGGACCGCTATTGGCAGAGCGGCCGGGTGCTGCCCCGGGAAAAATACGACCACGGGGTGCGGCTGATGCGCCTTGCCTACGCCATGATCTTCACCCTGCCCGGCGTGCCCAGCATCTATTACGGCGATGAGATCGCCATGCAGGGCTACCGGGACCCCTTCAACCGGGCTTACTTCAACTGGGACTCCACCGAGGGCCGTCTGCGGCCGGTGCTGCGGCAGCTGGCCCGGCTGCGCCGGGAGTGCGACGCCTTCCGGGACGGCCCGCTGGAGATCGTTTCCGCCGAGGGGGACCTGCTGCACTACCGGCGGCGGGGCAAGACCCAGATCGCCGAGATCGTGCTGAACCGCTCCCCCCGTTT
>CASEVW010000065.1 GCA_949291395.1 uncultured Oscillospiraceae bacterium | reverse complement strand
TTTTACTCAGAGGGTCCGGAGTTCGAGTCTCCGATGGCTCACCACACTTCCCATAGACGAATTTTCGTCTGTGGGATTTTTTTATAAAAATCGGCCCTTTTATGGGTCATTACAGCAAAAGGCGGGGCACGTTGCGGCCCCGCCTTTTTGTATCTTGCTTTATTCCACTTTGCTGCGCTCTACAGGGAACTTGATCTGGGTGACCACCGCCACGTTGTCTGCCCACTGGATCAGCGAGTTGACCGCAACACGGGTCACCTGGGTGTTCTCTTCCACCCGGTCCATGCGCTCCTCGAGGCCGTCCATACGTGTCTTAAGCTCTTCCACGCTTGTCTCGAGTTTATCCATGCGCTTTTCAAGACCATCCATGCGTGTCTCGAGACCATCCATGCGCTTTTCAAGACCGTCCATGCGCGTCTCGAGGCCATCCATGCGCTTTTCAAGACCGTCCATGCGCGTCTCGAGACCATCCATGCGCTTTTCAAGACCGTCCATGCGCGTCTCGAGGCCATCCATGCGCTCTTCGATCCTGTCCAGGCGCACTTCGATCTTATCCAGGCGCTGGTGGACCGGCTTCATTTCCTCCCGGACGACCCCGCGCAGGGCTTCCAGCAATTCTATCTCGTTCATATCGTCTGTTCCCTCCTGTTGCGCTTTCTGTTCTTCCGGGTAGCCCTCTCTTGGGCCCTACTGCATTTTTCACTGCTGGCCGCGTTTTGCCTGCGGCTCTTGCCATAAAAACATTTCGTTTTTATCATACTCGATTTTAGTTTCACACGCAAGGGTGCATTTTACACAAGAATGGCCCTTGTTGTCCCTGGATCTTTTTGAACGTCCGAACAGGGTTTCCCTTCTTTTTCCATATCCCGGCCGTTTGCAGCAAAAGCGCCCTCCCCCATTTAAAACAGGAGAGGGCGCTTTTTATTGGTCAGCGCTTTTTACAAAGGATCAAACACCAGAGTAAGCGGAGAAGCCGCCGTCAACAGGCAGCACAACGCCGGTGATGAAGCCAGCGGCCTCGTTGTTCACCAGGAACAGCAGGCTGCCGTCCAGCTCCTCGCTCTCGCCGAAGCGGCCCATGGGGGTAGCAGCCAGGATCTTGCCGGTACGGGGGGTAGGGGTGCCATCCTCGTTGAACAGCAGAGCGGCATTCTGCTTGGTGGAGAAGAAGCCGGGGGCGATGGCGTTCACGCGGATGCCCACCTTGCTGAAGTGCACGGCCAGCCACTGTGTGAAGTTGGAGATGGCGGCCTTAGCGCCGGAGTAAGCGGGGATCTTGGTCAGCGGGGTGAAGGCGTTCATGCTGCTGATGTTGATGATGTTGCAGCCCTCGCGGCCTACCATCTGACGGGCGAAAGCCTGGGTGGGCAGCAGGGTGCCCAGGAAGTTCAGGTTGAACACGAAGCCCACGCCGCCGGCGTCCAGGTCAAAGAAGCTCTTGGTGTCGGCGTCGATGTCGCCCATCTCAAAGTACTCCTTGTCGGTGGTGGCCTTGGGGTTGTTGCCGCCAGCGCCGTTCACCAGGATATCGCAGGGGCCCAGGTCCTTTTCCACCTGATCGGCCACAGCGTAGCAGGTCTCCTTCTCCAGCACGTTGCACTTGTAAGCCTTGGCGATGCCGCCCTCGGCCTCGATCTCGGCAGCGTAAGCGCCGGCAGCCTCTTCGTTCAGGTCCAGAAGGGCGACCTTCGCGCCAGCGCGGGCCAGAGTCTTGGCAAAAGCGCTGCACAGCACGCCGCCAGCGCCAGTGATAACGGCAACCTTGCCGGTCAGATCGGTATTCAGAACATTCTTCTGCATAAAAGTATCCTCCCAAAAAGTTTCAAAAGGGGCGGGCCGGCCATCCGCCGGCCCGCGCTGTATTTTTTTAAAACGTTTAGGCCTTGTTCGCCTTGTGGGCCTTCTCGCAGGCCTCGAACAGGCCGTTGATGTAGGTGGCGCCCAGGGCGCGGTCGTACAGGCCGTAACCAGGCTTGCCGGTCTCGCCCCAGATCATGCGGCCGTGGTCGGGACGGACGTAGCCGTCAAAGCCGGTCTCCACCAGAGCCTTGACCACTTCGTACATATCCAGAGAACCGCAGCTGGACAGATGGGCGCGCTCCTCAAAGCTTCCGTCGTCCATGATCTTCACGTTGCGGATGTGCATGAAGGCGATGCGGCCCATGGCGCTGTACTTGCGGATCATCTTCACCACGTCGTTGCTGGCAGCGCAGCCCAGAGAACCGGTGCACAGGCACAGGCAGTTGGCGGGGCTGTCCACCAGGGCCAGGAAGCGGTCCAGAGCCTCTTCGCTGGTGATGATGCGGGGCAGGCCGAAGATGGGGTACGGGGGATCGTCCGGATGGATGGCCATCACAACGCCGCACTCCTCCGCCACGGGAATGACCTTCTTCAGGAACTTCTCCAGGTTCTTCCACAGGCCCTCAGCGCCCAGCTCGCCGTAAGCGGCGATCAGCTCGCGCACTTCATCCTGGCTGTAGCTGGAGTCCCAGCCGGGCAGATGGATGTCGTCCTTCAGGGGATCCAGGCCCTTCATCTGATCCCAGTACATCACCAGGCTGGTGGAGCCGTCCTCAGCCTTCTTGTCCAGCTGGGTGCGGGTCCAGTCAAACACAGGCATGAAGTTGTAGGTCACGCACTTGATGCCATGCTTGGCACAGCGGCGGATGTTCTCGCAGTAAACTTCCAGCAGCTCGTCCACATTGTTCCGGCCCAGCTTGATGTCCTCGTGCACGGGGATGGACTCCACCACGTCGAACACCAGGCCGTTGTCCTCGCACTGCTTGCGCATCTTCTCGATGCTCTCCTCAGGCCATACCTCGCCGGGCTTCACGTCGTACACGGCGCTCACCACGCTGCGCATGCCGGGGATCTGGCGGATGTACTCCAGGCTGATGGGATCGCTCTCACCATACCAGCGGAAAGACATTTTCATAATTCCATTCTCCTTTTCTCAAAAACTCATTGGCGCTTACAGGCCAAAATAACGAACGGCGTTGTTGGTGCAGATGTCCTGCACCAGGCTGCCCACAAATTCCATATCGGCGGGGTACTCGCCGTTTTCCACCCAGCGGCCGATGAGGGCGCAGAGGACGCGGCGGAAGTACTCGTGGCGGGCATAGCTCAAGAAGCTGCGGCTGTCGGTGAGCATGCCGATGAAGTTGCCCAGCACGCTCAGGTTAGCCAGGCTGGTCAGCTGCTCGGTCATGCCGGTCTTGTTGTCGTTGAACCACCAGGCGCTGCCGTGCTGGATCTTGCCGGGGATCTCGCTGCTCTGGAAGGCGCCCAGCAGGGTGTCGATCCACTCGTTGTCGGCGGGGTTCAGGCTGTACAGCACCGTCTTGGGCAGCTTGCCCTCAGCCTCCAGGGCGTCCATCAGGCCGTAGGTGGCGTTGCAGCTGTCGGTAACGGCGATGCAGTCAAAGCCGCTGTCCGCGCCCAAGCGCTGGAACATCCGGCTGTTGGGGTTGCGCTTGCAGCTGAAGTGCAGCTGCATCACCCAGCCGCGGGCGGCGTATTCCCGGCCGCAGTGCAGCAGCAGGGCGGTCTGGTAGCCCTCGGCCTCCTCGCGGGTCACGGCCTCGCCGGCCAGGGCCTTGCGCAGGGCGGCGGTGGCCTGCTCGTCGCTCACCGGGTGGAACATCACGTAGTCCAGGCCGTGGTCGGCAGCCCGGCAGCCGTTCTCGTCAAAGTAGGCGATGCGCTGGCTCAGCGCCCAGCGCACGTCCTCCACGGTCTCCAGCTTTTTGCCCACGGTGTTGCCCAGCTTTTCGATGTATTCCACAAAGCCGGGTTTGTGCAGATTCAAAGCGGGGTCCGGCCGGAAGCTGGGGCACACCTTGGTGGCGAAGCTGTCGTCCTGGGCCAGCTTTTTGTGCCATTCCAGATCGCTGCAGGGATCATCGGTGGTGCCTACCATGGCCACGTTGCTGGCCCGGATCAGGCCCCGGGCGCTCATGGAAGGATCGTTCTGCAGTTTCTCATTGCACAGATCCCACACCTGCTGGGCGGTCTCGCCGTTCAGCACGCCCTCGTAGCCGAAGTAATTCTTCAGCTCCAGGTGGCACCAGTGGTACATGGGGTTGCCGATGGCCCGGGGCAGGCTCTCAGCGAATTTCTGGAACTTCTCCCGGTCCGGCGCGTCGCCGGTGATGTAGCGCTCGTCCACGCCGTTGGAGCGCATCAGGCGCCATTTGTAGTGGTCGCCTCCCAGCCATACCTGAGTAATGTTCTCGAACCGGCGGTCCTCAAAGATCTCCTTGGGGTCGATGTGGCAGTGATAGTCCACGATGGGCATCGTTTCCGCATACTGATGGTACAGGGTGCGGGCTGCCGGAGTGTCCAGCAGAAAATCTTCGCTCAAGAAACGTTCCACAGTGATCTCTTCCTTTCCTGTAGTGTGTGTATCTTACTATACCCCTACTATACCTTTTATTATTTACAATTAAAATTGCAATAATTGCTTTCCAGATTGTAAATCTTGTTGTATAATCACACTAAGGAGGGAAGTGTCATGTGGGAACCTTCTCAGCGCTTTGAGACCCGGCAGAAAATGCGCCAGGTCAGCTATGAGATCTTTCATTATCAGGACCGCCACCTGGGCCCGGTGGCGCTGCATCACCACGATTTTTACGAGGTGTACTTCTTTTTGGGGGGCAGCGTGGACTATCTGGTGGAGGGCCAGACCTACCGCTTACAGCCGGGGGATCTGCTGCTTATCAGCCCGCTGGAACTTCACCAGCCCATCATCCACCCGGACCGGGACCCCTATGAACGGATCGTTTTGTGGATCAGCCCGGAATTTCTGCATCAGTACTCGGCAGCCAACAGCAGCCTGGTGCGCTGCTTTGACATCAGCCGCCCGGGCCACACCAACCTGCTGCACCTGAACCCGGAGCAGCAGGCGCTGATCCAGGGCACTTTGAACCAGCTGCTGCGCCAGACCGGCCGCACCGCCTACGCCCAGGAGCTGCTGTGCCACGCGCTGCTTTTGCAGTTTGCGGTGCAGCTGAACCAGCTGGTCTCCGGCGAGGACGCCCAGCCCCAGACGGACAAACGAGGCACCCTCACCGACCGGGTCATCGCCTACATTGGCGATCATTATTCCGAGCCCCTTTCGCTGGACAGCCTGGCCGAGCACTTTTTCGTGAGCAAGTACCATCTGTCCCACGAGTTCGCCCGGGTCATGGGGGTGAGCGTCTACCGCTATATCACTCTGAAACGGCTGCTCATCGCAAAGCAGATGCTCAGCGCCGGGCTGCGCCCCACCACCGTGTACGAAGCCTGCGGCTTTCGGGATTACGCCAACTTTTACCGGGCCTTCAAGGCGGAATATGGTTCCAGCCCGGCCCAGTTCACCGGCGGCTGATTTTTTTGCGCGCCCTGCCCTTACCCGGACTCGGCTTTTGCCGCCGCTGTGCAAAAAACACTTGACAAAGCAGGGACAGGCCGCTATACTGAACATTGTTCACATTGAGAGGAAATGTATGAATACCATCATCACATCCAAAGAAGAGATCCTGCAAAACAGCCGGCGGCTGATCCAGGAACAGGGCTGGGCCGCCGTGAGCGTGCGCTCGGTGGCGGCCGCCTGCGGCGTGTCCGTGGGGTCGATCTACAATTACTTCGATTCCAAAAGCGACCTGGTGGGCGCCACGGTGGAAAGCGTCTGGTTCGAGATCTTCCACCTGCCGGAGGACGACACCGTGTTCCAGGACACTCAAGGCTGCATCCGCTGGATCTATGAGCGGATGGAACAGGGCAACCGGCAGTATCCGGGCTTTTTCAGCCTCCATTCCCTGGCGTTCCTGCGGGAGGGCAAAACAGACGGCAAGCGGCGGATGCAGAAGGCCTGGCAGCACATCCAAAACGGGCTGTGCGCCGTGCTGGAACAAGACCCTAAGATCCGGCCCGACGCTTTCGACGGCCAGTTCACCGCCCAGCGCTTTGCCGACGTGCTGTTCTCGCTGATGATGTCCGCCCTGCTGCGCCAGGATTACGACCCCGCCACTGTGCTGGAAGTCGTGCGCCGCACTCTTTACTGAAACACAAAAACGCTCCTACCGCCCGGGTGGGAGTTTTTTGCCCCGCAAACTGAACAATGTTCATTTAAAGGAGATCCGCCATGAAAGTAAAACGCAACACTCTTTTGTTCCTGGCCTGCCTGGTGTGGAGCGCCGCAGGCTTTAACATCCTGCGCATCGGCCTGCTGACCTACCCGGGCTATCTGTCGGCGCTGAATGTCCTGCTGTCCGCCGTGGTCTTTGCGGTGTTCCAAGTCTTCATCTTCGGCCGGCTGGTGGCCAAGCACACCCGGCGCATCCAGGGCTACCAGGAAGAACGCCACTTCTTTTGGAAATTTTTTGACGGCAAGAGCTTTGCCATCATGGCCTTTATGATGACCGGCGGCATCCTGCTGCGCTCGTCCGGCATTGCGCCCCAGCGTTTTATCGCTGTATTCTACTCCGGCCTGGGGGCTTCCCTGCTGCTGGCCGGGCTGCTGTTTGGCTGCAACTATGGCAAGGCGGTTTTAGCCGCCCGCCATAAGGCAATATAAACGCACAGAATAAAGGAGATCTTTCGTATGCAAGCGATCGTAGAAACGTTATTTGACGCAGTCTATCTGGTCTCGGTGATCACCCTTGGTGTTTTGATGATCCGGGGCAGCAAGAGGGGCAGCCAGTACCGCCTGTTCGGCGTGATGGCTGTGGTGCTGGGGGCGGGCGATGCTTTCCACCTGGTGCCCCGGGCGCTGGCCCTGTGCACCACTGGCCTGGAGCATTACACCGTGGCGCTGGGCCTGGGCAAATGGATCACCTCCATCACCATGACCATTTTTTACGTGCTGCTGTACTATGTGTGGCGCAAGCGCTACCAGGTCACCGGCTGCGGCGGCCTGACGGCGGCGGTGTACCTTCTGGCGGGCCTGCGCATCCTGCTGTGCATGATGCCCCAGAACCAGTGGCTCAGCGCCGCCGCTCCCCTTTCCTGGGGCATCTGGCGCAACATCCCCTTTGCCCTGCTGGGCCTGGTGGTGATCGTGCTGTTCTACCAAAGCGCCAGGGAACACGGGGACAAGGCCTTCCGCTGGATGTGGCTGACCATCGTGCTGAGCTTCGGGTTCTACATCCCGGTGGTGCTGTGGGCGGACGCCATGCCCATGATCGGCATGCTGATGATCCCCAAGACCTGCGCCTATGTGTGGACGGTGGTCATTGGCTACCGGGCAATGGTGCGGGAGACTGGCAAACAGCAATGATTTGATCAAAAAGGGCCGCTGCAAGACGTATGCTTTGCAGCGGCCCTTTTTCATTTGTTTTTCAAAAGTCAAAAGGCGCAAACCGTTTTGGTTTGCGCCTTTCGGAACAATTGGGGGAAAAAGGCCGCCTTCCGGCGTGCTTTTTCGGGGTTTGGAACGGTCAGTCGCGGAACTCATCGGGCACCTGGTCCATGGTGGTCCAGGTCTTCATGGCTTCTTCCACGCTCGTGCCCTTGCTGATGGCGTCCTTACGGACAGCGTTCACAGCCTGGATCTCTTTCATCCGCTCGCCAGTGAGGGAGTATCCCTTCATGGCCACCAGGGTAGCCACCCAGGCCAGCATGGGGATGATACAGAACATGACAATGACCGCCACCTTGATGCCGCCGCTATAGGGCGTGCTGTCAGTGGGCAGCTCGGCAAGGCCGGCGAAAATCAGGAAGATAACAGCCACCAGGGTCTGGGCCAGAGAAGAGACCAGCTTATCCACCAGGGAGAACAGGGTTCCCATGATGCCGGGAATGTACTTGCCAGAGCGGTAGGTCTCATAGTCGGAGCAGTCGGCCACCATGGGGATAGGCATATCGGCAGTGGCGTAATAGGCGCCGTAGCCCACGCCAAAGAAGATAATAAAGAGGACTGTGTAGAGATTGATCGCACCGCCGCCGTTAAAGGGGAAGGACAGCGTCAGATCGGAATTACCGTGCTGATGGGCCAGCAGCAGGACAAGAACGCCCACGTAGCAGATGAGGGCTACCGACACATAGCGGATGAGGGAGGCCCGCTGGCCTTTCTTCTGGCTGGTGCGCATAGACAACAGGAAGAAAGGCACCGCGCACACATAGCCCAGCACCATCATGGGCAGGTACAGAGAGTTGTAGTTGCCCATAACAATACCGTACAGAGCCAGGAGCACAGTTGTGTTGGTGGCAATGGCCAGGGCCAGCTTGCAGCCGCCGCCGGCGATCATCAGGCGCTGCATGGGCTTGTTGGCCTTGATGATCTCCCAGTACTCAGAGATCTTCACGCTCTCCTGAGTGCCGCCCAGGCCGTAAAACTCGGGCCGATCCTTTTCTGCGATGCCGATAATGGCCAGGATGGTCAGCAGCACGGAGATGACGATGCCGATGGGAGCGATGATCCGATAGAGGGCGGGGTCGGCATAGCCGGAGACGACAACGTTCCCAGCCGCGTCCCGCACGTCAAAGTTGGACTTGACCAGGGGGATGAGGAACTGCATGATGCCCATACCCAGCAGGGAGCCCACGGTATTGAAGATCGTGAACATGGGCCGCTGATTAGGATCATTGGTGAGGACGGTCTGACCCGCCCGGGTCACGGAGGTCTGGAAGGTATAGCCGAGGACCCAGATGAAGTAAACCACCACGAAGCCCACATACCGCATGGGCATCATGGTCTCCGGGATAAAGGGCAGCAGGACGTAGAGCGCGATGACGCTCACCGCCATAACGGCGCTGCCTAAGATCATGAAGGGCCGGAATTTGCCGATCGGGGTACTGGTCCGGTCCATCATGGCGCCGATGATGGGGTCGGTGATGGCGTCGCATACCCGCATAACGGTAACCATGAGCGAGGCAAAGATACCCAGGTGGAGCACGCTGGACCCGAACTGGGCCACATAGGACAAAATGAGTACGAAGTAGACGTTGGTGGCGCCGTTATTCAGGGGGAACAGCACCAGCTGATAGGGCTTGGCCCGGTTCAACCCGCCGGTGCGAGTAGTTTCATTATTCATTACGAAATTCCTCTTTAAACTGCCACAACAGGCCGCTCGCTTTTCGTGCAGAGCGGCCTGCGTGTCGGCATGTTATGGTTCGGTCAGAAGCTGCGGCAGCTCTTTACTCTTTTACAGACTTCAGGAAAGAGCCAACGATCAGCAGAACGATCGCTACCAGCAGGCATGCCACCGCGGCAACGGTAACATAGAACACCTGCCAGCCAGCCGTGTTGCCAGAGTTGAAAGAGAACAGGCCGGCGATCATGGTGATGCGCTGCAGGATGCACTGGCCGAACACATAGCACAGCAGTGCGATGGAAGCCAGCACGGAGATTGCGGAAATGGGGTCGTGGTTGCCCATGCGGTTGGGCAGGTAGACGGCAACGCACTCCAGAACGATGCCGATGACACCGGCGGCCACAATGGTGGTGAAGCCCAGCAGCACGTTATCGGTGGTCATGGTGCTGCTGTGGATGGTGAGACCCAGGCCCACGGCGCTGAGGATCACAGCCAGCACGTTCAGGTAAAAAGCGATTCCCTGCTTTTTCAGATTCATGTTAGATCTCCTCCTTCTTTTTCTTGGAGGTTACAACGTACATGGCCACGCTCAGCAGCAGTACTGCAGCGGAAACGCCGCCCAGGCCGTAGTAAGCAGCACGCCACCAGGTCATCTGGCTCTCGATGTGGGTGGTCGCGTTGTAACGGTTCATCAGATGGCTCTCGCTCCAGGCAAAGATGTTCTTGTGAACAGCTTCCTTCAGCTTCAGCTGCAGGTTGGCGTCGCCGTCGATCATGTGAGCGGACAGCTTGCTGCCATCGGCCTGCTTCTGGAACAGGCTGCAGTTCTCCAGGGTGGTGGTGCTGTAGAAGCCGGACTGGCCACGGGTGTCAAAGCAGGTGGTGCCAGCGTTCAGCACAGCAGACCACAGGTCGGTGTCATCGTAGATGTCGGTAACGGCATAGCCGATGAAGCCCCACTCGTTGGCCAGGATCTCGGTCATCAGGCCCTCACTGGTGGTGCACTCGATGGAGCCGATCTTGGAGAAGGAGGTCATCAGGCCGCGCATTCCGGCGTTGTATTCCTCGGTGTCGTACTTGGTAGCCTCAAAGGCGATCTGGTAAGCGCGCAGCTCGACCTCGCGGGCACGCTGCTCGGTCATGTAGGGAGACACGCCGCCGCGCTCGGACTCCTGGTCGTTGAAGGCGAAGTGCTTGGGAGCGGCGACCAGGCCGTAATCCAGAGCACCGATGGCGAATTCCATCGCGGCCACGCCGGACAGAACGGGATCCTCGGAGTAGTACTCGCCGTTACGGCCGTTGTAGGCGTGACGGTGGGTGTTCAGGCCGGGGCCCCACAGGATGTTGATGCCGGTGAACAGAGACTCGATGCCGGTGAACTCACCCAGCTGGTGCATCAGGTCGGGGTTGAAGGTGGCGGCAGCCAGAGGAGCGTTGCCGAACACCTGGGGATGCCAGTTGCCGTTCACGTCGCTGGCAGGGATGGCCCAAGGAGCGCTGGGGTCCTTGGAAGCGTTCAGGCTTACAGCCACGCCGTTACCGGCGTTCTCGGTCATGTAGGTCTCCACAGTGCCGATGGAGTCAGCGCCGGGGATGGAGGGACCGCCGAAGGAGAAGATGTACATGGCTTCTTCCAGGGTCAGCTGGTCCAGCAGAGAATCCCACTTGGGATCGTCGTAAGGCACGCCGAACATCTCGTAGAACTGGATGCCATTGTCCTGGCCCCACAGAATGCCAGAGGTGTCGTCGTCGGTGTGCAGGGTGTAGGTCTGGCCATTGAGGTTCTTGATCAGCTGCTCGTTGGTCAGGGTCATGTCGGTGTAGCTCTGGGGATAGGTGCCAGCCCAGTCGGTACGGGACAGGTAGGTCACCTCGCCGGGCTGGTAGTAGTTCCAGTCAGCATAGGGCAGCTGGTTGGAGATCTTGTAGCCGGTCTTGGACACGGAGAACATGGTCTTGGAGATGAAGTTCTCGTCGATCTGCTGCACGTAGACCTGAGCGGGGTTGCCCTCGCCCACCATCTTGGTGGCGTCCATGCCCTGGGCGGCCATGATGTGGTTCAGAGCGTCGTGAGCGCCGTTGCCCACGGAGAAGTAGTAAGCGCCGGGGTCCATGATGTAGGTGCCCATGGTGCCGTCGCCGTTGTCATAGCTCTCGTCGTAGCTGGCGATGTACTGCAGGTCCACCTTCACGAGAACGACTTCAGAAGCGCCAGGCTCCAGAACGCTGGTCTTGCCAAAGTTCAGCAGCTGGATGGCAGACTTCTCAACGCCGCCCTGGATGTAGGGGGCCTGGCCGTAGATCTGCACGGAGGTCTTGCCGGCCACGTCGCCCACGTTGGTCACCTTCACGTTGAAGGTAGCGTAAGCGCTGGGAGCGCCGGTCTCCTCGTCCACGCTGATCTCGAAGACGGGCTGGCCGTCAAACTCGAACTGGAAGTCGGTGTAGCTCAGGCCGTAGCCGAAGCCGTAAGCAACTTCGTTGGCGTAGTTCCACTCGGTGTCGGAGGCGTAAGCGCCCACGGGGCTGGCAGCGTTGCCGGTGCCGGCCACGTAGTCATAGTAGCGGGTCTCGTAGTAACGGTAGCCCACGTACATGCCTTCGGCCTCGATGGTGTAAGCGCCGGGGGTGAAGCCCAGCATGCCGCCGGTGCGGGTGATCACGTCATCGGTGTTGCTGTAGTACATTTTGCCCATGTTCTGCATGGCAGGAGCGGACATGTTGTAGGTGGGGAAGATGTCGGCCAGGCCGCCGGAGGGGCTCACGCGGCCGCACAGGATATCCGCCACGCCCAGCATACCGTAGTTGCCGGGGAAGCCGATCCACAGGATGGAGTCAACGTCGGGGTCGTTCTTCAGGTCGCCGATCTCAACGGCGCTGGCGCTGTTGATCAGAACGATCACGTTGTCACTGGCCTGCTTGGCCAGCTCGATGGCGTCCCGCTCGTTGGTGGTCAGAGCCAGGGGCTCCTCAGCGCCCAGGCCCTCTTTGATGCCGCCGGGCAGGTAGTCCTTGGACTCGGCGCTGGGGCGGGAGATCACAACGATGGCAGCGTCGCCGTACTCGGCAAAGCTGGCAGCGTAGTCGGCGTTCACGCCGGCGATCTCGTCCAGGGAGGGCTCACCGGGGTTGTAGACCTCTTCGGGGTTCTCGTTGTTGGCATGGTTGTAGGTCTTGTTCAGCTCGTTGTAGATCTCAACCATGGTGGGGTTGATGTTGAAGCCAGCGCCCTCGAACTCGAACTCCTCGCCGGTCCAGGACTCCATGGTCTTGCTCACGCTGGTGGCCTCTTCACGGGTGGTGGCGTTGGTGTTCTGGGTAGTGGTGATGGTGTTGGCAAAATCGGTCTTGTTCTGGGACAGAGCCTGCTCCAGGCTGATGAAGGGGCCCTGAGCCTTAACGCCGAAGCTGGAACCGATCAGGGGCACATGGGAGCGGATGCCCACCAGGGTCACGTTGGAACCACTGGCAAGGGGCAGGCCCTGGCCGTTCTCGGTGTTGTTCTTCAGCAGAACGGCGCCTTCCGCAGCTTCCTGACGGTTCAGGTCGATGGCGGCCTGGATCAGGGCGTGGGAGTTACCGGTGCCGTCCTCGTTCAGCAGCTCGGCGGGAGGGGTGAACTTATCGTACAGGGGGTTTTCTTCGTTGTTTTCCGAAGTCAGCACCTCACTGGAAGTACCCAGGTAGGTGTCAATGGTAGCAGCGTTTGCTTCCAGCGCGCTGCCCAGGATCATGGACAGGCACATGGTGAAGCAGGTGACGCCGCTCAGGCCGCGCCACAACGCTTTTTTGGTGGACTGTTTCATATTTGCGTAATTCCTCCTTTTTTCTCTTGTACAATTGGTATGGCTGCCGTCTGCTGCAGCGGATCGCCCTCCTTTCCTCACTCACACAACATATCACAAAGGCTCACACCCAGTTGGCACTGGTGCTCTTGCCCTTTTTCAGCTTGTATGCGGGGTTGGGGGTATCCACATGGCGCAGGGCGGCGGTGTCCTTGCAGGCGCCGGCCACAGCCTCCAGCTTTACCTCACCGTTCAGAGGCACCCGGAAGGAGAACACCTTGTTGCCGGTCTTCTCTTCCACCAGCTTGCCGTTGGCGTACAGGGCCACTTTGGGCTGATTGGTGTACACCTTTACGGTGGTCATGGTCTCGGGGCGGTCCACATAGCGCTTGGAAGCGATGTGAACAAAGGCCTCGTCGCTCCAGTAAGCCTTGTACAGGTAGAAGCTGTCCTTCTTGGTCTTGCGGTCAAAGGTGATCAGGCCCTTGTGGTTCATGCCGGGCTCGCCGCCCTGGTCACGGGCGTCCGCCGCAAAGTCGAACATATTCCAAACGTGGGTGCTCCACATATAGGGATGGCGCTTGAAGCACTCCAGCATGAACTCGTGGTAAATGGCCTGGTATTCTTCGGTGTGATCGCCGCGGCGGGGCTTGGAAGAGTGCAGGTTGGGCATGCCCTCACAGCCGTACTCGGAGTAGCCCAGGCAGCGGTTGGGGTAACGCCAGTGGAAGAAGCTGATCCACCAGTCGTTCAGGAACAGGCCCGGCACGTACCAGCCCAGGTACAGGTTCCAGCTGACGATGTCAGACACATGGGCGGACTTGTTGAAGGGGCCGCACATGGCGTAGCAGGCCAGGCTGGTCACGCGGCTGGGGTCCATCTCGTGGCACAGATCGTTGAGCACGCGGTGGTTATCCAGCATATCCTTTTTGTCCTTGGTGGAGATGGTGATCTCGTTGGACAGGCCCCAGGTGACGATGCTGGGGTGGTTGTAGTTCTGGGTGATGAGTTCCTTCATCTGGCTGATGGTGTTCTCACGGCCATTGGGCATATGCTCAGAGATGTAGGGGATCTCCGCCCAGACCACCATGCCGTATTCATCGCACAGATCGTAGAAGTACTGGTCGTGCTGGTAGTGGGCCAGACGGATGGTGTTGGCGCCGATCTCCCGGATCAGGGCCATGTCCTCATCGTGGTGCTCCTTGTGCAGGGCGTTGCCGATGCCCTTGCGGTCCTGGTGGCGGGAAACGCCGTGCAGCGGGTAGCTGCGGCCGTTCAGGAAGAAGCCCTTCTTGGGGTCCACCTTGAAGCTGCGCACGCCGAAGCGGGTGGTGATCTCGTCCAGCACATTGCCGTTCTTCACAAGGCGCAGGGTGGCCCGGTACAGGTAGGGATCCTTCACGCCGTCCCACAGGTGCACGTTTTCAATGGTCAGCTCGGCGTCCTCGCCAGAGCCCTGGGCCACCACATTGCCCTCGGCATCGGTGAGGGCGATCTCCACCTGGGCGTCCTGGCTGTTGTGCCAGCTTTCCACCCGCACCTTGCCGTTTTTGCCTTCGGGGGTGGGGGTGACGCGCAGGCCGGGGCCGCCGTAGTAGTCCAGGTCAAAGTGCTCTTTGCTGACCACCATCAGGTTCACGTCCCGGTAGATGCCGCCGTAGAAGGTGAAGTCCGCCTTCTGGGGATAGACCCGGTCGTTGACGCTGTTGTCCACGATCACTTCCAGCAGGTTGTTCTGGGCCAGCATCGGGGTGATCTCCACCCGGAAGGTGGAGTAGCCGCCGTCGTGGTGGATGGCCTTTTTGCCGTTCACGCTCACGTCGGCGCTGGCGTTCACGCCCCGGAACTCCAGGTAGACCACCTGGCTGGCGGGATCGAACGCCGGCATGGGAAATTCACGGGTGTACTTGCAGCTGCCGCGCCAGTAGTCGTTGCCGCCGTCCTGACCGTCCACTGCATTCCAGGTGTGGGGCAGATCCAGGGATTCCCAGTTTTTCTTGGGGCCGCAGAAACGCCAGCCCTTGTTTAAACATTCGATCCTTCTCAATCCAGTTCCTCGCTTTCCTTGCGAACGGGAGGTCTCTCCTTCCCCCGTTCTGTCAGGCAAATGTGTGAAATGTGAAAATGTGTTATTTCTGTGACATCTTGCAATAGAAATTTTACAAATTCGTCAAGAACTGTGCAAGACGGTTTGATTAAGTGGTCAAAAACAGGGCGTAAGTGGTCTCTGTAGAGACAAAATTCCCCCTCGGTTTTTGTGCAATTTCCATAATCAAACAGTAAAAATTACTAATTAGTATTTTCTTCACAAATCCAGATTTGGCAAAAAAACACCGCAAAGCCCTCGCTTTGCGGCATTTTTTGTAAAAAACGTTCAAATTGCGGCCTCTGCCGTTTGTGGCTGCTGCACCGGCAGCAGAACACGCAGATAAAAGCAGCCTTTTTCCACGTTCACCGTGAGGAAACCGCCGTACTTTTTCACGGTATGACGGATGCTCTTCAGGCCAAAGCCGTGATAACCGTTGTTTTCCTTGGTGGTCATGGGCAGGCCCTCTTCATTAAAATGAAGCTGGCCTTCCACCGGGTTGATGATCTGGATGATCTTGAACTGGTTCTCCTGATAGACCAGCACGTCGATGATGCGCTTTTCGGTCTGCTCCAGGTTCTTGACGCTCTCGATGGCATTGTCCAATGCGTTGCCAAAAATGGTGTACAGATCCACCGGGTCCATAAAATCCAGCAGGCGGCCGTCCGCCACGCAGTGGGCCTGGATGCTGTTGGCCTCGCAGATCAGGCTTTTTTCGGTGAGCACCGTGTCCAACACCTCGTTGCCAGTCTTGGCGATGGCCTCGTAGATGCGCACCGCTCCCTCCACTTCCTGCAGGTATTTTTCCCGGTTCTCATCCTGGAACAAAATGCGCATGGCTTGCATCTGGTGTTTCAGGTCGTGGCATTTGCGGTTGATGATGGCGATGTTCTCCTTTGCCAGGTCGTACTGGCGGCGCTGCTGCTCCTGCATCCGGTTCAGCAGCTCGATCTCGTGGCGCATGGCGCTCTTTTTGAACATCTCGTGCTGCAGATAGACCAGCGTGGCGCAGTAAAGTTCCACCATGATGATCATTCCCCAGCTGTTCCACAGCGTGCCCGCCAGCCAGCTTCCCTCGGCCAGCAGGGCCATCATTTCAAACACCAAAAAGCTGAGCAGGGTGGCGCTCAGCTGCCGGGGGCCGATGTCGTACCGGCCTTTCACCGGCATCCAGCGGGCGATGGTGAGCCCGCACACCACCGGCGGCAGCGCCGCCAGCAGCATGGCGCAGGGCCTGGCCAGCCAGTCGATGGCTCCGCTCTCCAACGCGATGCCATAGACCATGCCGCACAGCTGCATGCCGAACTGATGGCCCATGACCGTCCAGATAGCCCCGAAAATATCACCGGAAAAGCTGCCCTCGGCGCACAGCCAGAAAAAGCCCAGAGCCAGCGCCACGTGCAGCGGATAAAACATCCATTTCAGCCAGGCGATCTGCATGGCCGCAAAACCGCAGGCAAGCTGCAGCGCAAAGCCCACCGCCGCCAGGCACAGCCCCTGCACCAGGGCATCCGGCTTTTTGCGCAGCGGGCGCAGGAACAGCGCCGCCGTCAGCCAGAAAAGCAGCTCGCTGCCCACGAGAAAAAACACCTGATCGGTCATCAGTGGTTCCCTCCCACATAGTTGGTCAGGGCGGTCAAAAAGGCGGTGCGGTTGCGGCGGCTGATCTCCAGCTCACGGCCTGCCACCACCACCACGTCCCTGCGGATCTCGGTCACGTGGCGCAGGTTCACCAGGTACCAGTGGTTGCAGCGCACGAAGTGGTGGCATTCCAGCTCTTTTTCCGCCGCCTGCATGGTGCCCCGCAGGATGAACTCGCCCAGCTCGGTGTGATAGTGGAGCATGCGGTTCTGCACCTCCACATAATAGATCTGGCGGATGTCGATGCGGCGCACCGCGTCCGGCATATTCAGCAGGATCTGGCCGGACTCCCGCTTTTGGGCCCGCTCGATGGCCCGGGCAAAGCGCACCGAGAAGGTGTAGTAGTTGATGGGCTTGAGCACGAAGTCCAGCGCGCCCACCTCGTAGCCGTTGATGGCGTATTGGGACATATTGGTCACGAACATCAGCACCACGTCCGGGTCCTGACTGCGGATGCGGCCGGCGGCGTCCATGCCGTTCAGGTGGGGCATCTCGATGTCCAGCAGGATGATGTCGTATTCCGGCTGGTAGTCCTCCACGATCTCCTTGCCGTCGCCGAATATCTTGATCTGAAAGGTCAGGTCGTTCTCCTGACCGTATTGCTGGATAAAGCCTTCCAGCTGCTGCTGGTACTGGCTGTCATCTTCCACGATCGCGATCCTGAGCATATCTGTCCTCTCCTTTCCGGTTATCACATACATCTTCAAGATACCACAAATCCCCTGTCCTTCACAAGACCCAAAATCCCCCTGTTTGTCCGTGTGGGGCGGATAACCCTATCTTTTTGGCGGATTTTTGGGGGAAGAAAAGAGGAAACGCCAAAATAGGGGCGTTTCCTCCCTGGGGATGCCGCATCAGGGGCTGTCAAATTCATCCACCCGCCAGCCGTCCTCGCTATTCACCAAACGGATGGGCATCTCTTTGGTATAGTCGTAGGAAGAATTCCGCCGGGCGATGAAATCATCCGTGCTTTCGCCCTCCCGCTCGTTCACATAATGCACGATGCGCAAAAATTCCACCTGGTTTTCGTCCTTCGAGACCAGCTGATAGGTATCCGGCACATCGGAGACCGTGATGTCGCTGCCAATGCCAAAATCCGCAATGGCCAGCTGGCCGTCTACCGAAATGAATCGCTTGTCAAATTCCGATCCCTTCAAAAAGTTCGGGGTGAAGATCTGCAACAGCTGTTCCCGGTATTCCTCCAGCGTGGCGCCGGGGCCGGTGACGATGGCATAGCGGTGCCCAGACCACCCCACCGGCTCCTCCTCCGAAAACTCCCAGCCATTTTGATGCACGGCATAAAACGGATCGAACCGCAGCGGGTAATACGCCTCTTCGGCCTGGGCGCACAGCGCCGCCTGCTCTTCGGTCAAAAAGGCGTCCAGGCTGTCCACCTCCTCCCCTTCCGGTTCCGGCGTAGGGGCGGGGGTGGGGGCCGGCGAAGGCTGAGGCGTGGACGTAGGGGTGGAAGCCGTGGGCTGGGGCGTGGCGGCGGGCTGGCTTTCGGCCCCAGCGCACCCCGCCAGCAGGGCAGCGGCCAGCAGGGCGGTGCAAAGGCAGGACAGGTGTTTTTTCATACACAAAGACATCCTTGATCGGTCCACAGGCAGGGTTTCCTTTTTTGTATGCTTTCTGCCGCGGCGGGGCGGTTTACTTCAAGAACATCCGCACCATCTTTTCCTTTAAGCCGGTGTAGGGCTGGTAGCGCATGGGCAGGTCCAGCCAGGTCTTTTTGTCCACGATGCTGCGCATGTGGCTGAATTCGGCAAAGCCCGCCTTGCCGTGGTAGCCGCCCATGCCGCTCTCCCCCACGCCGCCAAAGGGCATGTTGCTCGTGGCCAGGTGGATGATGGTGTCGTTGATACAGCCGCCGCCAAAATGGCACCGGTCCATCACCTGTTTCCGGTTGGCCCGGCTGGAGGTGAAGAAATACAGCGCCAGCGGGTGGGGACGGCTCTCGATCTGGGCGATGGCCTCGTCCAGGGTGTTCCAGGTGAGCACCGGCAGCACCGGCCCAAAGATCTCCTCGCCCATCACCGCATCCTCAAAGGTCACGTTGGTCATCACCGTGGGGGCGATGCGCAGGGCCTCCGGGTCGGACTGACCGCCGGTGACCGTTTTGACCGGATCGATCAGGCCCAGGATGCGGTCAAAGTGCTTGCGGTTGATGATCTTGCCGTAATCGGGGTTTGCCAGGGGGGCCTGGCCGAACTGGGCCGCGATCTCCTTTTGGATCTCCGCCACCAGCTGGTCCCGGATGGAGGCCTCGCAATACAGGTAGTCCGGCGCCACACAGGTCTGGCCGCAGTTCAGATACTTGCCGAACACGATGCGCTTTGCCGCCAGCTTCAAATTGGCGGTGGCGTCCACGATGCAGGGGCTCTTGCCGCCCAGCTCCAGGGTGACGGGGGTCAGGTATTCGGCGGCGTGGCGCAGCACCTCCCGGCCCACGGTCTTGCCGCCGGTGAAAAAGATCTTATCGAATTTCTGTTCCAGCAGGGCCTGGTTCTCCGCCCGGCCGCCGGTGACCACATACACATACTCCGGCGGGAAGCACTCGCTCAGGATGGTCTGGATGACCCGGCTGGTCTCGGGGGAATAAGCGCTGGGCTTGACCACGGCGGTGTTGCCAGCGGCCAGCGCGTCGATCAGCGGTTCCAGGGTGAGCATCAGCGGGTAGTTCCAGGGGCTCATGATGAGGGTTACGCCATAGGGCGAGGGGCTGCGGAAGCTGCGGGCCGCAAACTGGGAAATCGGGGTGTAAACGGTCTTGTCCCGCATCAGGCCCGCCAGGTGGCGGCGCATCCAGGAAAGCTCCGCCAGGGTCATGCCTGTCTCACACATGTAGCCTTCCGTCCGGCCTTTTCCCAGGTCCGCTTTCAGGGCGGCGTCGATGTGGGCCTCGTGGCGCAAAATGGCCGTCTTCAGGTCATCCAGCGCCTTTTCCCGAAAGGCCCTGGGCAGGGTCTTGCCGGTGGCGAAAAAGCGCCGCTGTTTTTCCACGATCTGTGCGATCTGCTGTTCAGTCATTGTTCTCTTCCTCCCGTTTCGGCATCACCAGGCGGTACAGCGCCTGCAATTCTTCGGCATCCATTAGCACCGGCACCGGATAGAGGGGGTTGCCCTCGTGGTCGGCCTGCCGGGCCAGCTTGGGCAGGTCCTCCTCCCGGATGCCTTCCAGGGTGCGGGGGATGCCCATGTCGGCATTCATCCGGCGCAGCCGGGCGATGAACTTGGCGGAAGCCTGGGCCGGAGTGTCCTGGCTGGACGCCACCCCGGTTTCCACCGCCAGGCGGCCCAGGCGCTTGTGAGCGGCGGGGCCGTAGGCTTCCAGCACCTCCGGCAGCAGCACCGCGTTGGCCAGGCCGTGAGGGATGCCGTACTGCCCGCCCAGGGAGTGGGCCACCGCGTGCACATAGCCCACATAGCTTTTGGTGAAGGCGGTGCCCGCCAGGTAGGCGGCCCGCAGCATCTTGGCCCGGGCGTTCCGGTCCTGGCCGTTTTGGTAGGCATGCTCCAGGTTGTCCAGGATCAGCCGCACCGCCTCGATGGAAGCCTGGCGGGTGCCCTTGGTGGTGGAGCCGCCGATGTACGCCTCCACCGCATGGGTCATGGCATCCATGCCGGTGGTAGCGGTGAGATGAGGCGGCAGGCCCACGGTGACCTCCGGGTCCAGCAGGGCGTAGGGCGGGATGAGGGCAAAGTCATTGATGGGATATTTGTGGTGGGTCTCGCCGTCGGTGATGACGGCGGCCAGGGTGGTCTCGCTGCCGGTGCCGGCGGTGGTGGGCACGGCGATGAGCGGCGGCAGCGGGCGCATCACATGCAAAAGGCCCTCCATCTTGTCCAGGGTCTTGCGGGGCCGGGCGATGCGGGCGCCGCAGCCCTTGGCGCAGTCCATGGCGGAACCGCCGCCAAAGGCGATGATGGCCTGGCAGCTATTTTCTAGATACATCCGGCGGGCGGCCTCCACGTTGGCCACCGTGGGGTTGGCCACGGTGTCGTCGAAGATGCTCACGCCGATGCCCGCCTCGGCCAGGGCCTGTTCCAGCGGCAGGGTCAGATCGTGGCTGCGGATGCCCTTGTCGGTGACCAGCAGCACCTGCCGGATGCCTTTTTCGGTCAGCAGGCCGGCCACGCCCTGCACCCCGTCCAGAAGTTTCGGTTCCCGGTAGGGCAAAATGGGCAGCGCGATGCGAAACACCAATTGATAAACACGGCAATAAACTTTGCGGAACGGATTCATAAAAAGACACCTCCCGGCGCAGGGGACACCGGCAGCTTTCTTTCCGTTACGGACCGTCTTCCTCATCTCCGCCGGAAAACTGCAGCTGCCATTGTGCCGGGTCGCCTGCGTCTGTGATTGTTTATAGATGGTTTATAAGGTGAGTGATGCTGTAACCGAGCAGATAAGATCTTTGTCCTGAGCCACGGGCATGTACCGGGGCTCAGGACACCTCGACAGAAAAAACCACGGATTTTGTGTGCTTTGTGCGCAAAATCTGTGGTTTTTTTGCCGGAAAAGGGTACTGGGGGAAACCAAAAAGCATCCCCCGCACTAAGTGCGGGGTGTGCGTTTGGTGCCCCCCAGAAGGCTGCCGACTTTTTCGGCAGCCGTAAGGAAACGCCTGAAAACGGGCGTTTCCTCTCAATCATTATTGTAATAGAGTGCGGCAAGGCCGGGCCGGTGTTTACCGCTCCTTGGTGGCGATCTCTTTCAGGATCTGGCCCAGGAAGGCGTCCACGGTCATCACGCCGCCCTTTTCCTCCTTGCGGGCGCGCACGGCCACCTCGCCGGTCTCCATCTCCTTGTCGCCCACCACCAGCATGTAGGGGATCTTCTTCAGCTGGGCTTCCCGGATCTTGTAGCCCATCTTCTCGCTGCGGTAGTCGGTGTCCACCCGGATGCCGGCATCTTCCAGCTGCTTGTGCAGCTTGCGGGCATACTCGTGCTGGCGCTCGGTGATGGGGATGATCTCCACCTGGGTGGGCATCAGCCAGGTGGGCAGGGCGCCGGCATACTTCTCCAGCAGCAGGGCCAGGGTGCGCTCGTAGCAGCCGATGGAGGTGCGGTGGATGATGTAGGGGATGTGCTCCTGGCCGTCCTCGCCCACATAGGTCATGCCAAACTTCTGGGCCAGCAGCATGTCGATCTGGATGGTGATGAGGGTATCCTCTTTGCCGAACACGTTCTTGATCTGGATGTCCAGCTTGGGGCCGTAGAAGGCGGCCTCGTCGATGCCGATCTGATATTCCAGGCCCAGGTGGTCCAGGATCTTCTTCATCAGGCCCTGGGCTTCCTCCCACTGCTCGGGGGTGCCTTCGTACTTATCCTTGCGGTTGGGGTCCCACTGGCTGAAGCGGAAGCTCACGTCCTCGCCCAGGCCCAGGGTATCCAGCATCTCCTTGGCCAGCTCCAGGCAGCCGCGGAACTCCTCTTCCAGCTGGTCAGGCCGCAGGATCAGGTGGCCCTCACTGATGGTGAACTGGCGCACCCGGATCAGGCCGTGCATCTCGCCGGAATCCTCGTTGCGGAACAGGGTGGAGGTCTCGCCCAGGCGCATGGGCAGGTCACGATAGCTGCGCTTGCGGTTCAGGTACACCTGGTACTGGAAGGGGCAGGTCATGGGGCGCAGGGCGAAGCACTCCTTGGTCTCGTCGTAGGGGTCGCCCAAAACGAACATGCCGTCCAGGTAGTGGTCCCAGTGGCCGCTGATCTTGTACAGGTCCCGCTTGGCCATCAGGGGGGTCTTGGTCAGCTGGTAGCCCCGCTTCTGCTCGGTGTCCTCCACCCAGCGCTGCAGCAGCTGGATGGTGCGGGCGCCGTTGGGCAGCAGCACCGGCAGGCCCTGGCCGATGGACTCCACGGTGGTGAAGTACTCCAGCTCACGGCCGATCTTGTTGTGGTCCCGCTTGAGGGCCTCTTCCTGCTGCTTCAGATATTCCTCCAGCTGGCTGGCCTTGGGGAAGGCGATGCCGTACATGCGGCACAGGGTGTCCCGGCTGGAATCGCCCCGCCAGTAAGCGCTGGTGGCCTGGGTCAGTTTGACGGCCTTCACCGCACCGGTGCTCATCAGATGGGGGCCGGCGCACAGGTCCACAAAGTCGCCCTGCTGGTAAACGCTCAGCTCCCAGCCCTTTTCGGCGTACTCTTCCAACAGCTCCAGCTTATAGGGCTGGCCGGCAAAGATCTGGCGGCCTTCTTCCACCGAGATGATCCGCTTTTCCACCGGGATGTCCGCCTTGGCGATCTTCTTCATCTCGGCCTCGATGGCGGCGAACTGGTCCGGGGTGAAGGGCTTCACGCCGCCGATGTCGTAGTACCAGCCGTTCTCCAAGGCGGGCCCGATGCCGAAGTGGGCCTCGGGGAACAGGTGCTGCACCGCCTGGGCCATCACATGGGCGGCGGTGTGCCAGAAGGCGTGCTTGCCCTCGGCGTCCTCAAAGGTGAGGATCTCCAGGCTGCAATCCTCGTTCATCACGGTGCGCAGGTCGCACACCTGGCCGTTGATGCGGGCGGCGCAGGCGCCTTTGTACAGGCCCATGCCGATGCTCTTGGCCACCTCGGCGGCGCTCACGCCCGCCTCAAACTCTTTGATCGTGCCTTTCAGATCGATCTTGATCATGTCTTTTTCCCTCCGTTTTGCTCTAGGATTTCCGCCGGGTGCGGAAACGAAAAAAAGTGCCCCACCCCGTAAAAAACTAACGGGATGAAGCACTTGTAGCTCCACGGTTCCACCCGAATTGCACGCCAATGCGTGCCCACTCGTTTGGGCGATAACGGGCCCTTGCCGGCGGGGGTTCGCCCCCGCGCTCCGCGGTGGTAAGCAAATGGCGGCAGTGTGCGCGCGGCCGCTCTCAGCACAACCCTGCAAAGGGAAGGCGGCCTTCTCTATCCGCGTCTGCCTGCCCGCTCGTGTCCGCATCTGCGCTTTTGCGGGATAGGTTCACCCTCATCTTATACCCTGCCGGAACGTTTGTCAATATTTCTTGACAATTTGTGAACTCTTCATTAAAATAAATGGTAAGTATATTAGATGATTTGCCGCAGGGTCCGCCCTGCTTTGTGGAATATGCGCAAAAAAGGCGGCCGTTCTCATTCGACAGGCCGCAAACCGCGGCATCTTCCCAATATTATTATAGAAGTTCACCCGTTTTTCTGCCGTGTTTTGTATGCGCGGCGGCTTGATCGTGTTGTGTGCTATAACGATATCCCTTTTCCCTTTTTGCAACCTGGGCTTCCCTGCCCCACGGCGGTCATCTCAGATACCATTTTATTATTTGAGGAGTTGAAAACATTGCCAGCCATTGCAGTTGTATTGGTGGCAATCGTTGCGATCGCGCTGGGTCTTGTGGGAGGCTTTTTCTTTGGGCAAAGCTACCGCCGCAAGACCGCCGAAGCCAAGATCGGCAGTGCCGAAGATGAGGCAATGCGCATCGTGAACGAGGCCATCAAGACCGCGGAACAAAAACGCAAAGAGACCGTTATCGAAGCCAAGGACGAGGCCCTGCGCATGAAGAGCGAGGCCGACAAGGAGATCAAAGAGCGCCGCAGCGAGCTGAGCCGCCAGGAGCGCCGCCTGGACCAGAAGGAGGAAACTCTGGACAAAAAGGTGGCCGCCATGGAGAAAAAGGAAGAGGAACAGCGCCGCCGGGGCGAGCTTGTGGAAGCCAAGCTGGACGAGCTGGAGCAGCTGAAGCTGCGCCAGATGGAAAAGCTGGAGACCATCGCCGCCCTGACCCAGGAAGACGCAAAGCAGCTGCTTTTGAACCGCCTGGACCAGGAGCTGACCCACGAAAAGGCCATGCGCATCAGCGCCTACGAGGCCAACCTGAAGGACCAGTGCGACACCATGGCCCGCGAGCTGATCGGCCAGGCCATCGCCCGCTGCGCCGCCGACCATTCCAGCGAGGCCACCGTGAGCGTGGTGCCCCTGCCTAACGACGAGATGAAGGGCCGCATCATCGGCCGCGAGGGCCGCAACATCCGCGCCCTGGAGACCGCTACCGGCGTGGACCTGATCATCGACGACACCCCCGAAGCCATCACCCTTTCCAGCTTTGACCAGGCCCGCCGCGAGGTGGCCCGCATGACGCTGGAACGCCTGATCGCCGACGGCCGCATCCACCCCGCCCGCATCGAGGAGACGGTGGAGAAGTGCCGCCGTGAGCTGGAGCTTTCCATGAAGCGGGAGGGCGAGCGGGCCGTGATGGAAGTGGGCATCCACGGCATCCACCCGGACATCGTCAAGCTGCTGGGCCGCCTGAAATTCCGCACCAGCTTCGGCCAGAACGTGCTGAACCATTCGCTGGAAGTTTCCTATCTGTCCGGCCTGCTGGCGGGCGAGATGGGCGTGAACGTGACCCAGGCCCGCCGCGCCGGCCTGCTGCATGACATCGGCAAGGCCCTGGACCACGAGATCGAGGGCAGCCACATCCAGATCGGCGTGGAGATCGCCCGCAAGTACAAAGAGAACCCGGCCGTCATCCATGCCATCGAGGCCCATCACGGCGACGTGGAGCCCAAGACCCCGCTGGCCTTCATCGTGATGGCCGCCGACGCCATCAGCGCCGCCCGTCCGGGCGCCCGCCGGGAGAACCTGGAAAGCTACATCAAGCGTCTGGAGAATCTGGAAGAGATCAGCTGCAGCTTTGAAGGCGTGGAAAACGCCTTTGCGGTGCAGGCCGGCCGCGAGGTGCGCATCATGGTAAAGCCGGACGCCATCAGCGACGACCAGCTGATCCTGCTGGCCCGTTCCATCACCAAGAAGATCGAGGAAGAGCTGGATTATCCCGGCCAGATCAAGGTGAACGTGATCCGGGAGAGCCGCGCGGTGGAATACGCCAAGTAAGTCCCTCACGCACTTTTCAACAAACCAAGCCCCAGGCGGTGGAAAACCGCCTGGGGCTTTCTTTTGTTTTTACCCGTTTCTTTGCCTGCCCCGCTTTCTTTTTATAAACGCTTTGTGTTATAATCATAACACTTGCGATAAGGAGGAACGAACATGTTTCATCTGCTTTTGGGCGTTATCTATCTGGCGTTTATCAGCCTGGGCCTGCCGGACGGCCTGCTGGGCGCAGCCTGGCCCACCATGTATGGGGAGCTGGGGGTGCCGGTGTCCTATGCAGGCATTTTGTCCATGATCATTGCGTTGGGCACCATCGTTTCCAGCCTGCAATGCGACCGGCTGATGCGCCGGCTGGGCGCGGGGCGCATCACCGCCATCAGCATGGCCGCCACCGCCGCCGCCCTGCTGGGCTTTTCTTTCAGCCATTCTTTCCTGCCCCTCTGCCTTTGGGCCATCCCCTACGGCCTGGGAGCAGGCTGCGTGGACGCCGCACTGAACAACTATGTGGCGCTGCACTACGCCAGCCGCCACATGAGCTGGCTGCACTGCATGTGGGGCGTGGGCGCTTCCATCGGGCCCTCCATCATGGGCTATGCCCTCACCGGGGGCCACGGCTGGACCGCCGGCTACCGGATCGTGGGCCTTATGCAGATCCTGCTCACCTTCCTTCTGCTGGTCAGCCTGCCCTTGTGGAAGGGGCCGGAAAAGCAGCAGAATGGGGAGGGCAAACATGCCGGCGCTCCCTTGAGCCTGAAACAGATCCTGGCCATTCCCGGCGCCAAGGAGGTCATGGCCGCCTTTTTCTGCTACTGCGCCCTGGAACAGACCACCGCCCTGTGGGCCAGCAGCTACCTGACCCTGTCCCGTGGGCTTTCCGCCGAAACAGCAGCGGCCTGGGCCAGCCTGTTTTTCCTGGGCATCACCGCCGGGCGGGCGGCCAACGGCTTTTTGACCATGCGCTTTTCCGATGCCCAGCTGATCCAGGCGGGCCAGGCCATCGTGCTGGTGGGCATCCTGTGCCTGTTTTTGCCCTTCGGCAATGGCTTCGCCCGGGCGGGGCTGCTGCTCATCGGGCTGGGGTGCGCCCCCATCTACCCCTGCATCATCCACTCCACCCCCTCCACCTTTGGGGCGGATAAGTCCCAAGCGCTGATCGGGGTGCAGATGGCCAGCGCCTATGTGGGCACCTGCCTGATGCCGCCCCTGTTCGGCCTGATCGCCAACCACATCAACATCGCCCTGTTCCCGGTGTTCCTGCTGGCGGTGCTGGTGCTGATGGCGGCCATGTACCACCGCCTTTTGCGGGTGTGCCCGCCCAAGGGCTTTTTGGGGTAAAGCATTGATCCAAACAAAAAAGGGCCCCGTGCCGCCGGATCTCGGCGGGCACGGGGCCCTTTTTTGTTTGGATCAGTTTCTGCTTTGCGGCATCAGCCCTGGCAGCCCAGGTCGTCCCAGTCGCCAAAATCCTCGGCGCTGGCGATGCGGGTGGGGTCCAGCTTGCCGTTTTCATCCAGGGGCTTTCCCGCCGCGCCCAGGCTGACCGGGTTCACGTTGGGGCCCTGGTCCGGGCGCTGGGGATAGCTTTGGGGCTGTGCTTCGGGGGCCGGCTGCGGCTCCTCGTGGGCGGAGGGATGCTCCTGCTCCGGCTGGGTGGGCAGCTCCACATATTCGCCCTCGATGTGGCTGTCTTTGTTGTAATCGCTCAGCAGCTTATAGGCCACCGCACCTGCGGCGACGCCCAAGCCGATGGAAAGCAGACGTCTGAAAAACCCCATGGGTCGGTCACTCCTTATCGTTCAAATGGATTACTATGTAATAAACAGTATAGCACAACGACCCAGGGCCTGTAAATATCCCTTGCAAGATTCAGTAGTTTTCCAGGATAGAATATCCGTTTTTCCGGCCGTTTTTCACCTGGTACATGGCTGCGTCCGACGCATGATACAGCTGGGAAAAGCGGGTGCCGCAGCCGGGCGTCATGGCCACGCCGATGGAGGCGCTGATGGAAACGCTCTCCCCGCTCCGGGTATAGGTGGCCTGCAGCCGGTCCACCAGTTCACTGGCCAATTCCCCCACCGCCTGGACGCTGTCCACGTCCGGCAGGAACACGATGAACTCATCGCCGCCCAAGCGGGCCAGGATGTCGCTTTTGCGCAGGCGGGTGCGCAGCTTTTCGCCCACCTCCTGCAGGGCGGCGTCGCCCTGGGCATGGCCGAATTTATCGTTCACCATCTTGAAGTTGTCCAGATCCAGCATGAGCAACGCGCACCGGACCCCCTCCAGCTGCTGGGCCAAGTATTCGTCGATCATGGCCTGGGCGGCGGCTCGGTTATACAGGCCGGTCAGCGGGTCCCGCTCGGCCTGGTGGCGCAGGCGGATCTCGTCTTTCTTCCGGTCGTCGATGTCGTGCACGATCAGCAGCATGCGCAGGGTGCCATTTTCGGCGTTCTGGCTCAGGTAGACGCTGCCGGCGCTCCACTGGTAGCCGGTGCCGCTGTCCCGCCGGTATTCCAGCTGCAAACTGGCGATGCCGTTTTTAAAGTAGAACCCCCGCAGATGCTGGCTGCAAAAACTTTTGAACACATGCTCCGCGTCCTCGGAATAGACCAGATGGGCCACCTGCTCCCGCAGAGAGGCATCATAGCTTTGGCCCGGCACGGCTTCGCCGTTCACCGTGAGCAGCAGGTCCCGGCTCAGGTCTGCCTCCAGCCAGACCAGCGACTTCTCGATCATCGCCTGGCGGTAGTTGCGCTCGTTTTCCAGCTTGATCTCGTTCTCTTTTTCCCGGGTCACGTCCTCCACCCAGCCGATGATCTGATCTTCCAGGCCCTGCTGCTCAAAATGCAGCCTGGTCAGGGTTACCCGCTCCCAGCCGGCCACGCCGCTTTTCAGGTTGGTGTGGATGACACAGCTGGCGCTGCAGGCGCCCTGCCCAATGCGGCGGTACATCTGCAAAAATTTTTCATGGGATTCTTCCATCACCAGGGTATCCAAAAAGGCTTCGGGCACGTTTTCGATCCGGCGGCCTAGTTTGCGGCTCACCCAATTGTCGTTCAGGCATTCGATCACCTTGGTGTCCGGGTCATACAAAAACACCGCCAGCCCGCTGTGTTCCAGGGAGTGGCGCATGATGGCGTCGTCCAGTTCCAGCTGGCGCTGCAGTTTTTTCCGCTCCCGGCTGCGGGCGATCAGCACCGCCGCCGCCACGCTGGCGGAAAGCCCCAGCAGGAAGGTCCAGGCAGCGGACTGCCAGTGGATCCACCCCGCCGCCGGGGCGATGCGCAGCAGCCAGGTCTGGTCCACCGCGCTCACCTGTGCCGTCACCGGCCGGTGCAAAAGGCTGGCCTGGTCTTCGGCGGGCAATGGGCCTCCCGTGGAGCTGGCCAGCACCCCGCCGTTGGAGGCGGTGAGGCTGTAGTCAAATCCGCCGTAGGCCAGCTCGTCCAGCTGCAGCGGCTCCAGCGCCTGGGGCATCAGCAGCGCAATGGCGCTGAAGCCCCAAAAAGACCGCCCGCCGTCTTCGTCCGTCAGCCAGATGGGGCTGCGCACCATCATGCCATAGCCGCCCTGGATCATCGCAAAGGGACCGGACAGATTGGTCAGTCCGCTTTCTTTGGCCCGCTGCGCCGCTTCCTGCCGTTCCGGGTTGGTGAATACGCTGGTGCCCAGCAGCACTTCGTTGTCCTGGATCGGATAACACCAGGTGACCACGCCATCCGGCAGGCACTGGATGCTCTGGATGCCTTCGTCCATCAGAGAAACGGCCAGCGGCTCAAAGGCCGCCTGGGTCACCTGGCCGTCCAGAGCGCTCACCAGCGAGCGCATCACCTCCGCCTTCTGCTTGAGGGTGCGCATGCGGGTCTCCAGCCGGATCTGATACACCCGGGCCAGGCGATGGGTGTCGTCATACCGCCAGGCAGCGACACATACCACCTGCAAGATGGTGAGCAGCACGGTCACCGCCAGCCCGACCAGCAGCGCCCGGGTATGCACCAAAGAATGCCTGCTCTTTCGTTTGTTTGCTTTTCGTGGTTTCAAATCGCCCCAGGCCCCTTTCTTGTTTTCGCAGGGCTCGTCAGCCATCTGCCACCATCTACTCTCGCACTGCCTTTGCGGGCCATGCAGCCGCCTGCATCCGCCCTGCATTCGGGCGCGGCAAAGTTGCCCCTCCCGTTCCAGCCCCAGAGGGATGGAACGCCGAAGCGCGCACTCTGATCATGGGATAGGTTCCTATGATTGCTTGTTCGGGAATATTATATCAAAAAGGCAGGAATTTTGACAACTGCTTGTTGTGTTTTTCGTTTAATTGTACAATAAAAGAGCCTGCATGCCCCAAAACATGCAGGCTCTTTTATCTATTTTGTCCTTCTTTTACCGGTCAGCTAAAGGTGACCACGTCGTCCTTCAGGGGCTGTGCAGCCTCCACCGATAGGGCGGTAAGCACCGGGCCCTTGCCGCCGAACAGCGGGTGGAACTGCACCCGCACCTTGGCGGTGATCTTGATCCAGCTGCGCTGGGCCAGCTTTTTGGCCTCGTCGTACTTGCAGGGGAAGCCCACGAACTGGATGTCCTGCACGCAGCAGGTCATGGCAAAGCGGCCAGGCACGAACTGGTTCTGCCCCACCCGGGAGGTCTGGCACACCTGGGCGGTGAAGCGCACCGTCTTGCCGGCGTACTTCTCCGGGTCCTCGCTGGCATCCAGATACCAGATACCAAAATCCTCGTCCCCGATGTCGATCACGTCGGCGTTGATGTCAAAGGGCAGCTCGTCCGGGATCTGGTCGTATTCCACGCTGCCGTCGCCGTATTCGTAGGCGATGTCGCACCGGCGGCTGGCCTGGCGCACCGCCTTGTGGACGAACTCCCGGTCCTCCTGGCTGGGCAGCGCCTCGGCCCGGTTCACCACCAGCAGCTCGCACTGGGCAAACTTGTCCAAAAACAGCTGGCGCATGTTGTCAAAATACATGCGGAAGGTGTTGGCGTCCGCCGTGCCGATGGTCTGGTAGATGACCCAGTTTTCCGGCAGGGCTTCGTACAGGTCCTGCACCATCCACATGCCGTTGAACTCGATGACCACCCGGCCCGCGCCGGTCTTTTTCACCAGCTCGGTCAGGTGGGCGGCGGTCAGCTGCTCCTTGTCGTCGATGACTTCCACGCTCACGCCGCCAAAGGCGAACTTGTCCGGCTGGTATTCGTCCTCGCCCTCCTCGCACACCAGCAGCAGGGTCTTGTCGCCGGAATCGAACTGGGGGTCCTCCATGGTCTCCTGGATAAAGCGGGTCTTGCCGCTTTCCAAAAAGCCCAGGAACAGATAAACAGGGATCTCTTTCAAAGGGATCGTCCTCCTTGCAGATCAAGTAAAATCAGGGTCAGGCCAGATGGAACAGGCCGCCCAGGGCCGCTTCGTCCAGCTTGGAGCCGATGACGCACAGCCGGCCGGTCACGTCCGCCGCGCCGGTGCGCAGGTCGGCCTCGCCGGGCACATAGTCAAAGTAGATCCAGCCCTCTTCGCCGGGCAGGATGCCCTTGGCCCGCAGCACGGTGCCGTACTTGCCGGTGTCCAGCTCGTCCAGAGCGGCGCGGATCTCCTGCTGGGTGAACACACGGGCGGTCTCACGGCCCCAGCTGGTGAACACCTCGTCCGCATGGTGATGATGGTGGTGGTCATGGTCGTGGCCGCAGCCGCAGCTGCATGCTTCGTCGTGGTCATGGTGGTGATGCTCGTGGTCATGGCCGCAGCACTCATCGTGATCGTGATGATGGTGCTCGTGGTCGTGGTCACAGCATTCATCATGGTCGTGGTGATGGTGCTCGTGGTCGTGGTCACAGCACTCATCGTGATCGTGGTGATGGTGGTCGTGGTCATGGTGATGGCCGCACTCGGGGCAGACCTTGGCCTCCTCCAGCAGCTCCTTCACAAAGTCCCGCTTGGACTCCATGGCCTCCACGATCTGGCTGCCCTTCAGCAAGGTCCAGTCGGTGGTCACGATGGTGGCCTCGGGGTTCTTCTCCCGCAGCATGGCCACGGCACGGGCCACCTTTTCCTCGCTGGCGCCGGCGGTGCGGCTCAGGATGATGGCGTTGGCGTGGCTGATCTGGTCGTTGTAGAACTCGCCGAAGTTCTTCATGTACAGCCGCACCTTGTTCACGTCCGCCACGGTGACAAAGCTGTTCAGCTGCACGTCCCGCTCGGCGGCGATGCCCTGCACGGCCTTGGTCACGTCGCTCAGCTTGCCCACGCCGGAGGGCTCGATGAGGATGCGGTCCGGGGCGTACTGGTCGATGACCTTTTTCAGCGCCTCCCGGAAGTCGCCCACCAGGCTGCAGCAGATGCAGCCGGAGTTCATCTCGGTGATCTCGATGCCGGCTTCCTTCAAAAAGCCGCCGTCGATACCGATCTCGCCGAACTCGTTTTCGATCAGCACCAGCTTCTGGCCCGCATAGGCCTCTGCGATCAATTTTTTAATGAGCGTGGTCTTGCCAGCGCCCAGAAAACCGGAAAAAATGTCGATCTTCGTCATGAAAGATCTCCTCCTTTATCTTATGTGAAACTGATTGCCAAAAATCCCCCGCAAAGCCTGCTGCCAGGCTCTGCGGGGCAGTTTGTTGCAGCTTATCCTACGAGTACAATTATACTCTCTTTGTCAAGCCTGACGCCATAGCAGTCTTGTGAACATTCTGCTAAATTTTTGCCTTTTCTCCCGCCGTGTCTTTTCATTTTTGCTTTAGAATGGTAAAATAGGAACGATCGAAGATTCGCGGCGGACCGCCGGGCAGCGCGCCCCGTCCCGCCGCCGGAAAAGAGGTACCATAGAAACAATGAAAACGACGAATGAAAAGATCGCACAGCTCCGCAGCGCCATGCAGGCTGCCGGGGCCAATGCCTGCCTGATCCCCTCCTCCGACCCCCACGCCAGCGAGTACCTGCCCGCCCACTGGGCCGCCCGCAGCTACTTCTCCGGCTTCACCGGCAGCATGGGCACCCTGGTGGTCACCGACACCGCCAGCGCCCTGTGGGCAGACGGCCGCTACTTCATCCAGGCCGAGCGCCAGATCGCCGGCAGCGAGATCCAGCTGCAAAAGATGGGCGTGGAGGGCGTGCCCACCGTGACCGAATACCTGACCAATGCCCTGGGCGAGGGCCAGGTGCTGGCGCTGGACGGCATGGTCACCCCCACCGCCACCGTGCAGGAGCTGCAAAAGGCCCTGGCCAAAAAGGGCGCTTCCATCCTGTCGGTGGACCTGGTGGAGGGCAACTGGGAGGACCGTCCCGCCGCCCCCAGCACCCCGGCCTGGCTGCTGGAAGAACGCTACGCCGGCCTGGCTGCCGCCAAAAAGCTGGAGCAGCTGCGCAAGGCCCTGGCGGACCAGGGCGCCAGCGCCATGGTGGTGGCCCGGCTGGACAGCGTGGCCTGGCTGCTGAACCTGCGTGCTTCCGACCTGGACTGCACCCCCTTCGCCCTGGCCTACTGCTTTGTGACCGCCACCAGCGCCACCCTGTTCATCGACCAGTCCCGCCTGCCCCAGGAGGCCGCCGACGAGCTGCGCCGCCAGGGTGTGAGCATTGAGGACTATGACCGGCTGCTGGGCACCCTCACCGGTTATCACCACGACCGCACCATCCTGGTTGACACCGCGGGCACCAACTGGGCCGTTTACAAGGCACTGGAGGAGAACCCCTGCTTCACCCTGCTGCCGGGCGCCGATCCCATTCAGGCGCTGAAGGGCGTGAAGAACCCGGTGGAGATCGAGAACCTGAAAAACGCCCATGTGAAGGACGGCGTTGCCATGGTGCGCTTCCAGATCTGGCTGGAGGAGCAGATGGCCGCCGGCGCCACCGTCACCGAGGTGGACGTGGACCACAAGCTGGCCGAGCTGCGGGCCGCCCAGCCCGGCAATCTGGGCACCAGCTTTGACACCATTGCCGCCTACGGGCCCAACGCCGCCATGATGCACTACCACGCCACGCCGGACAACTGCACCACCCTGCAGCCCAAAGGCTTTTTGCTGGTGGACAGCGGCGCCCAGTATGTGGACGGCACCACCGACATCACCCGTACTTATGCCCTGGGCGAGCTGACCGAAAACGAGCGCAACTACTACACCTACGTGCTGAAGAGCCACATCGACATCGCCAAGGTGCAGTTCCTTTCCGGCTGCACCGGCGGCAACCTGGACATCATGGCCCGGGCCGCCGTGTGGAAGCACGGCATCGACTACCGCTGCGGCACCGGCCACGGCGTGGGCTTTGTGGGCGGCGTGCACGAAGGCCCCCAGAGCCTGCGGGTGAACAACCATGTGGCTTTCAAGCCCGGCATGACCATCACCGACGAGCCCGGCATCTATGAAGAGGGCGAGGTGGGCATCCGCATCGAAAACGAGCTGGTGTGCGAAGAGCGGGTGAAGAACCAGTACGGCCAGTTCCTGGGCTTTGCCTCCATCACCTACTGCCCCATCGACCTGACCCCCGTGCGCCGGGAGCTGCTGGACGCGGAGGAAGTGGAATGGCTGAACGCCTTCCACGCTGCCACCTACGAGGCCCTGGCCCCCCACCTGACCGAGGCCGAAGCCGCCTGGCTGGCCGAAAAGACCCAGCCCCTGGCCTGATTTTTGCAATACGCCCCGGGGCCCGCAAGCCCCGGCGATAAAAAGCCGAGGCCGGGCAAGGAAACTTTGCCTGCGGGCTGACGATTTTGTGTAACTGACTGCGTCAGAGCTCCTAGCTAACCATACAAGGTAGCGTCGTCGCTCTTCCTTGCATTTACAGCAAAATCGCCGGGCCGCAGGTGCATGGCAGCCCTGGCCCTCGTTTTTGAGAGCAAAACAGATGAAAAGGGCCGCCCCAATACTTGGTGTATTGAGGCGGCCCTTTGAGTTTGTTAGGCTCCAAAAACGTAAGCCAGGGCCAAAGTTTCCTTACTCGGACTCGGCTAAAAGCTCGGAACGTTTTCAACGGCGTTCCGAGCTTTTTTCTTGCGGTTTTGCCGGGCGGCTCACCGCACCGGGGTGTAGTCGATGTGGGACGTTTCCTCGGTGGCTTCCAGCTTGAAGATCACCGGGCGCAGGCCGTCGTTGCAGCTGCAGATGGCCACCCCCGGCTTGCGGATCCAGTCGCCGTAATAAAACACGTCCTTGCCCGCCCCGTGGGCCAGGGCAAAGGCGTACTGGTAGATGGCTTTCCAGGCTTCGTCACAAAAGCCCTCCGGTTTTGCATAATCCGCATAAAACACCTGGCCCTCCCGCAGCATGGGGCAGGCGGTAAGGCCCTCCGCGCCATATTCCGCCGCCAGCTCCTTGTCCAGGGTGGTCTTTAACACCGTGATCTTGACTTTGTTCATCTTGTCACCCTCCCAAACGGAAAATCGGTCCTAACGATGCCAAAATTATACCATGCAGCGGCTTTTGCCCGCAAGAAGCCCTCAAAAATTTTCAAACATCTAAGGATTTATTTCTGTTCACTAAAAACCCATATAAATCCAAAATTTAATTTGCATTTTGAGAATTTTCATTGAAAATAACACATCTATTTGTTATAATTCACATGGAACAAGGAGGGAAACCATGGCCGTTTGCTACGATAAACTTTGGAAATTGCTTATTGACAAAAAAATGAAAAAAATCGAGCTTATGCGTAAAGCTAAAATTAGTAGCAATGCATTGGCACATCTTAGCAAGGATGAACCTGTGTCTATTGAATGCATTGAAAAAATATGCACCACACTCAACTGTACCCCTAATGACATACTTGAATTTTTAACTGTACAATCCGAGGAGAGAAAAAGATGAACCTACTTTCGTTATTTTCCGGCTGCGGTGGAATGGATATTGGCTTTGAGGGCAATTTCGTTTGCCTAAAAAAATCCATTAACCCAGTTTTGCATTCAGACTGGGTGAAAGAAGACCTCGGTGAATGGGTAAAAGTTGCTCCAACCATTTTCAATACTGTATTCGCAAACGATATTCGCCCTGACGCAAAAGCCGCATGGGTCTCATACTTTCATTCCAGCAAACCGGATGCTAACTCAATTTATCATTTGGAAAGCGTTGTAGACCTTGTTAAACGGGCTAAAAATGGAGAAAAGGTTTTTCCAGAAAACATCGACATCGTGACCGGAGGGTTTCCCTGCCAAGATTTTTCCATTGCCGGAAAGCGGTTGGGCTTTAATTCTCATAAAAGCCATTTAGGCGCTGCATTAGCCGCCGATGAAGCCTCTATTGAAAATCGCGGTCAGCTATATATGTGGATGCGTGAAGTAATTTCCCTCACGTCTCCTAAACTTTTTATTGCTGAAAACGTGAAAGGTCTTACCAACTTACAAGACGTGAAAGAAATTATAGAGCATGATTTTTCCACGGCGGGCAATGGTGGCTATATTGTTGTTACCGCCAAGGTCTTATACGCACCTGATTATGGCGTTCCGCAATCGAGAGAGCGCGTTATCTTTTTTGGCTTTAAAAAAAGTGCACTCACTGAAGAAGCACTCAATGCTCTTACACAAAGTACAATTCCTGACACTTTTGATCCATATCCTCAAAAAACACATGGGAGCACCCTTTACCCTTATGTAACTTGTACGGACGCATTTGTCAATTTATTGGAACCTGAATTTTCTTCCGATCTTTCTCAGCAAAAGTATTCAAAAGCAAAGTATATGGGTAAGCACTGTCAAGGGCAAACTGAAATTAAATTAAACTCTGTTGGCCCTACTATCCGATCGGAACATCACGGAAATATCGAATACCGTAGATTAAGCAAAGAACATGGAGGCAACCATTTGGAAGAATTGGCCATGGGCTTGTCCGAGCGTAGACTTACCGTTAGAGAATGTGCGCGACTACAAACATTCCCCGACGAATATCAATTCATTCTTCCTAAAACAGCAGAAAACAAAAGTGTTTCTTCAAGCGATGCCTATAAAATCATTGGAAATGCTGTTCCCTGTGTCCTAGCATATAATATTGCCAAAAATATAGAAAGTAAATGGTTAGCTTATTTTAAGGAGGCGTAAAATGATCATCTCTCAAAATAGAATCCCCCCATTGCATTCTTTTGAACAACTAATGAAGCAGACCGATATTATCTTAAATCAAGACGCTTGTATGCGTTCGGAATATTACTCCAAAAGAAGTGGTAAGGCGGTAGAGCAAGATGTTTATTCCGCTATATGCGAGGCTTCCAAAGGAACTGAATTTGAAAATACAATTCGGTTGGTTTCTGGCGCTTCTTTTCCTGATATTGTTGCTAATCGCTTTTACGGCGTCGAAGTGAAGAGCACCGAAAAGAATCAATGGACTTCTATCGGCAGTAGCATTTTGGAGTCAACTCGAGTAAAAGATGTCACAAGAATCTATTTGACTTTTGGAAAATTAGGATCTCCTGTTGAATTTTTGTCCAGACCATATGAAGACTGTTTATCCGGTATTTCCGTGACGCATTATCCACGTTATAAAATTGATATGCGGTTACAAAAAGGAGAAACGATTTTTGATAAAATGGGAATTCCATACGATGATATTCGTCAGATGGAAAACCCCGTAAAACCCGTCTCTCAATATTATCGTTCTAAACTTAAACCCGGTGAAAGTTTGTGGTGGGCTTCTGATAATGAGGAAAGCATTGTTCCTCCCACCGTTCGCTTGTGGACCACACTTTCTCATCAAGAAAAAGAAAAACTAACCGTGCAAGGCTATGTTTTGTTTCCCGAGATTTTGAGCTCTGCTAATACGACAAAATATAATCGTTACTCATTGTGGCTCGCCACACAACAGGGAGTAATTAACACCAATGTCCGAGATAGCTTTTCTGCCGGTGGAAAAATCCTGATGAAAACTTCGTCAGGTGTGGAAATTAAAACTCCTGCGGCATTTGGTAGAATCGCCAAATATCACCACTTTATCCAAGAAATGCTTGAAGAAATTGACTCTGAAACGCTTACAAACTTTTGGGAAGTACCCGAACTTTTCGATAATCGTATCTTGCATTGGTGCCAGTTAGCGGCAGATGCATCTGATTCCACCATTGGATACTCTGTCGCCTTAAACATCTTATCGGAAATCTTTTCTCAATAAATCATAGTTATATTTATGTAGAAAGGCGAACATTTCCATGTCACGTTACACGCCACAGCAAACTCACAAAATAATGAGTAGTGTTCATTCCAAGGATACCAATATTGAACTTATTCTCAGAAAAGCTTTGTGGCACAAAGGATATCGCTACCGCAAAAACGTGGCAACACTGCCCGGAAAACCAGATATTGTCTTCACAAAATACAAGCTAGCTATTTTTTGTGATGCAGAATTTTGGCATGGAAAAGATTGGGAAACATTACGCACCAAGTTGGAGCATGGCAAAAATCCCACTTTTTGGATCACCAAAATCGAAAAAAATCTAGAGCGCGACAACGAAATTGAGCAACGGTTACAATACATGGGATGGACTGTTTTACGCTTTTAGGGAAAAGACATCCTTCAAAACACGGCTGAATGCGTCAGTGTGATTGAAGAAACAATTTTTCAAATTAAATTATCCAGGTGTATATCCGATGAGCCTCTCACCAATTCTTCAAACTACCTTGATGACGATTCGTGAGTCACGCCCGCAAGAAGCGCCAGTGCCTTCCGGCATTTTGTCCAACCAGACGCCTGATATCTGTTGATTTTGCCAAAATACCAAGCGGGACCGTAAAATTTACCGTTTCAGCGCTTTCTTCGATACAATTCCGATACAACTTCGTGCTATAATGATTTTAGCACAGTAAAAAGGCAGCAAAAAGCAGCAAGGAGGAATGGCAGTATGGCAAACAAACAGGAGGGATGGCGTTACCGCGCGCCGGAGAGACCAGCGCAGCGCCCCAATGCCTCCCGGAAGGTGCGCCGTCCGGCCTCTTCCGCAAAAAAGGCCACGGCCACTCCTTCCGTGCGCCAAGCCTCGGCGCAGGCACCCCGAGGCCCTCAGCGCGCCCAGCGGCCTGCTTCCTCCGGCGGACAGGCTCCCGCCGCGAGCAGCCAGCAGCAGTCAAAACGTCCCCGAAAGCGGCGGTCGGACCCGCTGCTGTTTGGAATGGTGGCCCTGTTCTGCGTGGCCCTGGTGGCTCTGGCGGTGTTCTGGACCAAAGACCTGCTGACGCTGCCCTCCGTCCCCGCCGCCGGGGATGATGTGAGCGCCGCCAGCACCTCCGGCACCGACAGCCCTGCCCAGCCCCAGGGGGATCTGGGCAGCTGCGTGTTCCGTTCCGGCGGCGACATGCTGCCCCAGACCATCCAGGAAACGCTGGAAGCCTGGTTCGTGACCACCCACAACGCCGCCGCCCGGCTGGAGGCCCCGGATCTTACCGGCCTGTACGCCTCCACCCAGTCCGGCCGGGAAGCCCAGCTGCTGGACAAAGCCAGCGTCAGCTTCATCAGCCAGGTGCGGGCCATGCAGCCGGTGGACCTGACCGTCACCAGCTTTGAGATCGGCCTGACGGTGGAGGAATGCGCCCCCACCGACAACGGCGGTTATTTTGTGGCCCTGCGGGAGGACGACCAGATGCAGTTCGCCTGCCTGAACGGCCGCACCAGTTCCAGCTGCGGCATTTTGAACGAGTTCACCTTCACGGCGGACGGCAAGATCGCTTTCCACGAAAAAAGCGAGGACGGTTTCAACCTGGTGCGGGACGTTTATCAGGAACAGTCGGCTTCCTCCATGGAGGCCGCCGTGCAGCAGACGGTGGACCAGCTGGTGGCCGCCGCCCGCAGCGACCTGGACAAGCTGGACGCCCAGCGGGCGGAGTATCTGGCCGACCCCGCGGCGCAGCAGTCCGACCTGAGCTATGAGATGCCCTACGACCGGCAGGCCGCTGTGGACTATGCCCGGCAATGGGTGGGGCTCACGGCCATCGCCCGCAACCCGGAGTGGGGCGTTTACGACGATTACGGCGGCAACTGCAACAACTTCACCTCCCAATGCCTCTACGCCGGGGGCATCCCCATGGATGTTTACGGCTACGACACCCAGCAGTGGAAGTGGTACAGCGACTACCTGAACAGCTATTCGGAAGCCCGGGGCCGTTCCACCAGCTGGAGCGGCGTGGATGAATTTTACACCTACGTGACCGAAAACGGCGGCTACGGGCTGGTGGCCCAGCCGGATGCCAACCTTTACACCGCCCAGCCCGGCGACGTGATCCAGTACGGCGCGGACGGGGAATGGAAGCACTCGGTGCTGGTGACCGAAGTTGTGCTGGACGATGACGGCCAGCCCATCGACTTTTTGATCGCCTCCAACACCACCGACCGGATCGACTGGCCCATGCGCGCCTACGCCTATGCGGACATCCGGCTGATCCAGATACTGGGGTACAACAACTGATCTTCTTTTAACGCAAAGAACGCCCTCCGGCAGCTGCCGGAGGGCATTCTTTGTCTACAGGGGCTGCGGCGTCAGGTCTCCGCCATGGCCACCAGATATTTATAAATTTGCAGCTTGTTTTCCTCGTAAAGGCCCAGCTCTTCGTACAGCTTTTTGTAATAGGCGAACAGGCTGGCCTTGGTGGAGAGCATCTTCACCGTGTTGCGGATGCCCAGCTGGGTGGCCGTGATGCTTTGGGGGTTCTGCACGTAATAATACACCGGCGCGTCCAGGGCATAAAAGCGGGCGGCGTAGCGGATGTACTCCAAATTGAACAGCAGGTCCTCGCTCCAGCCCAGCTCCACGTTGCACTGGATGCCGTGGTTCATCACGATGTCCCGCCGGTAGAGTTTGTTCCACATCACGCCGTAATAAAAGCTGGCCGGTTCCTTCATCAGGCCCTTGGCAAAGGCGGTCTTGTCGTAAAAGCCCTCTTTCAAAAAGCCGAACTGCTCGATGGTCTGGTAGCTGTCGTCGCTGTCCTCTTTGGCAAACAGGGGCTTGTGGGTCTCCACCCGGTAATACTGGGCGATCACCAGGTCGGTCTTATGTTCCTCCGCCTTTTCCACCAGCAGGCGGGTGGCGTCCGGTGCCAGATAGTCGTCGCTGTCCACAAATTGCAGGTATTTGCCGGTGGCCATCTGGATGGCCAGGTTCCGGGTAGCGGACACGCCGCTGTTGTCCTTGTCGATGAGGAGGATGCGCTTGTCCACCCGGGCGTACATCTCCACCACCTTCAAGCTGGCGTCCTTGCTACCGTCATTCACCAAAATGATCTCCAGATTGTCATAGCTCTGCTTGCGGATGCTCTCCACGCAGCGGGCAATGTGCAACCCCGCATTGTACACCGGCACGATCACGCTGACCAGCGGCCGTTCCATCCCACATTCCTCCTTTTGTTGATCCATTTACCCGTTGTGTTCTTCTTTTAACTATACCGGATGCGCCCCGCAAAAACAAGCCAAATCCCCCGGCTTGTTTCCTCCGGGCAAAATTTGTTTGTTTTGCGCAAATCCGCCCGACTTTTTTGTGCTATTTGCCCCGGGTTTTCCATCCTTTGTATTTTCCCGCCCCTTCCGCTATAATAACAGTAAAGCATCCCCGCCGGGGCCGCGCAGGCCCTGGGCTTGCATCATCAAAAAAGGAGTGATCCCCCATGACCGAAACCATGCAGACCCTGCGCGCGCTGCAAAAAAAGCTGTACGCCTTTCAGTTTGCTTTGAATGTGATCGACTACGACGCCCAGACCGCCGCCCCCAGCGAAAGCTACGCGGGCCGGGGCGAGGCGCTGGAGGTGCTCAGCGGCATCCAGTACAGCCTGATCGCTGACCCTGCCCTGCCTGCCCTGCTGGAAAAGGCCCGCAGTGAGGCGCTGGGCGAACAGGAGGCCGCCGAGGTGGCCGAGCTGCAGCGCATGTACGACGAGACCAGCAAGATCCCCGCCCAGGAGTACGCCGCCTTCGTCAAGCTGACCACCGCCGCCATCAACGCCTGGGAAAAAGCCAAAGCCGCCAGCGATTTTTCCCTGTTCGCCCCCTATCTGGAACAGATCGTGGACTACCGCCGCCGCACCGCCGCCTATTTTGACCCGGACAAAGCCCCCTATGACGTGTGGCTGGACAAGTACGAAAAAGGGCTGGACATGGCCCAGTGCGACGCCTTCTTTGCCCAGCTGAAGGCGGTGATCCAGCCGCTGGTGAAGCAGATCGTGGAAAAGGGCGCCGCCATCCCCAGTGATTTCCTGAACACCACCTGGCCGCTGGAGGCCCAGCGCAAGCTGTCCCGCATGGTGATGGAGCGGATGGGCATCGACGCCGGCCACTGCCAGCTGGGCGAGAGCGAGCACCCCTTCACCACCGAGTTTTACAAGGGCGACGTGCGCATCACCACCCACTACCACGAGGACGACATGGCCAGCAACCTGTATTCGGTGATCCACGAGGGCGGCCATGCCCTGTACGAGCTGCACATCGCCGACCGGCTACAATACACCTGCCTGTCCGGCGGGGCCTCCATGGGCCTGCACGAGAGCCAGAGCCGCCTGTGCGAGAACTACCTGGGCCGCAGCCTGGGCTTTATCAAAAACCTGTGGCCCCAGCTCACCGCGCTGTTCCCCGACCAGCTGGCGGGCGTGACCCCCGAGGCCTTCTACAAGGCGGTGAACCAGTGCCAGCCCAGCCTGATCCGCACCGAGGCGGACGAGGTGACCTACTGCCTGCACATCATGGTGCGCTACGAGCTGGAAAAACGGCTGATGGACGGCTCGCTGGCCGTGAAGGACCTGCCCGCCGCCTGGAACGCCCAGATGAAGGAGCTGCTGGGCGTGGAGGTGCCGGACGACGCCCACGGCGTTCTGCAGGACATCCACTGGGCCTGCGGCGACATGGGCTACTTCCCCAGCTATGCCCTGGGCACCGCCTACGGCGCCCAGATGATGGCCCAGATGCGCAAGACCCTGGACGTGGACGCCTTGCTGGAAGCGGGCGACTGGGTCCCCATCACCCGCTGGCTGGAGGAGCGGGTGTGGCAGTACGGCAAGGAGAAGAGCCCCGCCTGGCTGCTGCAAAACGCCTGCGGCGCTGCCTTCGACCCCAAGTATTACACCGACTACCTGGTGGAAAAATACTCTGCCATCTACCAGCTGTAACTTCACGCACAAAAGGCCGGGCAAGCGATGCTTGCCCGGCCTTTTGTGCCGCCGCTTGACTTTTTTTCGGCGATTTGCTATACTGCTCTTCGACAATTTATTGCAACATGCCGGGTGATCATCGGACGCCCGTCAGGTGCCTGGACCTCTGCCGTAGATCTGAGAAGGCAGGGTCTTGGCACCTTTTTTGTTGCCAGGGAGGACTTTTACCAACATGAACGTACTGCCAAAATTCTGCCGCTATGTGAGCACCAATGTGCTGGGCACCATCAGCCTTTCCTGCTACATCCTGGCGGACACCTTTTTTGTGGCTGCCTCCCAGGGCACCAGCGGCCTGGCCGCCCTGAACATCTGCATCCCGGTGTTCAACGTGATGAACGCCCTGGGCCTGATGCTGGGCATCGGCGGCGGCACCCGCTACGCCATCTTCCAGGCCCAAAAGGACGAGCAGGGGGCCCAGCGGGTGTTCTCCAGTATGATGCTGCTGGGCCTTGGCCTGGGCGCTGTCGGCATTGCGGTGGGGCTGCTCCTCACCCGGCCTCTGGTGCTTCTGCTGGGGGCAGACAGCGAGACCCTGGCGCTGGCCATGGAATACATGCACACGATCCTCAGCTTTGCCCCCTTCTTTTTGCTGAACAATATTCTGCAAGCCTTTGTGCGCAACGACGGCGCGCCCCAGCTGGCCATGGCCGCCATGTTCACCAGCAGCTTTTCCAACGTGATCTTAGACTATGTGTTCATGTTCCCCCTGGGCATGGGCATGTTCGGCGCGGCGCTGGCCACCGGCATCGCCCCGGTGCTGAGCCTCTGCGTGCTGGGGACGCATTTTCTTCCGTCCGCCAAAGGCCGCTGCCGGCTGCATTTTTCGCCCCGGCAGTTTTCGCTGCCGGCGGTGCTTCACGCCGCGCCCCTGGGGCTTTCCAGCTTTGTCACCGAGCTTTCCTCCGGCGTGGTGCTGCTGGTGTTCAACCAGCTGATCCTGCGCGCCGCCGGCAACACCGGCGTTGCCGCCTACGGCATCATCGCCAACCTGGCCCTGGTGGGCATCGCCGTCTTTACCGGCATCGCCCAGGGCATCCAGCCGCTGATCAGCGAGGCCTACGGCCATTCGGATACGGCCTCCCTGAACAAGATCCGCCGCTATGCCCTCACTCTGGCCCTGGTGCTGGCGGGGCTGTTTTACCTGGCCGTCAACCTGTGGGCCGGGCCGCTGGTGGCCGCCTTCAACCAGGACGGCGACGCCCAGCTGGCCGCCATTGCCCGCCACGGCATGACACTGTACTTTTTGGGCTTTTTCTTTGCGGGGCCCAACATCATCACCGCCGCCTTCCACAGTGCGGTGAACCAGCCCCGGATGGGCTTTTGGGTCTCGATGATCCGGGGCTGCATCGCCCTGGTGCCGCTGGCCCTTCTGCTGGGGCTGACTTTCGGTTTGAACGGGGTGTGGCTGTCTTACGTTTTGGCCGAAGCGGCGGCCTTTGCATTCATTCTGGTGTGCGCAGCCGTTCGGTCAGGCTCTCGCGGGAAAAACTGTTAAGGCAGGCCGCCGTGATGAGCAGCGGGGCCGCCAGGCTGATGGCCAGATACGCAAGGCAGGCCCCCGGCGCAGCGGCAAACTGCATGTAATCCGCCTGCAAAAGCCGCATCAGCTGCACCAGGCCCCAGCCCAAACACGTGCCAAAGGCCAGGCTGCCCGCCCCGTTGGCCGCCGCCATGAACATCGCTTCCCAGCCCAGCATGGCCCGCACCTGCCGCCGGGTCATGCCCAGCGCCGCCAGCAGGGCCAGCTCCCGCTTGCGGGCCAGCAGGCCGGAGAGCAGCGTGTTCAATAGGTTGATGAGGCTGAACAGGATCACAAACCCGCTGGCCGCCAGCAGGCTGGTCCTGACCATGGCCAGCGACTGGGCTGCTTCTTCCAGCTGCTGGGTGAGGCTTTCCAGGCTCAGCTGGGGCCAGTCCGCCAGAAAGGCGGCCATCTGCCGGTCCTGCTCCGGGGTGTGGCTGTGGCCTTCCATGGTCACCGCTAGGCTGTGGGCCGTGTCCATCTTGCCAAACAGCCTTTGGCCCACGGCGGGGCTGACCATCAGCATGCCGCTCAAGGGCAGGTCGTCCCGGATGGAATTGCCCGCCACCCCCAGCACCGGCAGGGTCACGGACTGCTCCTGCCCGTCGTAGTAATACAGGGTGATCTGGTCCCCCACCTGGGGCACCTGGCCGTACAGCTCTTCCCACTGGCCGCTGGCGGTCACGAATACGCCCTCCTGCTGTTCGCTCGGGTCGCTGCCGCTTTCCAGGTGCCGCTCCAGCACCGGCAGTTCCTCCGGTGCTGCGATGGAAACATACTCGCTGTCGCCAACGCCCTCCCAGGAGATCCCGCAGAGCACCTTGTTGCTGGCAGTGACCTTTTCCACGCCAGGCAGGGCCGCCAGAGCCGTCTGCACCGGCTCGCCCATGGCTCCCATCACCTGCAATTCGTTCTCCCCGTGGGGCAGGCTGTTCTCGGTGTTGTGGTCGTACCAGACCACATATTCCGCCTCTTCAAACGAACCCTGGCGGGCATAGCCCTCCAGATCCCAGCTGGCCATCAAAACAGCCGCCGCCACGAACAGGCTGCCGCCCAGCACCAAACTGAGCAGAGTGAGCAGGTTCTTTTTGCGGCTGCGGGCCACATTCATCTTTGCCAGGGCTCTCGCCGTCATGGGGCGGGGGCCTTTTTTGCTGCCCGTTTTTTCGCCTGCGGGCTGCCAGGGCTGGTAGCGGGCCGCCTCGATGGGCGGTACTTCGGCCGCCAGCCGGGCGGGTTTTGCCAGCGCCAGCCGCACCGCCAGCCAGGTCAGGCCAAGACTGAGCAACGCGGCCAGGACCGTGCCCTTTGCGTCAAAGCCCTGTTTCGGCCCGAACAG
>CASEVW010000064.1 GCA_949291395.1 uncultured Oscillospiraceae bacterium | reverse complement strand
GATCTATTATCTCTCGGAGCAGATCGGCCAGCGGGCGGGCAGCACGCTGTCGCTGCTGTATTTCCAGGACAAAGACTACCTGATCAAGCAGATCGGAGACAGCCGGGTGTACTGTTTTGACGGCGGTGCCCTGCGGCAGCTGACGGTGGATCAGACCTGGTGCGGCCAGATGGTGCGCAAAGGGATGCTCACGCCAGAGCAGGCCCAAAACCACCGGCTGCGGCACGCCCTGGCCAATGCCCTGGGCGCGTCGGAAGAGCTGGAGATCGCCACCCAGACCGGCAGCGCAAAACGGGGGGGCGTGTTTCTGGTGTGCAGCGATGGATCTTACAACGAGCTTTCGGCCCGGCAGATGGAAGAGGCCCTGAAAAAGGCCCCGGCCGGGCAGGCCGTGCAGCGGCTGCTGGATCAGGTGCTGCAGGGGCCGGCACCGGACAACGCCTCGGCTGCGGTGTGCCGGCTGGCCTGAACGCAGCGAGGTGGACGGCAGGAAGGAGGACGTGAAGATGATCTGCAACAAATGCGGCGCACCGGTGCCGGTGGGGATGAGCGAATGTCCCTACTGCGGTGCAAAGGTGGAAAGCCGGGGCCCGGCGGACCGGTTTGAGGAAGAGACCACCTTTGCCCGGCCGGATGATATGGAGTATTCGTACGAGCCGGAGGAAAAAACAGCGTTTGCACCCGCCGGGCAGGGGCAGATGCCAGGTTTTGCGGGAGAGGAGACGGAATTTGCCCCGGCGGCCAGCCAAAGCGGGCCGGCGTACTCCTTGCCTGAAGCGGCGTGGCAGCCGGAACAAGCCGAACCGAGACCGGCGAAAAAAGCGAAAAAGGCCAAACCGGCAAAGCAGCCGAAGGAAAAAAGCGGCGGCAACAACCTGCTGCGGGGTATCCTGCTGGCGGTGCTGGCAGTGATCGTAGTGCTGCTGATATTGCGGTAAACGGCCCAAAACAACACAGACAAAGGAAGTGGACCCAGGATGGACGGAGAAAAGCGCCAGGAGCTGGTGGCCAGCTTAAAGGGCTATGTGCTGAACGAGTTCCCCCTCAGCCAGATGGACGACGACCAGCTGCAGACCCGGATCGAAGAGCTGGTGCGGAAAAAGCTGGCGGGGCAGAGCCTGCTCATCGGGGAAAAAATCGCCATTGCAAAGGAGATCTATTCCTCCATCCGGGGATTCGGCATTCTGGATGGCATCATGAGCGATGACAGCATCACCGAGGTGATGATCAACGGCCCAGACAATATTTTTGTAGAGCAGAAGGGCCGCATCCACAAGCTGGAGACCACGTTTGAAAGCGAGCGCAGGCTGGAAGACGTGATCCAGCGGATCGTGGGCCTGGCGGGCCGTGAGGTGAACCAGGCGAACCCCATCGTGGACACCCGCCTGCCGGACGGTTCCCGTGTGAACGTGGTGCTGCCGCCCATCTCACTGGTGGGGCCGGTGGTGACCATCCGAAAGTTTTCCAAAAACCCCATGACCATCGAAAAGCTGATCGAGTACGGCTCGCTGACCCGGCCCATTGCGGATTTTCTGGAGATCCTGGTCAAGGCCCGGTACAACATTTTCGTCAGCGGGGGCACCGGCAGCGGCAAGACCACCTTTTTGAACGCCCTGTCCAACTACATCCCCAAAGAGGAACGCATCATCACCATTGAGGACTCGGCGGAACTTCAGATCGAGAACGTGCCCAACCTGGTGAGCCTGGAGACCCGCAACGCCAACTCGGCGGGGGCGGGCGCCGTCACCATCCGGGATCTGATCAAGTCCAGCTTGCGGATGCGGCCGGAACGGATCATCGTGGGCGAGGTGCGCGGGGCGGAAGCCCTGGACATGCTGCAGGCCATGAACACCGGCCACGACGGCAGCCTGTCCACCGGCCACGCCAACAGCACCCGGGATATGCTCAGCCGCCTGGAGACCATGGTGCTGCAGGGGGCTGAGGGGCTGCCCCTGCCCGCCATCCGCCAGCAGATCTCCAGCGCGCTGGATATCATCATCCATCTGTCCCGCCTGCGGGACCACAGCCGCAAGACCATGGCCATCAGCGAGGTGCTGGGCATCGACGGGCAGGGCAACATCCAGCTGAACCCGCTGTACGAGTTTGTGGAGGACGAGCACAGCACCCTGGAACGGGTGTCCGGCCGGCTGGTGCGCACCAAAAACAAGATGGTAAACACCTTTAAGTTGCAGCTGGCGGGTTACCGGCAGGAATTTTAAGCCGCACAGCGGATCGTGAGGGAAGAATATGTTCCAGAAAAAAGAAAAACCACAAAACGAAAAAGCGAAAAAAGCACCCCCGGAGCCGCAGTATTACAAGTCGGCCACCAACATCCAAACGTTAAATTATAATGTGTATTACCTGTCCCCGCTGGAAAAGATCCTGTACGGCGTGATGGCGTTTGTGGTGGGGGCTTTTGTGGGCTATCTGTTCTACGGCGGCATCGGCCTGGACGAGTTTGGCCAGCCCACCCTGCTGACCTATGTCCTGAACACCATCGTGATGGTGGGCGTGGGCGCGCTGGCGGCCTGGTTTTACCTGCCCATCCGCACAAAGCAGCTGTGCCAGGCCCGCCAAAGCAAGCTGAAAAGCCAGTTCCGGGATATGCTGGAGGCGCTTTCCACCTCGCTGAGCGCCGGCAAAAACGTGCAGGAATCCTTTTTGGCCATCTACAGCGATCTGAAAAACCAGTACGAAGAGGACGCCTTTATCTTGCAGGAGCTGTATGTGATCAACACCGGCCTTGCCAACGGCGTTACCATCGAGGAGATGCTGGCGGACTTTGGCCAGCGCAGCGGCTGCGACGATATCAAGGACTTTGCCGGCGTGTTTGAGATCTGCTACCGCAAGGGCGGCAACATCAAGGATACCATTCGCAACACCTACGATATCCTGAGCGACAAAATGGCCGTTGCCGAGGAGATCGAGACCATCGTGACCGGCAGCAAGACCGAGCAGAACATGATGCTGGTGATGCCGGTGGCGCTGATCGCCCTGATCAAGCTGGGCAGCGCCGATTTTGCGGCCAACTTCACCACGCCCAGCGGCCTGGTGGCAACCACCGTGGCCTTGGCGCTGTTCGTGGTGTCCTACCTGATCGGCCGGGTCGTGCTGGACATTAAGATCTAAGGGGAGGCGGGCAGAAGAATGACGATCGTGACCATTGCGGACATTCTGGTGTTTGCGTTCGGCTGCGTGGTGCTGGCGGTGTGGATGCTGCTGTTTGTGCAGGGGCGCAAAAACGACTGGATGTTCGAGCAGCTGAACGACGAGGACTACCCCATGAAAGAGCTTTACTTTGTGGGCTATGCCCTCACCGAAAAGCTGGATCTGCAATACCGCACAAAGAGGGACCGCCAGCTGCGCAAGGAACTGGCGGTGCTGTACGGCGAAAAATTTGCAGACTACTATCTGCGGGTGACCTATTCCCAGCAGATCACCATGGCGCTGACGGTGCTGGCGCTGGCCGCACCTTTTTACTTTTTGACCCAGGGCAGCCTGCTGGCCTTTGCGGCCGGTCTTGCCGCCGCGGGCCTGGCTTACTATTACTACGGCACCACGGTGGCCGAAAAGATCAACAAGCGGGCGGAACAGCTGATCTCGGAATTTTCGGACATCGTGTCCAAGCTGGCGCTGCTGGTCAATTCCGACATGATCCTGCGGGAAGCCTGGGAGCGGGCTGCCTTTTCCAAAGAGGGCGTTTTGTACCAGGAGATGCGCCGCAGCGTAAACGAGATGCAGAACGGCACCCCGGAGGTGGACGCCCTGTTCGGGTTCGGCCAGCGCTGCATGCTGCCGGAGATCAAAAAGTTTTCGTCCACCCTCATCCAGGGCATCACCAAGGGCAACAGCGACCTGGCCATGATGATGACCCAGCAGAGCAAAGAGGTGTGGGCGCTGAAAAAGCAGTATGTGCACCGGCAGGGCGAGCTTGCCAACAACAAGCTGCTGCTGCCCATGTGCCTTACCTTTATTGGGATATTGATCATGGTGATCGTTCCGGTGTTCAGCAGCATCGGGGTGTGAGGCTTTGATTGATATAGATAGCTTTGAACGAAAGGAGGAAACATTCGATGAGCGCATTGAATAAAGCGGCGATGCAGCTGTACATCAAGCTGGTGCAGGCCAAGCAGGATTTCCTGGAGGAAGAGCGGGGTGCGGTGGATATCGTGGCCATCGTGATCCTGATCGCCGTTGCGGTGGGCCTGGCCCTGTTGTTCCGGGAGCAGATCACCAAGGTTTTGGACAATCTGTTCGGTCAGATCGAACAAGGCACGGAAGGCATTGCCAGCAAGCCTGCCATTTGAGACAACACACGGCTGTATGCCGGGCAGTCCCGGCATACAGCCCTTTTGAAGAAACAAACAGCAACGGCTGATAACAAATAGATCCTTTTGCAAAGGGGAGAGGCAGATGAAGGAAAACCAAAAGGGCGCCGTGACCATTGTGGAAGCGACCTTTGTGTTCCCCATCATGTTTTGCGTGATCTTTATGCTGCTGATGGCCTGCGAAGCCTATTTTCAATATGCCCGGGTGGAGCGGGCCTGCATCCAGGCCGCGGTGCAGGGAGCGGCCCGGTGCGAAAACCCCATGCTGCAGGCGGTGCAGGAAACGGGCGAAGTGCCCACCTCCCCCTCGGCGGCGAAGGTGCGGCCCTACCGGTATATCTTTACCTCGGAAGCCGGCGCCATCGCCGACGAGATAGCGGACGAGCTGGAGGAGACCATCGAAGGCTTTCACTCCATGGCCTTCCGGGGCATGACCCCCAGCAACGTGAAGGTGAACATCGAGCCAAAGATGAATGTTTTGGTGTCGTCCTTCCCGGTGGAGTGCAGCTTTGAGATCAAGCTGCCCATTCGGATGATCTTCAGCAACGAGGACATGGTCTTCCGGTACAGCATCAGCGTGCGCCAGCCGGTGGGCGACCCGGCGGAATTTGTGCGCAACGTGTCCACCGTGCAGGACTATCTGGACCGGAGCGCCGTGGGGGCGAAGATCCAGGAATATACCTCCAAGATCCAGCAGGCGCTGGATAAGCTGGCACAGTTTATCAACTAGGGGGCGGGCAGATGGAACAAAAGCAAAAAAAGCACAAAAAGCAAGGCAGCCACGGTGCGGTCTCGGTTTTTCTGGCCATCATCCTGGTGCCCTGCCTGGTGTTCACCTGTGTGTTCGGCGATCTGAGCCGGGTGCAGCTGAGCAAGGCGGTCACCGAGTCCGCCGGGGATCTGGCGCTGTACTCGCTGCTGGCCCGCTACGACGAGGACCTGAAAGAATACTACGGCCTGGTGGGCTCCTGTCAGGACATTGATGCGTTCTACCAGGTGACCGAGACCTACTTTACAGGGATGCTGCAGGCAGAAGGCGTTTCTGGCGAAGGGTGCGAATTGTTCGTGGAGTATCTGAACGAGCTGCAAAGCGAGGGATACTCGGACTTTCTGCGGGGCGAGCTGACCGGCGTAAAGGTGGAAGCGGCGGCCAACGGGGCCATGGGCGACAATGCCGCCCTCATTGAAGACGGCATCGTGGAGTTCATGAAGTACCGGGGGCCCATCGAGATCACCACGGGCCTGCTGGACCGGTTCACCGACCTGGACATTGGAAACACGGTGACGGAAGCGGAAAAGAACAAGGAGGTCACCGACAAAAAGCAGGAGTATGCCGAGGAGCAGGGGACCCTGCTGAAGATGGCCTTTTACAGCTACCTGGCCATCCGGGAATACGAAAAGGCCCAGGAGTCCTCGGGGCTGCCCAGCCGGGAGGACTATGCGGCAAAAGTGACCGATCTGAACGATATCAGGGACGACCTGAAGGGCGTCACCGCACTGGTGGCGAAATACTATTTTCCGGGATCGGAGAACTTGAAAGCGGTGGCGCTGCCGGAGATCGCCCTGGAGGCCCACCCGGCCCAGAAGGAGGACGTGGGCGAAAAAGGGGAGAACGAAAACGGCGACACCGTTTACTATATCAGCAGCGAAAAATTCCAGGAACTGACCAAAGACCTGGAAGCGGACCTTGCCGCCATTGGAACGGCGGCGGAGGCCGTTGCAAACCAATGCAATGCCGTTGGCAGCTACAGCAGCGGCGCGAACGAGGTGGTCTACTGCCTGAAGATGCAGGAGGCGATGGAAAGCGGCGGGCAGCTGAGCGCCATCCAGCAGACGGGCGACCGGCTGATCACCGCCTACGGCAAGCTGAAGGCCGCCGGGGAATGCGAGGCAAAGCCGGATGACGGGTCGCTGCCCAGCGACTGGAAGGATCAGTTGGCGCGCTACTGCACCCGCATCGAAGAAGCCCGGGGCAAGTACCTGGCCGGGGCAGGCTCCACCGGCTATGGGGCCAATGTGACGGCCTACATGAGCATGGCAGGCGGCGTGGCGAACAAGGTGCAGCAGCGAAGCTACACCTTCACCAGCAAATTCACCGGCGGCAGCGAAACGGTGAACGGCTTTGCGTCGGCGGTGTCAAATCGTTTGGAGCATCACAAACAAACGCTGAAAGAGCAGATCGAGCGGCTGGAGCTTGCGATCGAAGGCGGCCTGTTAGAATACAACGGAAAACATAAGATGGTGTGGTCGCTGGACATGCTGAGCTTGCAGGCGGAAGAGTTCACCCAGGCCCGCAATGACTGGGGCGCGGCGGCGAAGGAACATAAGGACAGCACCGACTACGCCCAAGAAGAATACGACCTGTACCAGGGGGCAGCCGAAGCGGCGGAAGGCAGCGGCAGCAACAGCGCCGAGGTGGAAGGCGAGAAGATCGCCGCCAAGATCACCCCGGAAAGCGTGGCCCAGCTGAAAAGCCGGCTGGTGAACATCCGGAACGACATGCAGGGCTATCTGAACGCGCTGAACAAGTTTTCTTACGGCGACAGATTTATGGACAACTTTCCCAGCGGGGAAGAGCTTATTGCCCAGGCCCGCAAGGGAATGGCCAAAAACACCGACCTGTCCCTCAGCGCGGCGGAGGATGCTGCCCGCGGTCACGCTGCGGCGCTGATCGAACCGAACGAGGGGGATGTTTACACAGCGCCCCAGAAGAATAACGAGACCAATGGCAACGACCCCCGCCTGGCCGCCAATACGCCGGAACTGTACGCCTTTTTGAAAAAGCAGTTCCAAAACAAGGAAGCGGACATTGAGGATGAGGTGAGCAAAAACGACGACCGGGAGGAAGAATACGAGAAAAAGGCGGACGACGCAAAAAAGGGCGCCAACAACGTGAACGGCGCGTATGTTTCCCAAAAGGGCGAAGACCTTACCGACATCCATGAAGGCAATAAGGTATCGCTGCTGTCCGGCCTGAACGGCGTGGTGGACACGGTGCAGAAGCTGACCAGCGGCTCGGGGGATGAGCTGCGGGACCAGATCTATGTGTGCGAGTACATCATGGATATGTTCAGTTATTCCAGCTTTGAAAACGAGGGCAAATACCGCCTGATGCTGGACGACGGCACCGGTGTGACCTACCGGGACTTCCCTTATTCTGCCAAAGCGGCGGACTGGGAGAAGGAGGATGCCCGCAGCGTGATGGAGAACCAGTCCCTTACCAACCGGCCCATCACCAAGGCGAACAACCACGCCCACCTGGGCGAGGTGGAGTACATTTTGTATGGGAATGCGTCCATCAACAGGAATCTGGCAAGCTCTTACGGGAACATTTTTGCCATTCGTGAGATGATGAACCTGGTGTCCGGCTTTGCGAACTTTTACAGCGGAGGCAACGCCACGGCGAACACCATCGCCGGCATTGCCGCCGCGGTCGCCGGGGCCACCGCGGGCGTGGTGCCGGTGCCGGTGACCAAGTGCGTGCTGATCCTGACGCTGGCCACGCTGGAGTCCGCCAAGGATCTGGAACGGCTGCAAAAGGGCGGCCGGGTGGAATTTTACAAGGCCGGCGATGAGGACTGGGTGTACAGCCTGGGCAGCGAGGAAGGCGGCGTGAGCGCCAGCTTTTCCACCGGCGATAAGGACGGCCCGGAGGATGGGATGTATTACAGCGACTATCTGTACATCTTTTTGCTGATGGGCCTGACCAATGACGACACCTACAGCAGCATGCTGCTGCGGGTAGGGGATCTGATCCAGGCGAACATGCGCCGCACTGAGGGCAACCAGGGCTTTTCGCTGGCAAAGACCCAGTGTTACTTCCAGCTGTCGGGCACCATGCGGGTGAAGCCGCTGATGCTTACCCTGCCCATTGTGGACATGGTGGAAGGCGGTGCGGACCTGCGGCAGAACACCGACTGGTGCACCTACCAGGTGAATGTGATCCGGGGATATTCCTGACAAAGGCGGTGAATGGATTGAAGAAAACAAGCCAAGCGGAAAAGCGGGAAGGCCAGCGGGGCGCCGTGATCGTGGAAGCCTCGCTGGCGCTGCCGTTTTTCATGTTCGCCATGTACATCATGCTTTCGGTGATCCAGATCGCCTACACCCAGGCCCGCATCGCGGTGGCGCTGGACAGCGCCACCAAACAGATGGCCCAGTATGTCCATCTCTACTTTGTCACCGGCCTGGACGATACCTTCACCGGCGAGGGCGGGGCAAGCTCGGAGGTGGCCGAAGAGGTGGCGGAATTTTTGCAGACCCTGGGCAAGGGCCTGGGCACCGTGAGCGACGAGCTGGGCCAGTATGTGGACGACGCGGGCAACGCCTTACAGGGCGACAGCCTCACCGCCATCATACAGGACGGCATCGGCATGACGGTGGCGGAACAGATGCTGCGCAATAACCTGGCCGACGGGCCGGGAGACACCGGGGAAGCCTTTTTGGCCAGGAACCGGGTGGAAAATTTGAACATGGAAGGCTCCAAGTTTTTGGAAGCGGGAGAGGGATCCAGCGGCAAGGATATTTTCATGCGGGTGAACTATGACATCCGGGTGGTGCAGCTGCTGGGCATGGATTTCAGCTTCCATCTAAGCCACTGTGCCTATGCGCAGGCCTGGGCCGGAGAGACGTGAGGTGGATATGGACGGTTTGATGGTAGCGGCGGGGGCGCTGGCCTTTTCGCTGCTGGGAGCTGGGCTGCTGCGGGTAGCCCGGCAGGCGGTGGAACCGCTGGAGGAAACGCCAAAAGGGCTGCGCAGGCTGTTTTCGCAAAAAGCGGCTCTGGCGGGCATGATGCTGGCTGATCTGGCCCTGGCGGCGATGCTGTACGGATTTTACGGGCAGGGGCCCTTTGTGATCCTGCGCACCCTGCTGATGTGCAGCATCCTGTGGCCCTGCGCCTGGGCGGACCTGCAGGCGTTTTTGATCCCCAACAAGGTGCTGCTGACCGGCGGGATCGTGGCCGCCGGCCTGCTGGGGCTGGAAGTGCTGCTGCAGCCGGGGCAGGCGGTGTTTGTGCTGAGCAATGCGGCCATTGCGGCGGCGGCGCTGCTGGCGGTGTCGCTGCTGTGCCGGCTGATCTCTCCCAAGGCCGTGGGCATGGGGGACGTGAAGCTGCTGGGCGTGATGGGCTTTTGCCTGGGCATGGACCTGGTGTGGACGGCGCTGTTCGTTTCCTTTTTGATGGTGTTTGTGGGCTGCGTGTTCCTGCTGGCGACCAAGCGGGCAAAACGCACCGACAGCATCCCCTTTGCGCCGTTTTTGCTGCTGGGCACCCTTGCGGCGGCATTTTTGACCGGCATTTAAAAGAGAGGTGAACCGATTTGAAACGATATCAGGTGATCATGCCCATCCTGCTGCCCCTGGCCCTGGTGGGATCGGCTTTTTACATGGTGCAGGGCCGTGTGGAGCGGAGCGCCCAGTACCAGCAGTACATGCAGGCAGCCCAGGAGTACCAAAAAAACGGCGTGATCGTGGACGCCATCGCCGCCTATGAAGCGGCCCTGGCCATTGACCCCTCGCTGGAGACCTATCTGGCGGTGGGGCAGATCTATCTGGACCAGGAGTCCTACAGTCGGGCGGAGGATTGGTACGAGGACGAGCTGCTGCCCCGCTATCCCAATGAAGCGGCCACCTATGCCTATGGCATCCAGACAAAGCTGGCCCAAAACAACTGCCGGGAGGCCTTTCAGGTGTACGACCTGTACCAGGAGCGGGGCCTGCAAAGCGACCAGGTGGAGCAGGCCATGCGCGGGATCTGGTACAGCTTTGACCTGGCGGGGGATTACACCCAGGTGACCGCCTTTGACCCGGATTCCGGCATTGCGGCCGTGCAGCGGGAGGATACCTGGGGCTACGCCAACACCAGCGGCAGCATGGTGCTGCAGGCGGTGTATCCGTCGGTGGGAGCCTTCAGCCAGGTGGGCCCGGTGGTGAACGCGGAAGGCGAGGCCTATTATGCGGACACCGCGGGCAACAAAAAGATCACCGCTTCGTACTTTTTGGAAAAAGACCCGGACTTTGGGCAGATCACAGCCTTTGGCGCGCTGCAAAGCGGTCTGGTGCCGGCCTATAACGGCGAGATCTGGAACTATTACGACGCCGAGACCCACGAAAAACGCTTTGGCGGCTATAAAGATGCCACGGCCATCTTCAACGGGGTGGGTGCGGTGAACAATGGCAGCGGCTGGGCTCTGATCGACCAGAACGGCCAGGAACTGACCGGCTTTGATTACCAGCAGGTGTTGGCGGTCGAGACCGGCGCGGTGTGCCGGGCGGATGCTTTGATCGTGCAGAAGGACGGCAAGTATCAGCTGGTGGACCGGCAGGGAAGCCCCATTGGCAACGGGACCTACGAGAGCGCCTGGCCGTTTTATGAAAACCGGCCGGCCGCCGTGCAGAAAGACGGCCGCTGGATCTTTGTGGATGTTACAGGTGCGGAACAGGACCTGGGCGACTTTGAGCAGGCCAAGAGCTTTTCGGCGGGCGTTGCGGCGGCCAAGCAAAATGGCAAGTGGGGCTACATCAATACCGCCGGCGAGTGGATCATTGAGCCGCAGTTTTTGGATGCGGGCGCATTTTCCAGCGCAGGCTCGGCCTTTGTGCAAACGGATGAGGACGAGTGGCAGCTGCTGCGGCTGCACCGGTTCTATCATTGAGCCAGTGCCTAAAAGAAAGAAAAGGACCATCCAGGTTCAAACCCGGGTGGTCCTTCTGCTTTTTGAAAAGAGGGATCTTGAAAAAATGAAACGTTAGGCCTGATCCACCGCAAAGTCGCTCCAGCTGCTCAGGGTGGAAGCGCCGGAGGTATCGGCGCTGGCGGAATACTGTTCCACGGTGACGGTATAGGGGCTGCTGCCGCTGACGTACACGGTGCCGTCGGCGCCCTGGATGGAAACGGGGGCGCCGTTTTCGTCCACCACCGAGCCGGCGCAGGATAAGCTGGTCAGGGTGCTGCTGCCGGTGACGATCCACTGGCTGGAAGCATCCAGATACAGGTTTGCGTAACCGTCACCGCCGCTGCCGGCGTTGGATTCGTCCTGAAGCACAGCGCCGGTGAGGGTGCTGCCCTCGGTCAGGTAGAAGTCCAGCTGGCTGATGGAATCCCAGATCACGTCGCCTTCCAGGATCTGGTCGATGGCGGTAAAGTGGCAGTCCGCCCCGTTGGCCCCGGCGGTGCCCCATCCCCGCTGGTTGCTGTTGCCGGTGCATTTGAGCAGGAATTCGCTGTCGGCGGCATTGGTGATCTCCACGCCGGACAACAGGAAGGTGGACTCGGTGTTGGTGGTGTAGAACATGCCGCCGTTGTTGGCGGTAAGGCTGCCGCCCACCATCTGGAAGGTGCTGTTGCCCACCTGGGAGTCGCCAGACATGCTCTGGTAGAGGATCACGTTCCAGGTGCAGTCGTTTTGCGCAAGATCGCTCATATTGCCGGTGAGATCGCAGTCAAACAGGCGGATGGTATTCAGGCCTTCGATGCAGATCGCCTCGGAGCCGGTGGCGGTGAGGGAAGCATCGTGGATGGTGATGTCCGCCGTGCTGTAAACGGCGGGGGAGCCTACGCCATTGGAAGTGTAGCTGCCGCCGTCCACCACCATGGTGCCGCTGCCCCGGTCGGAGCGGATGGCGGCGGAGGACTCGCCGCTGGTCTCCACCGTCAGGTCCCAGGCGTACAGGGTGCCGCCGCCTGCCACATGGATGCCGCCGGAGGTATCCTGCTGGGTGGTGATGGTGGTGTCGGATACATAGGCGGTGCCGCTGCCATAGGCGAACACGCCTGCGCCGCCTGCGGCATCGGTGGTGATGGTGCTGTTTTGAATGGAAAGGGTGCCGTCCGTTACCAGAGCGGCCGCGCCCACGCCATAAAAGCTGGAGCTGTCGCCGCCGGTGCTGTCGGCGGAAGTGCGGGTGATGGTCACGCCGTCCAGATCGGCACGGATGCCCGCCGTTTGCACCAGCAGGGCGTTTTCATCGGTGCCGGTGGAGGTGAGGGCCGTGTTGGAAAGGGTGGTGTCCTGGGTATATTCGTTGGCGGCATCGTAGCTGTCCGGGCTGGAAGCCGCGCCGCCAGGGCCGCCGCCCATGCTGCCAGGACCACCGCCCATGCCGCCGGACAGGGTGACCGTCTCGGCG
>CASEVW010000063.1 GCA_949291395.1 uncultured Oscillospiraceae bacterium | reverse complement strand
GCCATGGAACAGGCCATCCGCGCCGCCGCCGCAGAAGGCGACAGCGTGGGCGGCGTGCTGGAGACCGCCGTCACCGGCCTGCCCGCCGGCGTGGGCGAGCCCTTTTTTGACAGTGTGGAAAGCCAGCTGGCCCATCTGCTGTTCAGCATCCCGGCGGTAAAAGGGGTGGAGTTCGGCGAGGGCTTCGCCCTGGCAGGGATGCGGGGCAGCCAGGCCAACGACCCGCTGGACATTCAAGAAGGCCGTGTGGTCACCCGCACCAACCACAACGGCGGGGTGAACGGGGGCATTTCCAACGGGATGCCCCTGGTGCTGCGCACCGCCGTGAAGCCCACGCCCAGCATCTACAAACCCCAGCACACGGTGGACATGAACACCATGCAGCCCGCGGAATTGCAGATCCAGGGCCGTCACGACCCCTGCATCGCCCACCGGGCCGCCGTGGTGCAGACCGGGGCGGTGGCCTTCGGCCTGCTGGATCTGCTCACCCAGCGGTACGGCGCCCTTTGGCAGAAGGAGGACGGCACATGGAATACGGACTGATCGGGGCAAAGCTGGGCCACAGCTATTCCAAGCCCATCCACGAGGCCCTGGCGGGCTATCGGTACGAGCTGTGCCCCCTGCCCACCCGGGAAAAGGCGGAGGAATTTCTGCAAAAGCGGGAGTTCAAGGCCATCAATGTGACCATCCCCTATAAGCAGCTGGTCATCCCCTACTGCGCCTGGCTGGAGCCAAAGGCCAAGGCCATCGGGGCGGTGAACACCATCGTGAACGAAAACGGCCTTTTGCGGGGCTACAACACCGATTACGACGGCTTTTTGTACCTGGCCCAGCGCCACGGAGTGGACTTTAACGGCCGCACCGTGCTGATCCTGGGCACCGGCGGCACCAGCCGCACCGTGGCCGCCGTGGCCCGGGACGAGGGAGCCGCCGCCGTGCTCTTCGCCAGCCGCACCGCAAAGCCGGGGGCGCTCTCTTATGAGCAGGCCCAGCAGCGGCAGGAGGTGCAGGTCATCGTGAATACCACCCCGGCGGGCATGTACCCGGAGCCGGGGGTCTGCCACATCCAGCCGGCGGGCTTTCCCCGGCTGGAAGCGGTGCTGGACGTGGTGTACAATCCTTTTAAAACAGAACTGCTGTTCCGGGCCGAGAAAGCCGGCGTTAAGTGCGCCGGCGGGCTGGAGATGCTGGTGGCCCAGGCGCTGTTTGCCGCCCGGCACTTCACCGGCAGCGATATCCCCCTCCAGCGCATCGAGCCCATCCGCCGCCAGATCTTTGCCCAGCAGGCCAACATCAGCCTGATCGGCATGCCCAGCTGCGGCAAGACCACCATCGGCCGCCAGCTGGCCAAGGCCATGGGCCGTCCCTTTGTGGATCTGGACAGCGAGATCGAAAAGGCGGCGGGCAGAAAGATCCCGGAGATCTTTGCCGCCGAGGGCGAGGGCGTTTTCCGGGATCTGGAGCAGCAGGTGACGGCCCGCGTGGCCATGGGCAGCGGCCGGGTCATCAGCTGCGGCGGCGGCATCGTCAAGCGGGCCGCCAACGTGAAAGCCCTGCGCCAGAATGGCCTGGTGGTCTTTATCCACCGGCCTGTGGAGCTGTTAAAGGTGGGCGGCAGCCGCCCGCTCTCCACCAGCAGGGAAGAGCTGGCCCGCATGGAGGCCCAGCGCCGCCCGCTGTACGAAGCGGCGGCGGATATCACAGTGAAAAACGACGGCGAGCCGTTCAGCAAGGCGGCCCGGGCCGCCGAGGAGGCAGTGTATGAAGCTTTTGGTATTGAACGGCCCTAATCTGAACCTGCTGGGCGTGCGGGAGCCGGGCCTTTACGGCACGGTGGATTACCAGGGCCTTGTGGACCTGGTGCAGGCCGCCTGTGATGCGCGGGGCATCCAGGTGCGGTTTTATCAGTCCAACCACGAGGGAGACCTGGTGGACGCCATCCAGGCCGCCCGCCAGGACTGCGACGGCATCGTCATCAACCCGGCGGCCTACACCCACACCAGCGTGGCCATCCTGGACGCGCTGAAGGCGGTGGCGCTGCCGGCGGCGGAGGTGCACATCACCGACGTGACAAAGCGGGAGCCCTTCCGGCAGATCAGCTACGCCGGCATGGCCTGCCAGGGCCATTTTATCGGCCAGGGCCTGCAGGGCTATGTGAACGCCGTGGATTTTTTGATGGAAAAAATAAACGAGGGAAAGGGAAACTGACAGTATGATCATCTCGACCAAACGGGGCACGCCCCAGGAAGAACTGCAAAAGATCATTGCGGAATTTGAGGCACAGGGCCTGGAAGTGACCCTGATCCGAGGCACCGACTATAACGTGTTCGGCCTGGTGGGCGACACCACCAAGATCAACGAAAAAGTGGTGGCCGCAAACCCCTGGGTGGACAGCGTGACCCGTGTGTCCGCCCCCTACAAAAAGGCCAACCGGCTGTTCCACGAAGCGGACACCGTGGTGGACGTGCAGGGCATCAAGATCGGCGGCAGCGAGCCGCTGGTGATCATCGGCGGGCCTTGCAGCGTAGAGGGGGAAGACTCCACTTTACAGATCGCCAAAGCCGTGAAAGCGGCGGGCGGCTGCATGCTGCGGGGCGGCGCCTACAAGCCCCGCACCTCGCCCTATGCCTTCCAGGGCCTTGGCACCGAGGGCATCATGGCCATGGTAAAGGCCCGTGAGGCCACCGGCCTGCCCATCGTCAGCGAGCTGATGAGCGAGGACAAGATCGACGAGTTTGAGGAATATGTGGACCTGGTGCAGATCGGCGCGAGGAACATGCAGAACTTCCAGCTGCTGAAAGCTGTGGGCAAGATGAAAAAGCCGGTGCTGCTCAAGCGGGGCCTGGCCAACACCATCGAAGAGTGGATCATGAGCGCCGAGTACATCATGGCCGGCGGCAACGAAAACGTCATCTTCTGCGAGCGGGGCATCCGCACCTTTGAAAAGTACACCCGCAACACGCTGGACCTTTCGGTGGTGCCCATCCTCAAACAGAAGACCCACCTGCCCATCATCATCGACCCCAGCCACGCCACCGGCGATTGGCGCTTGGTGGAAAGCATGAGCCGGGCCGCCGTGGCCGCCGGTGCGGACGGCCTCATCATCGAGGTGCACACCGACCCGGAGCACGCCTGGAGCGACGGCGCCCAGACCCTGAAACCCGAGACCTTCCAAAAGACCGTGAACGAATGCAGCCAGATCGCCCAGCTGCTGGGCCGGGGCATCCGTAAGCCCAATCCCTGAAAGACCCAAGGAGGAACCATCCCGTTATGACCGCCCATATCACACCCCCGGCTTTGTTAAAAGGCCGCATCACCGCTCCCCCGTCCAAAAGCATGGCCCACCGGGCCGTGCTCTGCGCCGCTTTGGCGGACGGGACCTCCCGCCTGACGAACCTGGACATCAGCCAGGACATTGACGCCACCCTGAAAGCGGCCGCCCAGCTGGGCGCGACGGTCACCCGGGGGGACGGCTGGGCCGAGATCCGGGGCCGGGGCCGGGTGGAAACGCCCAGCGGCCCGGTGGACTGCTGCGAAAGCGGCAGCACCCTGCGCTTTTTGGTGCCGGTGATGAGCCTTTGCGGCCAGCCGGTGCGCTTTTGCGGCCGGGGGCGGCTGTTCCAGCGGCCCATGGGGGTGTATCAGCAGCTGTTTGACGAGCAGGGCCTGGAATTCCGCCAGGACCCGGAGGGCCTGTCCATCCGGGGGGCCATCGCCCCGGGGGACTACCGGCTGCGGGGCGATGTTTCCAGCCAGTTCATCAGCGGGCTGCTGTTCGCCTTACCCCTTCTGCAAGGGGACAGCACCCTCACCATCGAGCCGCCCTTTGAGAGCCGCAGCTATGTGGAATTGACCCTGGCGGCCCTGCGGGATTTTGGCGTGCAGGCCGAGTGGACCGACGAAGGGCGCACCGCCCTGCACATCCCCGGCGGCCAGCGCTACCAAAGCCGGGACTACCAGGTGGAGGGCGATTACAGCCAGGCGGCCTTTTTTGCGGTGCTGGGCGCCGTGGAGGGCGGCATCCAGCTGGACGGCCTGCGGCCGGGCTCGCTGCAAGGGGACCGGGCCATTCTGGATATCCTGCAGCGCTGCGGTGCGAAATTCGACTGCCAGGGCGGGGCGGTCCGCTTTGAAAAAAGCAGCCTTTCCGGCCAGACCATCGACCTGGCGGACTGCCCGGACCTGGGGCCCATCCTGATGACCCTGGCTTTGTTCTGCCAGGGCCAGACCCGCATCGTGAACGCCGGGCGGCTGCGCCTGAAAGAGAGCGACCGCATCGCCGCCATGGAGCAGGAGCTGCGCAAATTCGGCGCGCAGGTGGAGAGCAGCCAGGACACCGTGACCGTTCAGGGCGGACTGCCGCTGCACGCCCCGGGGCCGCTGGAGGGCCACAACGACCACCGGGTGGTGATGAGCCTGGCGGTGGCCGGGCTGTGCGCCGGGCTGCCGGTGACCATCCAGGGCGCCGGGGCCGTGGCCAAAAGCTGGCCGGGATTTTTTGAGGTACTGGCCGGCACAGGGGCCGGCATCGAGGTGGAAGATGCTGAAGGAATGTAACATATTGATCGTGGGCCTGGGCCTTTTGGGGGGCAGCTATGCCCGGGGCCTGGCCAAGGCCGGCTGCAAACAGGTGTTTGCCATCGACCTGGACCAGGAGGCCATCCGCTTTGCCAAAGAGGCGGGCTATATCCGGGACGGCCGCACCAGTGGGTTTGAACCCCTGGTCCAGGCGGCCCAGCGGGTGGTGTTCGCGCTGTACCCCACCGCCCTGGAGGACTGGGTGCGCCGCTGGGGCCATCTTTTGCGCCCCGGCTGTATCTGCACCGACGTTTCCGGCGTAAAGGCCGGCCTTGTGGAAACGGTGCAGGGCCTGCTGCCCGCCGGGGTGGAGTTCATCGCCAGCCACCCCATGGCCGGCAAGGAGGTGAGCGGGGTGCAGAACGCCCATCTGGTGGATTTTGCCCCGGCGAACTTCCTCATCACCCCCACCGACAAAAATACGCCGGAGGGCCTGGAATTTGCCCGCCAGCTGGCCCGGCTGCTGGGCTTTGCCCACATTCGGGTGCTCAGCTGCGCCGAGCACGACCGGATGATCGGTTATGTGAGCCAGCTGACCCACGCCATTGCGGTGAGCTTGATGTGCGCGCCGGGGGCCGAGCGCTTTGCGGAGTATACCGGCGATTCCTTTCGGGATCTGACCCGCATCGCCCGCATCAACGAGACCATGTGGGCCGAGCTGTTTTTGTGGAACAAGGAAAACCTGATCGGGGAGATCGACGAGTTCGCCACCCGCTTAGAGACGCTGAAACAGTGCCTGAAAACCGGGGACCGGGCCGGGCTGGAGGCCATGTTCCGCCAGTCCACCCAGGCCCGGGCGGCGTTTGACAAAAAGGAGAAGGAGGAGTAGCACGTGCCGCGGGCAGAAGGTCAAAAAACAAAGCTCATCTGGCTGCTGCGGATCTTTTACCGCTATACCGACGAGGACCATCTCATCAATGTGCCCCAGATCCTGGAGCTGCTGGCCGCCCAGGGGGTGAGCGCCGAGCGCAAAAGCATCTACGACGACATCGACAACCTGCGGGAGCTGGGGTACGACATCGTGCAGCGCCGGGGCCGGGGTGGCGGATACTACCTGGCCAGCCGGGCCTTCCAGCTGCCGGAACTGAAGCTGCTGGTGGATTCGGTGCAGGCATCCCGGTTCATCACCCGCAAAAAAAGCGACCAGCTCATCAAGACCCTGAGCCGCTTTGCCAGCGAATACCAGGCCAGGGACTTAAAGCGCCAGGTGTTCGCTTCCGGCCGGGTGAAAAGCATGAACGAGACCATCTATTACAGCGTGGACGCGCTGCACCGGGCCATTGCCGAGGACAAGCAGGTGCGCTTTGTGTACCAGGAATGGAACCTGGACAAGAAAAAGGTGGCCCGCCGGGGCGGCGGCAGATACCAGGTAAGCCCCTGGGCCATGCTGTGGGAAGAGGAGAACTACTATCTGGTGGCCTGGGAAGAGGGCAAGGGCCTGCGCCACTACCGGGTGGATAAAATGGCTTCCATCGAGCTGGTGGACCTGCCCCGCCAGGGCGAGGAGGAGTTCGATCCCCAGCAGATGCGGGAGTACGCCAAACGGATGTTCGGCATGTTCGGCGGCAAGGCCGTCCGGGTGGAGCTGCGGTGCGAAAACGGGGTCATCGGCCCCATGCTGGACCGCTTCGGCACCGACGTGACCATGATCGACCACAAAAACGGCTTTTTCACCCTCTACCCCGATGTGGTGGTCAGCCCGCCGTTTTACGGCTGGGTGTGCGGCTTCGGCGGCAAGGTGGAGATCGTGGGCCCGCCCGCCGTGCGCCGGGAATTCGGCGAGCTGCTGGGCAGGATGGCCGGCACCTATCAAGACAAATAAAACAAAAACCCGAAGGGGCGTTTGCCACTTCGGGTTTTTTGCTGCCTGTTTGTCAGGCTTTGTGAAAGCGTGCGGCAATGGCCTTCTGCACAAAGGCCGCCGTGCCCTCGCCGCCAGCAGCGTCGATGTTGGCTCGGAACCGCTCGTCCTCCCCATACATCTGGCCAAGGCCGGCCAGGATCTCGTCGGTGCAGGTGTAAAAATGGCCGGTGATGAAGTCCTGCAATTCCCGGACCTTTTGCTGCACCGCCTCGTCCTCGGGGGCGAGGGCGCGCAGCGCGCCGATCTGGGCAAAGATCTCCATCATCTCTTTGCCGGCGGCGGCAAAGTCCTGGCCGGCGGCGGCCCGCTGCTGGGACTCCCGGTAGGCCTGGGTATCGCCCCAGCGGGCTTTTGCTTCGGCCTTGTACTGTTCCAGTTCGCTTGTGTCGAATGCGTCGAATGTCATCAGATCTCCTCCTTGTTGTAACTGCCGGGCAAAGGCGATCAGCTGCCCGATGTGCCGGTGTTGGGCCTCCAGCAGCCGGATCTGCTGGCTGAGGGCCTGGGCCGGATCAAAGCCCGGGCTGTCCAGGATCGCCTTGATGTCTTTTAACGAAAATTGCAGCTGCCGGAACAAAAGGATGCTTTGCAGCCTGCGCAGGGCCGCGTCGTCATACAGCCGGTAGCCCGCGGGGGTGGTGGCGGTGGGCTTCAACAGGCCGATGGCGTCATAGTGGTGCAGCGTGCGCACGCTCACCCCGGTGAGGTTGCTTACCTGTGTCACGGTCCGCATGGTGCGTTCTCTCCTTTCCTTTCCACTTGCTATTGTAGACCATCACGCTGCGTGAGGGTCAAGAGCAAAGCGGCAAAAAAACAAAAAAACGCTTTTCTTTGTGAAGAACAACGGCGGTCAGCGTCGTTTTCATCGTATACAACGCAAAGAAACCGCAAAACAGGGCCGTTTTGGCCCGCTGCCGTGAACCAACCGGCAGGGAGCGACGAAAAAGAAAAAACGGACGGCAACGCTGCCGCAAAACGCCGCTGCTTGCGGAAGATCCCACAGGAGGAGTAGACGAGGAAATGAGCAAGGTAACACAGTTTTTGTCCCGACACAAAAAGAGCATCATCCTGCTGGCAGTGCTGCTGGCCGCGGCAGCCGCTTTCCAGGTGCGGCAGTCCCAGGCGGCGGCCGCCGCCCAAGCCGCCCAGGCTCAGGTGCAGACTTTTTCTTTGCACCGGGGGGATCTGGCCCGGACCCTGAGCGTCAGCGGGGCGGTCCAGTCCGGCAGCGTGACCCAGGTGGCCACCGCCCAGACGATGCCGGTGGATGAGATCCTGGTACAGGAGGGGGATACGGTGAAGGCCGGAGACGTGCTGGTCAAACTGGATACGTCCCGCCTGGATACCCAGATCGCCGCTCAGCAGCAGGCGGTGGCGGCGGAAAAAAAACAGAGCGATCTGGCCGTCGCCCAGGCCCAGCGCAAGGTGGAGGATGCCCGCAATCAAAAGACCATCGACGAGGGTGTCACCGCTTCCATGGACCAGGCCGACCGGGATGCCCGGCTGCGGCAGGACAACCTGGCCATCGAGGACGCCCAGGACGCGCTGGTGAACGCACTGGCGGCCGCCGAGGCCCCCAGCGCTGCGGCCCAGCAGCTGAAGAGCCTGCAAAGCGATAAAAAACAGTGCACCATCACCGCCCCCTGCGACGGCATCGTGACCCAGATCCAGGCGGTGGAAGGGGGCGCGGCAACCAACATCGCTGTGATCGAGGATCAGAACGCTCTGGAAGCGGTGCTCAATGTGCGGGAATACGATGTGAACCAGCTGGCAGTGGGCCAGACTGTGACCCTCGTCTCCGGCGCACAGGACACCTTTCACGGCACGGTGAGCTGGATCGCCCCCAAAGCCCAGACAAACGGGGACAACGGGGCCAGCTATTCGGTGAAGGTAACGGTCACCGATCCCACCCCGGCACTGCGCCTGGGCATGAGCGTGCGGGCAAAGGTGCTGCTGGAAGAGAAAAAGAACGTGTTCAACGTTCCGCTGGACGCAGTGGGCACCGACGAGAACGGCCAGTCCGTGATCTACCGCAAGGACACCGACGAGGCGGGCGGCGTGACCTTTACCCCGGTGCCGGTGACCACCGGCATGGAGACCGACCTTTCGGTGGAGGTGAGCGGCGAGGGCCTTTCTGAGGGCATGGAACTGCGCAGCCTGGCGGATCTGGAGGAAGTGGAATGACCGGTGAAAAAAAGCCCATTATCCAGCTGCATAACATCGTAAAACGGTTTTACATCGGCCAGCCCAATGAACTGGAGATCCTCCACGGCATCGATCTGGAAGTGTACGAGGGGGAATTTGTGGCCATCGTGGGCGAGTCCGGCAGCGGCAAATCCACCCTGATGAACATCATCGGCGCGCTGGATAAACCCACCGAGGGCAGCTATATTCTGGACGGCATCGACATAACCGCCGCACCGGACAGTGCCCTCTCTTCCCTGCGCTGCCGCAAGATCGGCTTTGTGTTCCAGACCTTCAACCTGATCGCCCGCACCAGCGCGGTGAAAAATGTGGAGCTGCCCATGCTGTACGGCGGCGTGAGCGGGGCAAAGCGCACCGCCCGGGCCCGGCAGCTGCTGGAACTGGTGGGCATGGAACAGCGGATGGGTCACCAGCCAAACGAGCTTTCCGGCGGCCAGAAGCAGAGGGTCGCCATCGCGCGGGCCATGGCCAACGATCCGGCGGTGCTGCTGGCGGACGAACCCACCGGCGCGCTGGACTCCGCCACCGGCCGGGTGGTGATGGACCTGTTCCACAAGCTGCACAAAGAGCAGGGCAAGACCATCCTGCTCATCACCCACTCCCAGGAGCTGGCCGCCGAGTGCCAGCGGATCATCACCATCCGGGACGGGCGGATCATCCATGAGGCGAAAGGAGGGCGCGGCGCATGATCTGGGAGAATGTGAAGCTGGCTCTGAACGGCCTGCGCAGCAACAAGATGCGGGCGCTGCTCACCATGCTGGGCATCATCATCGGCATCGGCTCGGTGATCGCCATCGTCACGGTGGGTTCTTCCCTCACCAGTTCGGTAAGCAGCAGCCTGGTTTCGCTGGGCGGCAACAACTTGCAGCTCAGTGTGGACCCGAGGCCGGACGAAAACGGCGAGCACGCAAACAACTACAGCTATGAGGACAGCGACCTGCTTACCGACGAGATGCTGGCGGCCTACCAGCAGCGCTTTGCCCAGCAGATCCGGGCCATCGTGCTCACTGAAAGCAAGGATCCCGGCAGCGCTCTGCGGCAGGGCCAGACCGCAAAGATCACCACCACTGGGGCAAACCAAGGCTTTTTTGACCTGGACCGGGTCAGCCTTGCGGCGGGCCGCCTGCTCACCCAGAATGATCAGGACGGCCGGCGGAAGGTGGCGGTGGTGAGCGACCTGCTGGTGAAACGGCTGTTCGGCGGCGACGCGCAGGCGGCTCTGGGCCAGCCGGTGGAGGTGACCGAGGCCAACGGCAGTGTGAACGAGTTCACCATCGTGGGCGTCTACACCTATCAGATGCAGGGTGTCTTTTTGGGCGGTAAACCCACCGTGAGCGATGACGCCCGGACCCAGCTGTACATCCCCCTGACCACCTTCCACGAACTGAACGGGGTCAGCGAGGGCAGCTATTTCTGGTGCGAGGTGGCCCCCGCCGCCGGGGTGGACACAGCGGCGTTTGAGGTCCGGAGCGAGCAGTTTTTCGAGCAGAGCTATTACAAAAACAACGCCCAGTTCAGGGTGGAAGCCTACAACCTGAAAAACGAGATGAGCACCATCACCCAGGTGCTGGATACCATCTCCATCGCCATCGGCGTCATCGCGGGCATCAGCCTTCTGGTGGGCGGCATCGGCGTAATGAACATCATGCTGGTGAGCATCACCGAGCGTACCCGGGAGATCGGCATCCGCAAGGCGCTGGGTGCCACCAACAGCGCCATCCGCACCCAGTTCATCGTGGAGTCGGTGATCATCTGCCTGGTGGGCGGGGCCCTGGGCATTCTGGCGGGCTGCGGTTTGGGCAGCCTGGGCGCGACCCTCATCGGCGCGCCTGCCCGCATCAACTTTGCCACCGTGCTGGTGGCGGTGGGCTTTTCCATGGCCATCGGCGTGTTTTTTGGCTACTATCCGGCCAACAAAGCCGCCAAGCTGGATCCCATCGAGGCGCTGCGCTACGAGTAAAACAGGGCAAAAGTTCGCTTTGGAATGGAAAAATTTTGTGAAAAAGAGAAGCGGAAAGGCGAAAACGTGTTATAATCAAGGCAACACAACAAACCGGCCCGCAGGGAAATGTGAATTTGGCAAAGCGTGCCCGGGCCGGGCGAAGGAGGCCATTCCATGAACCCAACCTTGAAAAGCATCCATGACCGCAAAAGCGCGCGGGTCTTTTTGGACCTGCCGGTCTCCGCGGGATACAAAGAGCAGCTGTTCCAGGCAGCCTTTGCCGCTCCCTCGGCGGGGTGCCAGCAGCTGTATACCATTTTGGACATCACCGACCCGGAGCGCAAGGCGAAGCTGGCCGAACTGTGCGACCACCAGCCCTTCATCGTCACCGCCCCGGTGGTGCTGGTCTTTTTGGCGGACTGCGCCCGCTGGCCCCAGGTGTACCGGGAGGCGGGCTGCCAGCCCCGGTCCGCCGGCGCGGGGGACCTGCTGCTGGCGGTGGCGGATGCCTGCATCGCCGCCCAGAACGTGGTCATCGCCGCCGAGAGCTTAGGCCTTGCCAGCTGCTACATCGGGGACATTTTGGAGAACAAGGAGCAGGTCTGCCAGGAGCTGGAGCTGCCCGAAGGGGTGGTGCCGGCGGCCATGCTGGTGATCGGCTGGCCTGCCCGCAGCCAGCAGCAGCGCAGAAAGCCCGCCCGTTTTGCCAAAAAATACCTCGTGGCGGAAAACGCCTACCCCAAGCGCACGCCCCAGGAGCACCGGGCAGCGCTGGAAGAGCGGGCCGCCCGGGACGGCAATGAGACCTTTGATTTTGATGCCTGGGTGCAGGCCTTTGAAAAGCGCAAGTACGACAGCGATTTTTCCCGGGAAATGAGCCGCAGCGCGGCGGAGTATCTGAAAGACTTTTTGAAATAAAAGCGAGGAGATGGTTTGCATGAACCAGCCGGACAATTCCCTTTGGGTGGTGTATGCGCTGCTGTCGGCGCTGTTTGCGGCGCTCACCTCGATCCTGGCAAAGATCGGCATCAGCGGCGTGGACTCCAACCTGGCAACGGCCATCCGCACGGCGGTGGTGTTGGTGATGGCCTGGGGCCTGGTGTTCCTCACCGGGGTACAAAAGCAGATCCCCAACATCGGCGCCCGCTCCTGGCTGTTTTTGGTGCTGTCCGGCATCGCCACCGGGCTTTCCTGGCTGTTTTACTACCGGGCGTTGCAGATGGGGGAGGCCAGCAAGGTGGTGCCCATCGACAAGTCCAGCGTGGTGATCAGCATGATCCTGGCGTTCGTCATCCTGAAAGAGCAGCTCACCTGGCAGTCGGTGCTGGGGGGCCTTCTCATTACGGCGGGCACCTTTGTGCTGATCCTGTAACAAAAAACAACAAGGCCGCAGGCCTGCTTTTCAGCAGGCATGCGGCCTTGTTTTGCTTGAAAGCGGTCAGTCCGCTTTGTCCGAGGGGGATTTCACCGTGTGCTCGGGGCGCTTTGCCAGCACCCGGCTGTTGGCGGGCACCGATTCGGTGATGAAGGTGCCGCCGCCGATGGTGGTGTTCTCGCCGATCACCGTCTCGCCCCCCAGCACCGAAGCGCCGGAATAGATGGTCACGTGGTCGCAGACGGTGGGGTGGCGCTTCACGCCGGTGAGCTGCTGGCCGCCCCGGGTGGACAGCGCCCCCAGGGTGACCCCCTGGTACAGCTTCACATGGTCGCCGATGACGCAGGTCTCGCCGATGACCACGCCGGTGCCGTGGTCGATGAAGAAGTATTCCCCGATCTGGGCCCCCGGATTGATGTCGATGCCGGTGCTGCTGTGGGCGTATTCGCTCATGATGCGGGGCAGGTAGGGCACGTTCTGCTGGTACAGCTCGTGGGCGATGCGGTAGATGTAGATGGCGTAAAAGCCCGGATAGCAGAAGATGATCTCCTCCCGGCTTTTGGCGGCGGGGTCGCCGTCAAAGCCCGCCTGCACGTCCTTGAGCAGCAGCTGCTGGATCAGGGGCAGCTTTTTGAAAAAGGCGGCGCAGACTTCGTCCGCCCGGGGATCGGTGTGCAGCTGGCAGCCCTCGTGGCCGCACTCGTACAGCAGGGCGGTGGCGATCAGGCTGCGCAGGTCGTCGTACAGCCGGTCCAGCCGGTAACCGGCGTAGTGGTCGGAAAAATCCCCCAGGCGGCTCTCCGGCCCGTAATAGCCGGGGAAGAGGATCTCTTTCAGGGCCCGCAAAACGTCGATGACCGCCTTGCGGCTGGGCAGCTCCATGCCCTGTTTCAGGGTGAGCAGCTCGTGGCTGTGGTAGTTCTGGTTCAGGCCCTGGATGGTCTCCAGAATGGCCTGGTGTTTGATCTGGTTCATGGGATGAGTCCTTTCTTTGGCAAAGCGGGCCGCTTTTGGGGAACGGCCCGGCGTATTTTCCGGGTAATAAAATAGGAATTATCTCTATCATAGTACGCACGGCGCCGTCCGTCAATGCAAAAAGGCAAATGCCGGGGCGGCATTTTTCCTAAAAAATAGAGAAGACCCGTGGCTCCGGGGGTGGAGCCACGGGTCTTCCGTGCTTGCTTGCTTTATGAAAATGAGGAGTTTATCTTCACCCCACGGCGGCGGGGGCAAAGCAAAAGGGGAAAAGGGGCCTCAGCCCTGGGTGCGCTCACCCAGCACCACGTCCAGGGTGATCAGCTCGCCGCCCCGGTCCACCTGCACCTGCACGGTGTCGCCGGCGGAGTAATCCCGCAAAGCGTTGGTCACGTCGGTGGCGGTGACCACGGTCTTGGTGCCCACGCTCACGATGCGGTCGCCGGGCTGCATGCCGGCGGCGTCAGCGCCGCTGCCCTCGGTCACGCTCTGCACATAGGCGCCCGGAGTGGAAACGCCGTACTGCATGGCGGTCTGGGCGTCGGTGATGCTGATCACGGTGATGCCCAGTGCGGGCCGGCCGGTCACGTAGCCGTTTTCGATCAGGTCCTGGGCCACCTGCTTGGCGGTGTTGATGGGGATGGCAAAGCCCAGGCCCTCGGCGTTCTCGTCAGCGTTTTTGGCGTTCACGATGCCGATCAGCTCGCCGCGGGCGTTGAACAGGCCGCCGCCGGAGTTGCCCGGGCTGATGGCGGCGCTGGTCTGCATCAGGTTCATGGTGTTGCCCTCAACGGTGACGCTGCGGTTCAAAGCGCTGATGATGCCGTCGGTGGAGGTGACGCCCAGGTTGCTGGGGTTGCCCACGGCGATGGCGGTCTCACCGATGGACACGGTGTCCGAGTCGCCCAAAACGGCGGGGGTCAGGCCGGTAGCGTCGATCTTGATCACCGCGATGTCGCTTTGGGAATCCGCACCCACCAGGGTGGCGGGATAGGTGGTGCCGTCGTTCAGTTTCACGGTGATCTGCTGGGCGCCTTCCACCACATGGTTGTTGGTGATGATGTAGCCGTCGGCGGTGTAGATCACGCCGCTGCCCGCGCCGCTCACGATCTGCTGGCCGCCCCAGAAGCCGTAGCTGGTGGTGACCATCTGCTCGGTGGTGATCTCCACCACGCTGGGGGTGATGGCGTTGATCACGCCCACCAGGCCGTCGGAGTTGGAGATGTCGGTGCCGGTGGCGGTGCCGGTGGAGTTGGCGCTCTGGTAAACGATGCGGGCGCTGCTGGTCTTATCGGCCACATAGAAGCCCGCATAGCCGCCGCCGAAGCTCACGCCGGCCACCAGCAGCAGGGCCAGGGCGCCGGCGCCCACCTTTTTCAGGCGGGGGTGGCTCTTTTTCATCTTGGGGGGTTCCGGCGCGCCGGGGCCCATGGGATCAGGCCCCATGGGGTTCTGGCCCATGGCGGGATCACCGGTGGGGGTGATGGGGGTGTAAGGTGCGGAGTTGTTGTTGTAACCGCCCGGGTAGCTGCCCGAGTAATCGTATTCCCATTTGTTTTCCATGATCTATCTTCCTTTCAAATCTAAGCTGCAAAGGGTCCGGGGCGCTTTGTCCAAAAGGGGGAACGCCGCTCTTGCGGCCCTTGTTTATCGTTCTGGTATCAGTTTACCCAGTGGGCGTGAAAAACATTTTATGGCCGGGTGAAAAAAATGTGAAATCCATGTATAATGTGTATGGTTTGCCCGGCGGGAAGATGCCGGGACACCAAGGGCAGAGTCTTTATTAAGGATACCATATTTGGAAAGGCAGGGCAATGGCATGCAGGTAAAACAGCAGGGAGAAACATTCCTGTTATATAAGGAAAACCAGCTTGTGGGGCGGTGCGTCTGCGCCGCCGAAGAGGAGGGCACACGCATCCGCGCGCTGGAGATCGACCCGGCCTGGCGGCAAAAAGGATACGGCACATTTTTGTTAAAACAGGTGCTCAAGGCCACCGGCGGCTATAAGACCGAAAGCCTGCATCTTCTGCCGCCGCCCGACAGCGAGGCGGGCCGGGCGCTGGCGGAAAAATTCGGCTTTTCCCCGGCGGGCGGGCAGTGGGTGCGCCGCCGCAGGCCTGACCCCACCGCCGTGGGCCTGACCCAGGCATTTTTGAAGGCAAGGCTTCTGCCCGGCGGCTTTTTTGTGGACGCCACCTGCGGCAACGGGGGCGACACGGAATTTTTGTGCCGCCTGGCCGGGCCGGAAGGCAAGGTGCTGGCGCTGGATGTGCAGCGGCAGGCGGTGGAGAACACCAACGCCCGGCTGGCTGCCCAGGGGCTGGCGGGCATCGGCAAGGCGGTGCAGGCGGATCACGCCCGGCTGGGCGAATTCGTGGCCCCGGGCACGGCGGACTGCGTCATGTTCAACTTCGGGTATCTGCCGGGCGGGGACCACAGCCTCTTCACCACCCCCAAAAGCAGCCTGCCGGCGGTGCAGGCGGCGCTTGCGGCCCTGCGCCCCGGCGGGGTGCTCACCGCCTGCCTGTACAGCGGCGGCTCCAACGGCAGCGGGGAAAAAGAGAGCCTGCTGGCCTTTTTCCGCAGCCTGCCCCTCACGGAATACACGGTGCTGGTGTGCGAATTTGCCAACTGGGCCGAGAGCGCGCCCCTGCCTTGCTTTGTGCTGAAAAAAGGAGGCTGGTAAAGCCCCTGCAAAGCAAATAGAAAAAGGAGCCTTCCCGGGCGAGAAGACTCCTTTTTTGCAGGAATGGAGAATTGTTTTTCACTGTCTGTGCGAAAAAACGGAGGAAATTATGTCTTTGCCTGCTTGCGGTGCTTTTCCTTCTTCCAGCGGCGGACGATAGCAACCACGCCCCAGGCGATCAGACCGGAGGCAACGATTCCTTCACCGATCAGGATGAAGTAGTAGTTGGCGAAGGGAAGCTCGCCTACCGAGGTACCGTGTACAATGCCGTTCATGGCGTTGGAGTTTACGGTGGTGTACAGGATATGTTTGAGCGCCTGACGGGCAAAGTAGCGGGAAGCAGGATTGGTGATATCCAGCGGAGCATCCACTTCATAGCCGGTGAGCTTCAGGTCGCCGCCGGCGCGGATACACTGCTCGGTGTCCATAACGCCGCCGTTGTCGTAGTCGGTGATCACGGTACCGTCGAAGTCCCACTCGTTGCGCAGAACGCCGGTGAGCAGGTTGTAATCACCGCCGGACCATGTGCAGCCCACCCGATTGAAGGCAGACATTACCGCCATCACCGCCGGGATCTCGGTCGTGGTCTGGGTGAAGCTGTCAGTGGCATCATCGTACTGCTGCACCAAGATTTCGGTGGTGGGGCGTTCCTCAATGCAGGTCTGGAAAGGCTTGAGGTAGATCTCGCGGATGGCCTGCTCGTTGGAGAAAGTGGCCACATGGCTGCGGTGATTTTCCTGATCATTCAGGGCAAAGTGTTTGATGTAGGCGTACACGCCCTTTTCAGCACAGGCACTGGCTGCCTGAAGGGCCAGCTCGCCGGACATGAAGCCATCTTCAGAGTAATACTCGAAGTTACGGCCAGCGAAGGGAGTGCGATGGATGTTCATGGCAGGAGCGTACCAGCCGCTAATCAAGCCGATGTAAGTGTGATTGCCCCAGTTGCCGTCGGCAGCCAGAGCGTCCTCGCCCACATAGTAGCCGTGCAGATAGGAGTTGTTGCGATCCCAGCTGGCAGCCAGGTTGGTAGCGCAGGGGTAGGTGAGAGAGTAGGGCTCATGGGTGATACCGCCCTCGTTCAGGCCGGAAGGACCGTCGTAGTCGATGGCGCGGGGCTTGCCTGCATTGGAGGAGGCCAAAGTCTGATAGCCGCCGTTGCGCACGATATTTTCCAGCTCGGTGGCATCCATCTGGTCAATCAGGGCATCCCAGCCACCTTCGGCTTCCACCTCGTCGAAGTCACGGCCGCGGAAGTCGATTAGCTCCAGATCGCCGCCGTTGCCGTAGGTGCCGTCCAGAGCGGCGGCCTCTTCCTCGGTCATAGGATTCAGGGACGCCTCAGCGCCCTTGGCCTGAATGGCGGCCTTGATTTCATCAGAGACTTCTACCTCCCAGGTGTAGCCGTTCTTTTCGCTGAATTCGCTCTTGCGCTGGTTGTCCTGGGTACCGTGGGTTGTGGGAAAGGTGCCTACCCAGTCCTGACGGGTTAGGTACTGGGTGCGGGGGGTCAGCTCATCGTAGCTGGCATGGTCAAACTGGTTGGTAATCTCAGCACCGGTGGCAGAGGTGGCATAGGTTACGTTGTCCACGCCGCCATTGTCGGTGTAGTTGTAGGTCCAGCAGCCCACAAAGCTTGCGTCGGGGGTACCGAACAGGCCGTCGCTTTCCACGCCCGCGTAGGCCAGGAAGTTGTTATTGGCTGTATGGGCGTTGGATGCGGCGGTCAGCAGATAGTCGCCGGCCTCCAGAATATAGGTCTTGGCCTGCACGTCGTCGTAGGAGATGAAGTCCTTTTTGTTCACCGTGATGGTAATGGTTTCGGACTGGCCGGGAGCCAGCTCGCCAGTCTTCTCAAAGCCTACCAGAGAGGCGGATGCTTTCTCAATGTGGTTTTGCTTGTCGTATTCGGTGTAGGGGCTGTTCAGATACAGCTGCACCACATCGCGGCCAGCAACCAAGCCGGTGTTGGTCACGGTGACGCTTACCTGGATGTCGCCGTTGGCATCCATCTCGCTCATGGTAAAGTCAGACCACTGGAAGGTGGTGTAGGACAAACCGTAGCCGAAAGGATATTGCACGGTCTGGGAGTAGTCATAGTCGCCCGCGTTTCCCTGTTCCAGAGTCTTGTCGAAGTAACGGGTCTCGTAGTATTTGTAGCCCACATAGATGCCTTCGTCATAAAACACGGCGGCTTCCACGTCGCTGCCGCCGTTGACCATCATCATGTCACCCATGTTTTGCATGGCGGGGGAGGAGAACAGATCGTAGGCGAAGGTGTCCACCAGATGACCGGAGGGGTTCACGTTGCCGCTCAGCACGTCCGCAATGGAGCGGCAGGTGTCACCACCAGCGCCGGGAGCCCACAACACTGCAGAGATATTGGGGTAATTCTCAACCCAGCCCAGTTCAAAGGCGTTGTTGGTGTTGACCACCAGAATTACGTTATCGAAGTTGTCGTTCAGATACTGTATCACGCCCAGCTCCACGCTGTCCGGCTCCAGATAATGCTTGTCCCTGTCCTCCTCAATGTCGGTCCAGTTGCCCATGTAGCGGCCGAGGTCGCGGCCCTCGCCGCCGGTGCGGGCAATAAAGAATATGGGAATGGTACCCTCGGCTTCCTGCTTGGCCGTATCGGGAATGGCGGAGATGGGGGCCTCGTTGATGGACCAGTCCTCAGCGCCGCCGTACATAATGGCGCCGCCGCCCCGGGTGTAGGTGCTGTGATTATCGGTATAGAACTTCCACAGGGATTCGTTCACCTCAAAGCCCTGCTCCAACAGAGCGGTGCGCATGTCGCTGGAGATGGTGCTCACACCGGAGCCAGTGCCGCCGGCTAGCAGATCTACCGAGGAAGCAGAGAACAGGCTCAGCTTAGAGCCGGCGGCCACAGGCAGGCCCTTGCCGTTCTCGGAGTTGTTGTACAGCAGCACAAAGCCTTCCGCACCGGCCTTGCGGGTGAATTCCTGCTCGGCGGCCTGCAGGGCCTCGGAGTCAGTGATTTCGCGGGTGTAGTACGCAGCATCCACACCGTTTGCGGCGCTGCTGCTGGCGAAATCCGTCTCACCGAAGATGTCGCGAAGCACCAGATCGTACATCGAGGTGGTGATGATGGAAAGTGCGATTGAGAACGCCAGCAGGATGGCCAGCAGTGGCGTGAGAATCGCGGTGAGTGCTTTCGCACTCAGTTTTTTCTTCTTGTCCTTTGCCATGAAAATCCTCCTTCTGAATGTCTGTTCCGCAGACTTGCCGGCAATGCCGTTTCTGCCTGCGTTCCCTGTGGATCCTCCTCAAAAACCGGCCCCGTATAGGAAGAAGGAGAAAACACAAGGAGAAACCATCAGAGCCGGTTCGTTGCCCCAAACTATAACAAAAGGGAACACCCCTGGCAATGGGTGTTCCCTAAACTGTATCTTTTTTTTCGTGTATTGCATATCTGGTCAGCGGTCCGCTAGGCCGAACAGGATGTTCAGATGGAATACGTCCCCATCCACATGGGTGGTTAGCTCTCCGTCATACTTGTGAACAATCATCCGGATGCTCCGCAAGCCGAAGCCGTGACAGGAGCTGTCGGCTTTGGTGGTCAGGGGCAGACCGTCCTGAAAGGTGAGAGTGCCATCGAAGTAGTTGTCTTGCTGGATCAGCAGCATGTCACCCCGGGCCTTGACCACCAGACTGATAATTCGCCGTTCTCGCTGGGGTACCGCTGCCACTGCTTCCAGCGCATTGTCAATCACGTTGCCGAATAGGCAGTACAGATCGCTGCTTTCCAGAAAATCCAGTTTTTCACCGTCCACCATGCAGGAAAGCTGAATGCCATTTTGTTCACAGTAAAGGCTTTTTTCCGTGAGCAGCACATCCAGCAGCTGGTTATGCGTCTCAATGCGGGTGTCGTAGATGGAGATGGCCTTTTCCAGGTCGCACACCGCATCCGGCCCGAGGGGATGGCCCTGAGCGGCCAGCGAGGCGATCTGGTACTTGATGTCGTGGCATTTGATGTTGATGCGCTCAATGGTATCGCGAGAGATTTCGTATTGCCGCTGACTCTGGCGAATGGTGTGCTGAAGGTATTCTACCTCCTGCGCCAATTCCCGCTGCTCGATGGTGCGCCAGGCCAGAAGCAGCACGATGATGCAGCAGGTGACCGAGAATAGGTTGCCGGACTGGCGCAGCATAAAGAGAGCAATGTGGTCAAACCGGTTTTCCCAGCCGACGCTCAGCTGGGCGAAGTATACGTCCTCCACCGAGCAGAGAATTGCGGTGATCAGAAGCACCACTATGGAAAGCGAGAGCATCTGCCGGTCCAGCTGGCAGCTGGCGGCAAGTCTTGCCACTCGGTGGATGAACAACCGGTAAAGCACCAGAGCCGCCGCCACATAGAAGCTGTGATGGAACAGTCTTTGGTAAACGTCGAGGGGAAAGCTGCCAACGCTGAACCGCAGTAGCTCCGCGGTACAGACCAGTGTGAGATACAGCTTGTAACACAGATTCTGGGCAGCGTAGGCCACACTGCAGCAGAACAGGATGGTGAGGCAAGGTTCGCCGAAGCACAATCGTACGTGGGCGATAGTAGCTGTAAAGAGGGCGATGTAGATGGCACTGCGGCCCAGAGCGTTTTGACCCCAGAACAAATAAAGCCAAGAGGCGGCACCGGTCAGGACCAGCACCCCTGCAAAGCCCAGAATCAGCCGCAGCCAGAACTGGTCGGCCCGCTGCAGGTTCCACAGGGCCATGCCATAAAACAGATACAGCCCGAACAGAAATTCCAGCATGATGTAACAGTAGACGAACAGAAAGATGCTCATGCTTGTTCATCTCCCGTACCGGCATACCAGTTGGCCAGCTGCGCCAAAAATGCTGCCCGGCGGGGCCGGCTGATCTGCAGCAGATTGTCGCCCACCTGCATCGTACTGCCATTCACCTTCACGATGAATTTGGGATTTACCAGATAGCACTGGTTGCAGCGCAGGAAGCCGAACTGGCGCAGCTGCTGCTCCACGCCGGAGAGCACTCCTGTCATCTCGATCACACCATCGATCAGATGATAGAACAGTCGGTGATTCATAATCTCCACATACATCAGCTTGTCGGTGGAGATCCGGCACAGCCCGCCGGGAGTATTCACGGTGAAGCTGCGATCCTCGTTGAGCAGATAGATGTCCAGCGCCTTTTTAAATTTCATGGAAAAATCGTAGTAGCTTACCGGCTTGATCAGATAGCTCACCGCATCCACCTCGTAGCCCTTTAGGGCATACTGCACCAGATTGGTGATAAATACGATAGAGATATTCTTGTCGTACCGGCGCAGCTGTAGAGCGGCTTCCAGCCCATTCATTCTGGGCATCTGCACGTCAAGAAAGACCACCGCGTAAATCGCACGGTAGTCCTGTAGAAAATCCGCTCCGTTGGTGAACCGGAAGATTTGGAAGTTCTGGCCGGTCTGGGCTTCGTACTCCTTGATGTGGGCCACGAGGGCTTGCGCTGCCCGGTCCTCGTCCTCCACAATGGCGATGTTTCTCAAATGGTCAACCCCTTGCCGCAAATCGGGTTTGTTTTCAGAGCCGCCCGTTCCGCATGGGAGACTCTGGTGTTTTTTCAGTATATCATAGTGGAAAAAAACTGTCGAGGGGCGGTGCCGGAGGGCAGAATGCCGTTTTTTTGCCCGGTGGGCGAAATTTGGGCCGTTCCCCCTTGCCAAAGCCGGCGTTCATGTATAATATTAAAGTGTTGTGTTTTTATTGATCCAATGAACGGGGCGGAAATGCCGCCCGCAAGATATAAGGAGGACAAGCATCTATGGCCGATCTACGGCAAGAGATCCAGCGCCGGCGCACCTTTGCGATCATCAGCCACCCGGACGCCGGTAAAACCACCCTGACGGAAAAACTGCTGCTGTACGGCGGCGCGATCCAGCAGGCAGGCAGCGTAAAGGGCAAGCAGAGCGCCCGCCACGCCGTCAGCGACTGGATGGAGATCGAAAAGCAGCGCGGCATCTCGGTCACCAGCTCGGTGCTGCAATTTGAATACGACGGCAAATGCGTCAACATCCTGGACACCCCCGGTCACCAGGACTTTTCCGAGGACACCTACCGCACCCTGATGGCCGCCGACGCGGCGGTCATGGTCATCGACGCTGCCAAGGGCGTTGAGGCCCAGACCATCAAGCTGTTCAAGGTCTGCACCCTGCGGCACATCCCCATCTTCACCTTCATCAACAAGATGGACCGGGAAGCCCGGGACCCCTTCGATCTGATGGAAGAGATCGAGAACATCCTGGGCATCCAGACCTATCCCATGAACTGGCCCATCGGCTGCGGCAAGGAGTTCAAGGGCGTGTTCGATCGGAACAGCCGCCACATCCTGGCCTTCCAGAGCGACGGCAAGGCCAACGGCGTGAAGATCCTGGACAAGATCGAGGCCGAGCTGGGCGATCCCCGGCTGGACGACCTGATCACCGCCCCGCTGCACGAAAAGCTGGCCGAGGACATCGAGCTGCTGGACGGCGCAAGCTACGACTTTGACATGGAAGCGGTGCAGACCGGCCGCCTGAGCCCGGTGTTCTTCGGTTCGGCCCTCACCAACTTCGGCGTGGAGCCCTTTCTGAAAGAGTTTCTGCGCCTTTCCCCCAGCCCGCTGCCCCGCAAAAGCGGCGATGCCCTGGTGGAGCCCGCCCAGCAGAACTTCTCCGGCTTTATCTTTAAGATCCAGGCCAACATGAACAAGGCCCACCGGGACCGCATCGCCTTTATGCGCATCTGCTCGGGCAAGTTCGAGCGTGGCATGGAGGTCACCCATGTGCAGGGCGGCAAAAAGATCAAGCTGGCCCAGTCCACCCAGCTGATGGCCCAGGACCGGGCCACCGTGGACGAGGCCTACGCCGGCGACATCATCGGCCTGTTCGACCCGGGCATCTTCTCCATCGGCGACACCCTGTGCACCGGCAAGGAGAAGATCCAGTACGCGGGCATCCCCACCTTTGCCCCCGAGCACTTTGCCCGGGTGACCCAGGTGGACACCATGAAGCGCAAGCAGTTCGTGAAGGGCATGGAGCAGGTGGCCCAGGAGGGCGCCATCCAGATCTTCCGTGAGCTGAACGGCGGCATGGAAGAGGTGATCGTGGGCGTTGTGGGCGTTTTGCAGTTCGAGGTGCTGGAGTACCGGCTGAAAAACGAGTACAACGTGGACATCCGGCTGCAAAAGCTGCCCTTCGAGCACATCCGCTGGATCGAAAACGAGGACCTGGATCCCAAGACCCTGGACCTGACCAGCGACACCAAGCGCATTGAGGACCTGAAGGGCAACAAGCTGCTGCTCTTCACCACCCCCTGGGCCATCAACTGGGCCCAGCAGCACAACGAGGGCTTGGAACTCAGCGAGTTCGGCAACCTGTGATCCTTGCCAGCGGGCAGGACCCGGCTTTGGTCTCAAAGCGGGTCTCTGCCCGCTTTTCTTTGCCCGCAGGCGTTGACAAGGCCGCAAAAATCCGCTAACCTCTATAGTAATGTTATTTTTAACAAGTTGAAACAGCATTGAAAAGGGACTGAGACCATACAATGAACATCTACGACATCGCAAAAGAGGCGGGCGTTTCCATCAGCACGGTATCCCGTGTGCTCAACGGCAAGCGGAACGTGAACGCCGAGACCCGGCGCAAGGTGGAGGCGGTGCTCACCGCCCACAACTATGTGCCCAGCGCCATCGCCCAGGGGCTGGTGTCCCGCTCCATGCGCACGGTGGCGGTGCTGATGGTGGATGTGCGCATCCCGAATTATGCCCGCGCGGCCCACGTGGTGGAGAGCGAATGCGCCCACCGGGGCTACAACGTGCTCATGTGCAACACCGGCACCGTGCACAGCGACAGCATGCGCTATCTGGAGATATTGTCCCGCCGCCAGGTGGACGGCATCATCATGATCGGCTCGGTCTACAGCGAGCTGATCGACAGCCCCAGCATCACGAATCTGACCCAGCGCATCCCCTGCGTGGTGGCCAACGGCAAGCTGCCGGGCTGCTACTCGGTGCTCATCGACGATTTTGCCGGCATCGGGGCGGCGGTGGAACACCTGGTGGAAAAAGGCCACCGGAACATCGCTTATTTCAAGGATATGGGCACCGACTCCGCCCGCCGCAAGCTGAACGGATACCAGGCTGCCATGCGCCGCCACGGGCTGGAACCCTATGTGCTGGAGGGCGAAAGCTCGCTGGAGGGCGGCATGGAAGGGGCGGCACGCTTTCTGGAGGACCGGCGGGGCTGCACCGCCATGGTCTGCGGCGAGGACATCACCGCCGCCGGCATGGTGAAAGCTTTTGTGCAAAAGGGTTTCCGGGTGCCGGAGGACATGGCCGTTACCGGCTACAATGCCTCGCTCTATGCCCGCATCTGCGAGCCCACCCTTACCACGGTGGACAACCGCCCCGAGATGATGGGCCTGATGAGCGCCCAGCTGCTGTCCAGCCTGATGGACGGGCAGACCGAGCGCTGCGCCTCCATCACGGTGCAGCCTGCACTGGTGGTGGGCAAAAGCACCTGACATTTTCATGTTTATGAAAGCGCTTTTTTGAAAAATGAACAAAAAATGAATAGATTTTGCATTGCAAAAAGAAAAGCAGGATGGGATGCCATCCTGCTTTTTTGTATTTTTTGTGCAAAAAATACAAAAATAAAGAAAATGAAAGCGCTTTCGTGAAACTGCATAACAAAGAAACCGGTTTATTAGGGAATGCGCTGATTCTGCCGGAAAGCTATTGACAGGGCAGGGAAAAATGAATATCTTAGGAAGCAGAACGAAAGCGCTTTCATAACATTGAAAACCGCTTGCAAACACGAGAGAGAACAATGGTGCAAGGAAGGAGACCGCATATGAGAATTGCAGCCCAGGAACTGAAAAAAACCTTTGAAGAGATCCTGCTCAGCCGCGGGGTAGACCCGGTGATCGCCCAGGCGGCGGCCGAAAACTTTACCGAGTCCAGCGTGGACGGCGTTTACAGCCACGGCGTGAACCGCTTTCCCCGGGTGATCAGCTATCTGGACAAGGGCGTTGTGGACGGCACCGCAAAGCCCGAGTGCATCGCCCGCATGGGCAGTTTTGAGCGATGGGACGGCCACATGGGCCTGGGCAACGCCAACGCTAAGCTGGCCATGGACCGGGCCTGCGAGCTGGCCAAGGAAAACGGCATCGGCTGCGTGGCCATCGGCAACACCAACCACTGGATGCGGGGCGGCGCTTACGGCTGGCAAGCGGCAGACAAAGGCTGCGTGGGCATCTGCTGGACCAACACCATGCCCAATACCCCGGCCTGGGGCGGCAAGGAAGCCCGCATCGGCAACAACCCCTTCATCATGAGCGTGCCCCAAAGCGAGGGCAAGCACCTGGTCATCGACTGCGCCATGAGCCAGTTCGCCTACGGCAAGATCGAGATGGCCCGCATGAAGGGCGAGCAGCTGCCGGTGCCCGGCGGCTGGGACAGCGAGGGCAACATCACCACTGACCCCGCCGAGATCGAAAAGACCAAGCGGGTGCTGACCATCGGCTACTGGAAGGGCAGCGGCCTGTCCATCGTGCTGGACCTGGTGGCCGCGGTGCTGGCCGGCGGCAACACGGTTACCGACATCGGCCGCAAATACACCGAAGAGGTGGGCCTGAGCCAGGTGATGATCGCCATCGACCCCAGCCACATGAACACCAAGGCCATCACCGATAACATCATCAAGACCGTGGTGGATGACATCAAGACCGCCACCCCCACCACCGAGGGCGGCAAGATCTACTACCCCGGCGAGATGGAGCTGGTCACCCGCAAGGAAAACCTGGAGCAGGGCGTCCCCGTGCTGGACGAGGTCTGGCAGACCATCCAGGGCCTGAAAAAATGACCGTCCCTTTCAAATGAACTGCGGCTTTCACCGGGCAAGGCCCGGTGAAAATATGATACGGAGGAAATCATTATGGAGTATATTATCGGCGTTCTGCTGCTGGTAGCCTTCTTTGGCCTGGTAGTGTACGCGGTGCGCGGCGGCAACCTGATGATGGGCATCATGGTCATGGCCGTTGTGTGGACCGCCCTTCCCCTGATCGGCAACGCGCTGGTCACCAACCCGGAATTCATCGCCGCCAACGCGGGCGTGGTGGATATCAGCTTCACCGACGCGCTGACAAAGGTGTTCCAATCCGGCCCCGAAGGCTGGGGCAGCGTGCTGGTCAACGTGATGTTCGGCGCCTGGTTCGGCCGGGTGCTGCTGGAGACCGGCATCGCTTCCACCCTGATCCGCAAGACCGTTGAGCTGGGCGGCGACAAGCCCGCCGTCATCTGCATCCTGCTTTCCATCGTGACCACCGCCATCTTCTCCACCCTGTTCGGCGCGGGCGCCGTGGTGGCCATCGGCGTGATCATCCTGCCCATCCTGATGAGCCTGGGCATCCCCAAGGTGCTGGCCGAAGTCTCCTTTATGATGAGCGTGGGCGCCGGCATGTACTTAAACCCGGTGCTCACCGGTCAGTTCCAGGCCTTCTTCCTGGACGGCAACGGCAAGCAGCTGGTGACCTATGAGAGCAACGTGCGGTTTGGCCTGATCGGCCTGGCGGTGCAGCTGCTGGTGGTGATCGGCATGATCCTGGTGGTGCTGCGCCCCAAAAAGACGGTGCACGCCTGGGCCACCACCGTCACCCGCAAGGAGCAGAACAAGGACAACGCTCCTGGCATCGCCCTGATCACTCCGGTCATCCCTGTTATCCTGCTGATCGCCTTCAACGTGCCCATCATCCTGGGCTTCACCATTGGTTCTCTGTATGCGCTGGCTGTTTGTGGCCGGCTGACCAGCTGGCGGGCTGCCTGCCGAGTCGTCAACAAGGACTTCTTTGACGGCGTGGTGGACACCGCTCCCCTGGTGGGCTTTCTGCTGGTGCTGCCCATGTTCAACAAGGCGGCCGAGCTGTGCGCGCCCTACTTCAAGGCGCTGCTGGGCGGCCTGGTGCCGGATTCCACCCTCATCATCGGCATCGCCTTTGCCATCCTGGCGCCTCTGGGCCTGTTCCGCGGCCCGCTGACCCTGTTCGGCTGCGGCGCCGCCGTGCTGGGCATCCTGAACGGATTCGGCTTCCCGGTGCACTGGCTGTTCTGCCTGCTGGTCATCCCCTCCATCACCATGAACGTGTCCGTCTGCGTGACCCAGAGCTGGATCGCCTGGGGCATCGGCTACACCAAGGTGTCTACCCGCGATCACATGAAACTGGGCATCCCCGTGGCTTGGGGCATCTGCATCATCATGGAGATCATCGCTTACTTCATGTTCGGCATCGCCGCTTAAATCGAAGGAGGAACCAGAAATGTCTGAACGCAAGGTACGCATGGGCATCGATGTGGGCGGCACCCACACCAAAGCCGTGGCCATCGACAACGCGACCCATGAGATCATTGGCAAATCCAGCGTAAAAACCACCCACGACGATAAGCTGGGCGTGGCCGCCGGCGTGGTGAAAGCGTTTCAAAACTGCTTGAAAGAAAACAACATCTCCCCGGACGACGTGATCTTCGTGGCCCACTCCACCACCCAGGCCACCAACGCCCTCATCGAGGGCGACGTGGCCACCGTGGGCGTGCTGGGCATGGGCCCCAAGGGCCTGCAGAGCGTGCTGGCCAAGGCCCAGTGCCGCATGAAAAACATCGACCTGGGCTCCGAGCGGACCATCCCCATCAAAAACCGCTATCTGAAAGACACCGAGCTCAGCGACGAGAGCGTGACCAAGGCCATTCAGGAGCTGGTGAACGAGGGCGCGCAGGTCATCGTGGCCAGTGAGGCCTTTGGCGTGGACGATCTGACCAACGAGCAGGGCGTGGCCGCCATTGCTGAAAAGATGGGCCTGCGGACCACCGTGGCCAGCGAGATCACCAAGCTCTACGGCCTGACCCGCCGCACCCGCACCGCTGCCATCAACGCTTCCATCCTGCCCAAAATGCTGAATACCGCCGACTGCACCGAGCAGTCGGTGCACGATGCCGGCGTGCACGTGCCCCTGATGATCATGCGCGGCGACGGCGGCGTTATGGAGATCAACGAGATGCGCAAGCGCCCGGTGCTCACCATGCTCAGCGGCCCCGCCGCCTCGGTGATGGGCAGCCTGATGTATCTGCGGGCGTCCAACGGCGTGTACTTTGAGGTGGGCGGCACCACCACCAACATCGGTGTCATCAAAAACGGCCGACCCGCCATCGACTATTCCATCGTGGGCGGCCACCGCACCTACATCTCCAGCCTGGACGTGCGGGTGCTGGGCGTGGCCGGCGGCAGCATGATCCGGGCCGACAAGAGCGGCGTGAAGGACGTTGGCCCCCGCAGTGCCCACATCGCCGGCCTGGACTATGCGGTCTTTACCCCCGAAGAGGAGATCGTGGACCCCAAGGTGGTCTTTTTCAGCCCCAAAAAGGGCGACCCGGCGGACTATGTGGCCATCGAGCTGAAAGGCGGCAAGCGGATCACCATCACCAACACCTGTGCCGCCAACGTGCTGGGCCTTATCAAGCCGGAACATTTTGCCTACGGCAACGCCAACGCTGCCCGCAAGGCCATGCAGCCCTTGGCGGACATGATGGGCATCACCGTGGAGGACGTGGCCACCCAGATCCTCACCCGGGCCTATGAGAAGATCAGCCCCATCATTCTGGAACTGGCGGAAAAATACCGCCTGCAAAAGGATCAGATCAGCCTGGTGGGCGTGGGCGGCGGCGCAGCCGCACTCATCGGCTTCTGCTCGGACAAGATGGGCCTGAAATACTCCATCCCCGAAAACGCCGAGGTCATCTCTTCCATCGGCGTGGCCCTGGCCATGGTCCGGGACGTGGTGGAACGGGTCGTGCCCAGCCCCACCCCGGAGGACATCCGCTCCATCAAGGCCGAGGCCATCAACAAGGCCGTGGAATCCGGCGCTGCCGCCGGCAGCGTGGAGGTGCACATCGAGATCGATCCCCAGACCTCCAAGCTCACCGCCATCGCCCTGGGCTCCACCGAGGTGAAGACCACCGACCTGCTGAAGGAGTGCACCGAAGAAGAGGCCCGTGCCCTGGCCGCCGAGGACCTGAAGGCCCAGCCCAGCCAGCTGGATCTGGCCTGCGCCAACGATCACTTCTATGTATACACCACCGAGCAGAAGAACAAGACCGCTCTGCGCCTGCTGGACAAAAAAGGCTTCATCAAGGTCCAGTGCGGCGACGGCGAGGCGGTGCAGTGCAAGGTGGGCGGCTACCGGGCCGCTGTTACCAAGATGTGGGAGCAGCTGGCCGTGTACAAGGCGGACGCCATCCTCCGGCCGGACTACTACATCTGCGCCGGCGCTCGTGTGATGGACTTCTCCGGCAGCGTTGAGCTGGAGCAGATCCTCATGCTGATGGACGTGGAGATGCAGATGGTGGATTCCGATCAGGATGTCATCGTCGTGGGCAGCCGCAACAACATCTAAACAACACAAAACGATTCGGCGGGCGGAGGGCAGGCCGGCCCACCGCCCGCCGCGTTGCCGTTTTCGACCCAGTCCAGGAAAGGAGATGTGCTCCATGCCGAAAGAGTCCCGCGCCAAGATCCTGGCCGACGCCTTTTTGGGCCGCCGCAGCCAGCCGGAGCCGGAAAAACCTTGGTATACCCCCGGCCAGATCGCCCAGACCCTGTGCGCGCTGCCGGATGAGGCCTTTGACGGCTATGTGTATGCCCGCGAGCCGCTGGAGGGCCGCATCGACCCGCCCCTGCGCCGGCAGCTGGCACAAAAGGCCCGGGAGAGCGGCCGTCAGGCGGCCCTTGCGTTAAAGCAGGCCAATCCCGGCAAAACGGTGGAGCAGATCTGCCAGGCCATGGGCCTTGCGGTGCGCCGCAAAAAGATGCCCCAAGACGGCGGCCGGGTGCTGTATGCCCAGTTCGTGCAGCCGGGAGACATCACTTTGTTCACCCACTGCCTGGACACCGCCGCCCAATATGCCCAGCAGGAGGGGCCGCTGGCCTGCCTGCTGCCCCAGCGGCTGGAGCCGGTGCTGTTGGCCCATGAGCTGTATCACGCGGTGGAAGAGCGGGACAAGACCCTGTTTGCCAGCGCCTACCGGCTGCGGCTGTGGAGCGTTGGCCCGCTGCACAACGACTCGCCGCTGGTCTGCCTGTCGGAGATGGCGGGCATGGCCTTTGCCAAAGAGTTGGCGGGGCTGGATTTCTGCCCCTACGCCCTGGACGCCCTGCTGCTGTACGGGTACGACCCGGCGGGCGCCTGCGCCGTGTGCGATGAGATCGCCCCGCCCCAAAACGAGACTTGACGAGAAAAGGAGAGGTTACCCTATGCTGACCACTACCGTTGCCCTGGCGGCTAAGTACGACTACCTGGCGCCCAAATTCCAAAAAGCCTATGAATTTTTGCGCCGGGCCGACCTGGCCCATCTGGCCCCCGGGGACCATCCCATCGACGGGGATGAGGTGTACGCCAACGTGCAGCACTACACCACTGTGCCCGCCAGCGAGGCAAAGTTCGAGAGCCACGACCGGTACTTCGATATCCAGTATATGGTGGAGGGCTGCGAGCGCTTTGGATACATTCCCCGGGAAGAGCTGGCTCCCGCCCCCTACATGGCAGACCGGGACCTGACCTTCTACGACCAGGACCCGCAGGACAAAGCCAGCTATGTGCTGCTGCGCGCCGGGGACTGCGCCATCGTGCCGCCGGAGGACGCCCACAAACCCCGCTGTGCCGCCGGAGAGCCTATGGCGGTGAAAAAGATCGTGGTGAAGGTGAAGGTATGATCCGGGGCGTTCTGTTTGATATGGACGGCCTGATGTTCGACACCGAGCGTCTGGGGCTGGAGGGCTGGCTGGAAGCCGGCCGGCAGCTGGGCCTGCCCATCACCGAGGATTTCGTGTTGCAGATCCGGGGGCGCAACAAGGCGGACAGCCGCCAGGTGAGCCAGCAGATGTTTGGCCCGGGATTTGACTACGATGCCGCCAAGGCCTTCCGGGACCGGTATGCGGACGAAGCCATCCACACCCGGGGCGTTCCGGTGAAACCGGGCCTTGTTTCCCTTTTGCAGGCGCTGCAAGAGCGGGGCATCCCGGCGGCCCTGGCCACCAGCACCGCCCGGGAGAAAGCCCTGGAATACCTGCGCCTGGCCGGGGTGGAAGGGTACTTTTCCGCCGCCGTCTGCGGCGACGAGGTGACCCGCTCCAAGCCGGACCCGGAGATCTTCTGCAAGGCCGCCGCAAAGCTGGGCCTTGCCCCGGCGGACTGCCTGGTGCTGGAGGACAGCCCCTACGGCATCCAGGCGGCGGCAGCGGCGGGATGCGTGCCGATGATGATACCGGACATGACCCCGCCACAAAAGAGCCTGCGCGGTCTTTGCGCCGCCGTTCTGCCCAGCCTGGCGGATGTGCCCGCCTGGCTGGATGAACAACGCTGACCGTTTCTCTTTGCATTTCATACAAGACAGACCGCCCCCGGCCGCAAGGATAAGCGACCGGGGGCGATCTGCTTTTTTGCGGTTGGGCTTTGTCCGCCAAAGGATACCATTTTGCCTGCAATTCGTGATATAATAACCACAAATGCACCCTGCAAGCAGGGAAAACCGCACAAGGAGGGCATTGCGAATGGGCGCAAACGATTGGGAAGACCTGATGAACCGGGCGTTCGGTTCCGGCGGGCGGCTGCGGCTGGACGGCCTTGGCCAAAAGCCAAAGCAGCAAAGCGGGCAACAGGAGCCAAAGCCCGCGGCCCCGCCCACGGTGCAGGACCTGGAACAGATGCAGAAGACCCTGAACGCCCAGCTGGAACGGCAGGCCAAGGAGATCAGCCAGCTGGGGGGCGAGTTGACCCGCACCCTGCAGCAGGACGGCCTGCTCACCGAAGGCCAGGCGCAGGCGGCCCGGCGGGAAGCCGAGGCCCCCAAGGCCGACGGGGCGGATTTCACCGGCCTGGCGGAGCGCCTGGGCGAGACGGTGCTGGGCCAGCCGGCGTATCTGCAAAAGCTGGTGCTGGCCTTTAAGCGCCCCTTTGTGATGGGCACCGGCGGCAAAGCGGCCCGCAACGTGATCCTGATCCACGGTCCCAGCGGCACCGGCCGCAAGCTGGCGCTGAAAACGCTGGCCGAAGAGCTGGCCCGCCGGGGCTTGATCTCCGGGCCCCAGATCGCCTGGGTGGACTTGGGGCTCTACCCCGGCCCGGCCCAGGAAAAGCTGTTTTTGCAGGATCTGTACGCCGCCCTCTGCGGGCCGGGGCAGATCGTGGCCTTCACCCGGTACGAGCGCTGCCACCCGGGCTTTTTGAACACCCTGGCGGCCCTTTTGCAGACCGGCCAGGCCCCCCTGAACAGCCGGTACGCGGTGCAGAAAGGCATGCTGGTGGACGTGGGCACCGCCCTGGTGCCCCAGGCGGTGAGCGCCCTCACCCCGGAGGGCAAGTACCTGGTGCTGATCAGCGAAAAAGGGCCGGAGGCCCTGGCGGACAAGCTGGGCGCGGGCGTGGTGAACGCCCTGGGCGACATCTGCGCCACCGGCCCCTTTGACCCGGCCAGCCTCATCGCCATTGCGGCCAAGGGGCTGAACCAGCTGGCCCAAAAAGCAAAGGACCGCTTGCAGCTGACCCTCACCGCCGGCGAGCCGGTGCGGGATCTGGCGGCGGCCCAGGCCAACTCCGGCCGGGGCGCGGCGCCGGTGACGGAATTCTGCGACCGGTGCTTCCGGGCGCTCTCGGAATACAAGCTGCAAAAGGACCCTGCCCCCGGCACCCCGGCGGCCCTAAGCGTGGAGAACGGCCGGGTGCTGGCCGCCTTTGGGGATCAGCCGCCGATGGACCTGCTGGGCCTTGTGCGGGGCGAGTACACCGGCGCGGTGCAGCAGGTGGAAGAGGAGCTGGACCAGATCGTGGGCCTTGCGCCGGTGAAAGACTATGTGCGCAGCCTGAAAGACAGCGTGGAGGTGCGCCAGCGCCGGGCCCAGGCGGGCATGAAGACCGCCGGGCTCTCCATGCACATGATCTTTGCGGGCAACCCGGGCACTGGCAAGACCACCATCGCCCGGCTGGTGGGCAAGTACCTGAAAGCCATTGGAGCGCTCAGCGGCGGCCAGCTGGTGGAGGTGACCCGGGCCGACCTGGTGGGCCGGTATGTGGGCCACACCGCCCCTTTGACCAACCAGGTCATCCGCTCGGCGCTGGGGGGCGTGCTCTTCATCGACGAGGCCTACTCCCTCTACCGGGGCAAGGAGGACAGCTTTGGCCTGGAAGCCATCGACACGCTGGTGAAGGGCATGGAGGACCACCGGGAGGACCTGGTGGTGATCCTGGCGGGCTATTCCAAAGAGATGGAGCAGTTCCTCACCGCCAACAGCGGCCTTGCGTCCCGCTTCCCCAACCAGATCGAATTCCCGGACTATACCGGCGAAGAGCTGTGGCAGATCACCCAGATCGCCGCCAAAAACAAGGGCTACCGGCTGGCGGAGGGCTGCCAGCCGCTGATCACCGACTATTTTGTGAAAGCCCAGGCGGAAAACGCCGCCCAAAACGGCAACGGCCGCCTTGCCCGCAACAAGCTGGAGGAAGCCATTTTGAATCAGAGCCGCCGTCTGGTGGCCCAGCCGGACGCACCCCTGGACGAGCTGCTGCCCGGCGACTTTGAGCTGGAAGACCAGCAGCCGTAACAAGGAAGAAGAAAGGGCCGCGTTTTGCGGCGGAGGATAAACGCCATGCCAGTGGACATGAAAGAGACCATCGCCCAGGCAGCCCACCGGCTGCTGACGCAGAAACAGGTGAAAAAGCTCACGGTGAAGGACATCGTGGAGGAATGCCAGATCACCCGGCAGGCCTTTTATTACCATTTTGCGGACATCCCCGAGCTGGTGGCCTGGGTGCTGGAGCGGGAGAGCGACCGCATGCTGCAAAAGACCCAGGACCTGGACGACCTGGAAGAGGGGCTGCGCTATTTTTTGCAGATGGCCATCAATGCCGCGCCCTATGTGAAAAAAGGGATGAACGGCAGCTACCGGGACGAGCTGGAACGGCTGCTCACCCAGTACATGATGCGCTTTTTTGAGCGGGTCATCGAGGCGGAGGGGCTGTTCCCCAGCCGCACCCGCTGGGAGCTGAAGCTGATCCTGCGGTACCACACCCAGGCGATCCTGGGCCTTTTGCGGGAGTGGACCGACGAGGACACAAAGCAGCTGGACCAGATCGCCCACCAGATCTATCTGATGATGGGCCAGGTCTCGCCGCTGGAATAAAAAATCACATTTGCCAAAAAGGGGCTGTTGCGCAATTTCCATTTTGCAACAGCCCCGTTTTTTCGTTTTGCTTTTTAGTGTTGCAGGCCGGTCAGGCGCAGGGCGCCGGCCAGGCGGCGGCTCACGGCCAGCGCCGCCGCCAGCTTCAAACAATCCGGCACCACAAAGGGCGCAACGCACAGGCCCAGCACGGTGTGCAGGCTGTAAACGGCGCCGCCCCGGGCCGCCGTCCACAAAAACCAGGCCGAGCCGAAGGCGTAGCAGAGCACAAGGCCCAGCCCGCAGGAGGCCAGACGGACGGCGGGCAGCCGTTCCGCCAGCCAGTAGACGCCGCCGGTGAACAGAAAGCCCAGAATGTAGCCGCCGGTGGGGCCCAGCAGCACCCCCGGCCCACCGGAGAATCCGGCGAACACCGGCAGGCCCACCAGCCCCAGCAGGATGTACACCAGGATGGCGGCGGTGCCCCGCCTGCCGCCCAGCAGGTCCAAAACAAGAAACACCGCAAAGGTCTGTAAGGTGAAGGGCACGGCGGCCGGGATGCTGATCCAGGCGCCCAGGGCGATGAGCACCGCACCCATGGCGGTGTAGGTGAGAGAACGGGTCTTGCTTGCCATAAAAACCTCATGTTTTGCCGGGACGATGCCCGGAAGGTGGTGGGATCACCGGAAGAACAGCCCGCCGGAACCGCGCCAGGCGTCCCAAGGGTTCACCGGGATATCGCCCACCCGCATCTCGCAGATCACGTGGCCCTGGGTGGTGCCGATCTGCTGGCCCTGGGTGACGAAATCCCCCTCGTCCACGTCCCGGCGGCCCAGCAGGTAGAACAGGCTCTTCACGCCGCAGCCGTGCTCGATGACCACCACCCGGCCCAGGCTGCCGTTGGTGGCCGCATAGACCACCCGGCCGGCGGCGGGGGCCACCACCTCACTGCCCACCGGGGTGGTGAGGGTGACGTTGATGCTGCGCCGGGGGGCGATGTTGGCGTTGTAATCCGCGATCAGCTCCGGCGGGATGGCCGCGTTCAGCGGGTCGGCGGGGTCCAGCCGGTCGGTGTATTCCAGCACGGCGTAATCCCGGGCGATCTTGCCCTGCACCGGCTGGATGAAGGAGCCGGTCCAGTAGATGTCCGGGTCGTTGATCTCCCACAAAAAGTCCATGTTGTCCGGCAGGCGGCCCACATAGGGGATGGCGGAGGTGCCGTCGATGGTGTAGGTGTCCAGCTCACGGCGCTGGCGGCCGTACACATTCACCGTCTCGGTGACGGTCTGGCCGTTCACCGTGGCGCTCACCTCATATTCGCCCGCCATCTGGTTGTAGTCCACCGGCAAAAAGGCGATCCACTCGCCCTGGTACTGGGTAAAGGGCAGCTGGGCCAGCTCGCTGGTGAGGGTGGGGGGCAGATCCCCCAGCACGCCGGTGAGCCGCACCCCGATCACGCTGCCCTGGGCCACGCCCTGGGCCGAGAGGGTCAGGGTGGGCTTTGCCTGCATCGGGAAGGTGAAATGGTAGGTGTAAGAACCCTCTGCCTGGCGGGATTCCCCCTCGGCGGGGGTGCGGGTCAGGGTGAGGGTGACGGTGTAGGTGCCGTTTTGGTCAAAGGAAAAATCGGCGTAGTCGGCGGCGCTGCCCTCAAACAGGGTGTTGCCGTCTGCGTCGGTGATGGTCATCTGGGCGCTGGTGTATTCCGGCAGCACCAGCTGGGGATGGCTCTCCTCCACCAGTTCCAGGGTCTGGGGCGTGTCGGAGACAGGCTTGTGGAAATGCCGGTCCAAAAAGCGGCCGGTCACCGGCACGGCCCAGTCGTAGCCAGAGGCTTCCAGCGTCTGGCCCGCCCAGGTCACGGTGTACTGGGGCAGGTCCTCCACCGAAACGCCCCGGTACAGGGTGAACAGCGCGCCGCCCACCAGCAGCGCCAGCAGCACCGCCACCAGCACGATCCACCGCAACAGGGAGGCCGAGGCGGAAAACAGCCGCGCGCCGATGCTCCGGCGGGGCTCTTCCTCTTCGTCCTCGTATTCATACGCGCCGTCCGGGTCTTCGTCCCAGCCGTCCTCCCAAGATCCGTCGTATTCCTCGTATTCTTCGGGGGCCTCGTCCTCGGGGGCTTCGTCCTGGGGCGGGACGCCGTCCCCGCCGGCTGCGCCGTCCGCTTGCTCTCCGGCTTCGGGGGCGGTCTCTTTCGGCTTGTCCGGGGTAGTCTCCTCCAGCGGCTCCTGTGCCGCCTCGGCGGGAACGACCGGCTCGTCCGGGGTCTTTTTCTTGTTTTTACTCAATGCTTCCACCTCACAACTGTTTGCCGCAGGCTGCGGCGGTCATCGGGGCTGGTAGAACAGCCCGCCTGTGGTCTTGGTCAGCTTGGCCGGGTCCACGCTCTTGTTGCCGACCCGCACTTCCCAGATCAGCTTTTGCTCCCCGTGGCCCAGCACCTGGCCCTGCTGCACCGTGTCGCCCACGGCCACGGCCAGGTCCTGCAAGTGATACAGATAGCTCTTCACCCCGCAGCCATGGTCGATGACCAGGGTGTTGCCGGTGAGCAGCAGGTTTTCCGCCAGCAGCACCCGGCCCCCGGCGGGAGCCTTCACTTCGCTGCCCGCGCTGGTCAGATAGGTCAGGTTGGCAGACTGCCCGGCGCTGGTACCGTCCGCTGCGGTAAGATATGCGCCGTAGGGCTGGAATATGCTGCCCTCCACCGGGGCGGTAAAGCCGCCGGACCACCACCGCTCGCCATTGCCCATGGAATAAAAGCCGTAGATCTTGTTGCGGAACTGGGCGTTGGCTTCCTCGGTGGCATTGTCCTGCGTGCCCAGGGTCAGCCGGTCATAGCTGCTGGCCCCCACGTTCAGGCTGGCGGAGAGCGCATCGTCCCCCAGCTGCACCGTGATGGCGTGTTCGCCGCCGGGGGCGTTGTAGGGGATGCCGATGTAGCCGATCCAGCCGGTGTCCAGGGGATGGAACCAGATCTGGCCCAGGTCGGTCTCGGCCACGGGAGCGTCGCCCGTTTCGCCCAAAAAGCCGGACAGATACACCGCCACCGTGTCACCCTGGCGGGCTTCTTCGGTGGAAAGGGTGATCTGGGGCAGGGCCTCTACCGCAAAGCGGCACTGGTACTGATACCAGCCGTAGGCCTTGGCAGGGCGGGCGCCGCTCTCCTCCCGCCCGGCCTGGATGGTCAGCTCGTACGCGCCGTTTTGGGGGAAGGTGAAGCCTTTCCACTCGGCGGCAGTGCCGCTGAACACCGTCTCGCCCGCCTCATTGGTCAGCTGCAGGCGGGTGGCGCTCTCGGTCATGTCTTCGGCAAGGACCAGCTCCGCCTGGCCGGTGGTCACCGGCTCCAGGGTCTGGATGGCCTGGCCCGGGCTGTAATACAGCTCCCGCCAGACAACGCCGCCCAAAATGGGCACGTTCCACCGGTAACCCACTGGCTTGTCCAGCGTCTGGCCCGCAAAGGTCAGGGCCTTGGGAGGAAGGTCCTCCTCGCCGATATGATAGTATAAAAACGCAAGGCTGCCGCCCACGATGGCGCCGGTGAATAAGATCACCATGAACAGCCAGAGAAAAAACCGCCGCATCGCTTCGCCTCCTTTGGAAAACGGGGGTGGGGCAAATGTTTAAAAAACGGGCCGCCCCGCCAAAAGGCGAAATGACCGCTTTGTGGCCATTATAGCATATTTAAGATTATGTTGCGATAAATTTTGACAAACCTCGACCTGGCAGACCGTTTTTTCGTAAGACACGCTTTTCTTGACAGCCCCCGTCCCCCGGGGCTAGAATACAAGCAAAAGGAGGTATGCGTTATGACATATCAGGAGATGCTGGCCGCCGCCCGGGCTTGCAGCGGCCCTTACTGTAAGGTGTGCCCGGTGTGCAACGGCAAGGCCTGCGGGGCTACCATGCCCGGCCCCGGCGCAAAGGGCAGCGGCACCGTGGCGGTGCGCAACTACGAGGCCTGGCAGCAGGTGTTCTTGAACATGGACACCATCTGCGAGAACAAGCCGGTGGACACCCGGTTCAACTTTTTCGGCCAGACCTACGACCTGCCGGTGTTCGCCGCCCCGGTGGGCGCGGTGAAGCTGCACTACGGGGAGAAATACACCGACCAGGAATACAACCAGATCCTGGTGCCCGCCTGCGCCGAAGCGGGCATCGCCGCCTTCACCGGCGACGGGGTGGACCCGGCGGTGTTTGCCGCCGCCTCCCAGGCCATCGGCGCGGCCGGGGGCCGGGGCATCCCCACCGTGAAGCCCTGGGACAAGGAGACCCTCTTTGCCAAGCTGGACGCCGCCAAGGCCAGCGGGGCGAAGGTGTTCGCCATGGACATCGACGCCGCGGGCCTGCCCTTCCTGAAGGGGCTGAACCCGCCCGCCGGGCCCAAGACCACCCAGGAGCTGCGGGAGATCGTGGAATACGCCCAGGTGCCCTTTCTTGTAAAGGGCGTGATGACGGTGAAAGGGGCATTGAAAGCCCTGGAAGCCGGCGCGGCGGGCATCGTGGTGTCCAACCATGGCGGCCGTGTGCAGGACGGCGTGCCCCCCACGGCCCAGGTGCTGCCCGCCATTGCAGACGCGGTGAAAGGCAAAATGATGATCCTGGTGGACGGCGGCATCCGCAACGGCGTGGACGTGTGCAAGGCCCTGGCCCTGGGCGCGGACGCTGTGATGCTGGCCCGCCCCTATGTGACTTCCGTGTACGGCGGCGGGGCCGAGGGTGTGGCTCTGCTCACCCAGAAGCTGAAAGCTGAATTGCAGGACACCATGGCCATGTGCGGCGTGCACAGCCTGGCCGAGATCAGCCGGGAGATGCTGTTCCAGGGCTGAAACTTCTGGCAAAACAAAAAAAGAGCTGGCGGATCGTTCCGTCAGCTCTTTTCTTTAGTAATGCAACTTACTCGGCGGCGTCCTCGGTCAGGGGCTCGGCAGGCTCGGCCTCCGGGGCGGGGGCGGGCTCGTCAGCGCTGGCGGGCTCTTCGTCAAAGTCCTCGCTGAACAGCAGCTGCTCGTATTCGTCCAGCTCCTTTTCCCGGCGGCGGATATACAGCCAGGCGGCGGTCAGCGCGCCCACGGCGCTTGCCAAAAACAGCAGGATGGCAACAAAGGTAGAATGCTTCATGATAATATTCCTCCTTTTTTAGTGCGCGGCCCCTGCAACAAAAGAGCCTGCGCCAAAGCCGGGTGCGGGCAAAGCGGCGTGCCGCCGCCCCGGGCCCTGTTCCCGGCTGCGGTTCGTATGATATAGCCTTATTATATCCCGCCAAGGGCAAGAATACAATACAAATTTGTGAACAATGGCCCTCGCCCGGCCTTGGCCTTACCCGCCCATCAGCGGCTTGTAGGCCTTGAAAGCGCCGGGCAGGGCGTATTCGCTGGCAAGCTGTTCGCCGCTGGCCCAAACGTATCCTTCCGGCAGGGGCAGGGCGGGGGCGCTGGCCCGCCAGCCGGACATATGCCACTCGATGTGGCTGAAAATATGCTTTGCCGGGGGCAGGGCCTGGCCCTGCTGCACCGAAAGCCCCAGGTTCGCCAGCCGTCCGGCGGCTTTTTCCCAGCTGAGGGCCTCTTCAAACAGCAGCGGCTGCCACAGCCCCGCCAGCAGCCCCTTGGCGGGCCGCTTTTGGATCAAAAAGCCCGCTTCGCTCTCCACCAAAAGCACCGTCACCGGCTGGATGCGCCGGGCTTTGGCCGCCTTTTTCACCGGCAGCTCCCGCCAGGTGCCCGCCGCCCTCGCCCGGCACAGGTGGGCCAGGGGGCAGGCGTCGCACAAAGGCTCCCCATTGGGCAGGCAGACCAGCGCCCCCAGTTCCATCAGCGCCTCGTTGTAGGGGCCGGGGGCGTCCGCCGGCTGGTGTTCCTTCACCCAAACGGTGAAAGCCTTTTTCACCTTGGGGTCGGTGATGTCCCGGTCGTCGTTGTACAGGCGGCTGAACACCCGCAGCACGTTGCCGTCCACCGCGGGCACCGGCAGGCCGAAAGCGATGGAGCCGATGGCCCCGGCGGTGTATTCCCCAATGCCCGGCAGCGCCAGCAGCTTTTGGTAGTCGCCGGGAAGCTGGCCGCCGTATTCTTCGCAAACCAAGCGGGCGGCCTTTTGCAGGTTGCGCACCCGGCTGTAATAGCCCAGCCCCTCCCACAGCTTGTGCAGCTTTTCCTCCGGGCAGTCGGCCAGGTCCTGGATGGTGGGCAGGGCCTTCATCCACCGGTCGTAGTATTCCAGGGCGGCGGCCACACGGGTCTGCTGTAACATGATCTCGCTGACCCAGATGTGGTAGGGGGTGGGGTCCTGACGGAAAGGCAGGGTGCGGGCGTTCTGCCGGAACCAGCAGAGCAGGTCCGGCGCGATGGGGGGCAGTGTGGGCATGGCGTTTTTCTCCTGTGAAAAAAGATATTCCCTAGCAGTATACCACGCCGGGCCCCTTTGCCGCAAAAAATTTGGCGGAGGGTGTTGACAAAGGGGCGGGTTAGTGGTATGGTTAGTTACAGAAGTAATGAACCAATAAACCGAGAGGCAACAGCCGAAAGAAAGGGGGATGAGCCCGTGAATGGAACGCTGAACGAACAAAGTTCCATCTATTTGCAGATCGCCAAAATGCTGGAGGACAGCATCCTGCGGGGCATCTATCAGGAGGGCGAGCAGGTGCCCAGCACCAACGAGCTTGCCCGGCAGTACAGCATCAACCCGGCCACGGCGGCCAAGGGCATCAACCTGCTGGTGGACGAGGGCATCCTGTACAAAAAGCGGGGCATCGGCATGTTTGTGGCCGAGGGGGCGGCGGCCCTGGTGCAGAACAAGCGCAAGGCCGCCTTTTACGACACCTACGTGACCGCTCTGGTAAAAGAGGCCAAAAGCCTTGGCCTGGACGGGGAAGAGCTGGCCGGCATGATCCGCCGCGCCTTTGAGGAACAGGCCCGCTGAGCCGGGCAGGGAGGAGAGAAACCATGGAACAAAAGGCATTGCAGGCCCAGGGCCTGAACAAATCTTACGGCAAAAAGCAGGTGCTGAAAGATCTAAACCTTACCATCGAGCCGGGGCGCATCTATGGGCTGATCGGCCGCAACGGGGCGGGCAAGACCACCCTGCTGGGCATCCTCACCGCCCAGAACACCCGGGACGGCGGCCAGGTGACCTACGGCGGCCAGGAAGTGTGGGAGAACCCGGCGGCGCTGGGCCAGCTGTGCTTTTCCCGGGAGTTTTCCGGCGGGCAGAACAGCGCCGCCGGCAGCCTGAAGATCAAGGACTACCTGCGCATCGCTTCGGTGTACTACCCCCATTGGGACGAGGCGTATGCCCGGCGCATCGTCAGCCGGTTCGGGCTGGACCTGAAAAAGCGCATCGCAAAGCTGTCCAAGGGCATGATGAGCATGGTCACCATCACGGTGGCGCTGGCCAGCCGGGCCCCCATCACCATGCTGGACGAGCCGGTGGCCGGGCTGGACGTGGTGGCCCGGGAGCTGTTTTATAAACTGCTGCTGGAGGATTACACCGAGACCGGCCGCACTTTCGTGATCTCCACCCACATCATCGAGGAAGCAGCCAATGTGTTTGAAGAGGTCATCATCCTGGACGAGGGCTGCATCCTGGAAAAGGCCCCCACCGAAGAGCTGGTGAGCCAGTTCCACTGCCTGAGCGGCCGGGAGGACGTGGTGGACCAGGCGGCCCGGGGCCTGACGGTGCTCACCACCGAGCAGATGGGCCGCCACAAGGCGGTGACGGTGCGCTGCGGCGCAGAACAGCTGCGGCAGGCGGCGGCCGGCCTGGATGTGGACATCTCGCCGCTGAACCTGCAAAAGGTGTTCGTGGCCCTCTGCGGCCACGGGGAGGTGGACCATGTTTAACAACATTCGGGCGTTTGGGCGGTATTCGGCGCAGACGCTGCTGTTCCTGCTGGCCTTTGTGCTGGTGTGCCTGGGGGGCCTTGCCCTGTTTGGGCCGGACAGCTTTTTGGGCAGCTATGTGCAGGGCGGCGTGATCATGTTTTTGATCCTCTGTGCCGTCAGCGGCGGTTCGCTGGCCCGCAGCGTGGTCAACATCGGCATGGTCATGGGCGCCACCCGCAAAAGCATCTGGGGCGCCTTGCAGCTGATGCTCCTGGCCCAGGCGGCGTGCTGCCTGCCCATGCAGGCGATGATGGACTGGGGCGCGGACCGGTGGCTGCGCGGTCAGGGCGGCCTGGTGCTGGCGGTGCCCAGCGCCGTTGCGCCGCTGGCGCTGTTCCTGCTGCTCTGGGCGCTGAGCATCACCGGGGCCTGGCTGAGCGTGGTAGAGTCAACTGCCTGGCGGGTGCTGGGCTGGATCGGGATCGTCTTCGCCTACTTTGGTTATGTGGCGGTGTGCGTCATCCACAACGTGCTGGGCTGGCTGGCGGCGGACACGCTGATGTGGGGCATCGCCGCCTGCGGGCTGGTGATGGGCATCGCGGCCAGCGCGGCGCTGTACATCAAATGCAAAACGGTCCAGGTGACCTTGCTGTGATCAGAAGAAGGAGAAGCGCAATGAAGCTGACAACGCCGGTGTGGAGCGCCGCCGGGTATCTGCTGGCCGCGGGCATCGTGGCCGGGGCGGCGCTGTGCATCCGCTGGGAAGCGGTCTGGACGGCCGTAGTGTAAAAAGGGGGAGGAACCAATGAAAGCGACGACGCTGCGGGGCCAGTGGGCCCTATATGGCGATGTGTTTGTGACCCGGCTGGCGGCGGCCTTTGTGGTTTGGCTGCTGGTGGAGATGGCCACCGGCCTGGTGGTGCTGCTGGGCCACGGGGAAGAGACGCTGATCCTGGCGGGGGCGGTGGCCTTGGGGGTGCTGGTGATGGGAAGCTGCATCCTGAACGGCTTTGTCCTCACCGGCAATTTTGAGATCGGCCTCTCCATGGGCTGTACCCGCCGCCGGCAGGTCCTGTGGAATGCCGCCTGGGAGCTGGGCGGCATGGCGGCCGGTGTGCTGCTGATCGTGGCGCTGAACGGGCTGAGCCATTTGAACTACCAGATGGCCTATGCGCCCCGGGGCATCCGGCTGGAGGCGGACGCCCTGGCGATGCTGCCCCTGTGGGCCTACCCGCTGATGGTGGTGCTGCCTATGATGATCGCCTGGTGCGGGGCCGCTACCCTGAACCGGTTTGGCCAAAAGGGCCTTTGGGTGGTCTGGGTGCTGTGGATGGTGTTCTGCCTGGGCGTGCCCCAGCTGAACTACACCGACCTGCCGGAGACGGTGCTGTGGGGCGCGCTGGCCCTGGCCGGGGCCGGGCTGGTGATCTGGTTCTGCTGGGCGGTGCGCCATATGCTGCGCTGGACGATCCGGGAACTATAATACAAAAAGAATGATGAAAGCCAGTGACGGAACGGTGAAAACACTGCCCCGCCGCTGGCTTTTTTGCCCCCAGGTGTGGTACACTGGTGCTAAGATCCCAAAGGCGGCGCGCATAGCGCCCGCAGGAAAGGAGGCGGCCCTATGCCGCAGCACTACGAAAATCATCTTTCCCCCCGGCAGGACTTTGCCGGTACCGTCAGCCGCCTGGCCCTGGGCTTCACCGGCATGCTGCTGGTGAGCTATCTGGGCGGCAGCCTGCTGATCGAGATCGCCGCCGCCTTGGGGGCGCAGAGCCTGGACCTTTTGGTCCTTCTCAACGATGTTGCCATCTACTGCCTGGGGCTGCCGGTGCTGCTGGCGGTGGGGCGCTTTCTGCCAAACGGCGCGCCCCTGCCCCTGCGGCCTAAACGGGTGCTGCGCCCCGGCAGTTTTGTGCGCTTTGCCTGCATCGGCTATACGGGCATGTACCTGGCCAATCTGGCCACCATCCTGGTGCTCACGGTGGTGCGGCTGCTGCTGGGCCGCTCGCCGCTGGACGGCGCTGTGAGCGAGATGATGGGAGACCTGTCGCCCCTGGGGGCCTTTCTGCTGGTGGCGGTGCTGCCCGCCATTCTGGAAGAGCTGGTGTTCCGGGCGTACCTGTACAAAAAGCTCATCCGCTTTGGCGAGGGGCCGTATATCCTGCTGTCCGCCCTTTTCTTTGCCGGCTACCACGCCAATTTTGAGCAGGCCCTCTATGCCTTCGTGCTGGGCTGCTGGATGGCCTACATGGTCTGCCGCACCGGCACCATGGTGTACGGCGTTTTGCTGCACCTGCTGGTGAACTTTTACAGCGCCAACGTGCTGTCCGGCGTGCTGGACAGCGTGGCCGCCACGGCGCTGCTGGGCTGGGTGACGTTGGCCGTGGTGGTGCTGGGCATCGTGTTCTGGGTGCGCATGCGCCGGGGCTTTTATCTGCGCCGGGCCCCCGGCGCGGGGGAGGGGCTGCCCGCCCAGGCCCTCTTCAACGTGGGCATGATCCTGTGGCTGCTGGTGTCTCTTTCGCTGGCGGTCTACACCCTGCTTGTTTGAGGCGGGGGCTTGCGCTGCTGGCTGTGTTTGGATATAATATAGGAAAATTTACTACTTAGGAGGATCACCGGATGAAGCTGATCAGCTGGAACGTGAACGGCCTGCGGGCGGTGCTGAAAAAAGACTTTGCCCAAAGCTTTGCCGCCCTGGATGCGGATATCTTCAGTTTGCAGGAGACCAAATGCCAGCCCGGCCAGGCGGAATTTGCGCCGGAGGGCTACACCGAATATTTTTACAGCGCCGAGAAAAAGGGCTATTCCGGCACGGCCTGCTATTGTAAAACCCCGCCGCTGAGCGTGCGTTACGGCATCGGCAAGGAGGAGCACAGCCACGAGGGCCGGGCCATCACCCTGGAATACCCGGAATTTTACCTGGTGAACGTGTACACCCCCAACTCCCAGGACGGCCTGGCCCGCATCGACTACCGGATGCAGTGGGAGGACGACCTGCGGGATTATCTGATGGCCCTGGACAAGGAAAAGCCGGTGATCTACTGCGGCGACCTGAACGTGGCCCATGGTGAGATCGACCTGAAAAACCCCGGCCCCAACCGGGGCAAGGCGGGCTTTTCCGATCAGGAGCGGGACAAGATGACCCGCCTGTTGGTCAGCGGCTTTTCCGACAGCTTCCGGGCGCTGTACCCGGACAAGACCGGCGCTTACAGCTGGTGGAGCTACCGGTTCAATGCCCGCAAAAACAACGCGGGATGGCGCATCGACTACTTCATCGTGTCGGACCGGCTGATGGACAAGGTGAAGGACAGCGTGATCTATGCGGACATCCTGGGCAGCGACCACTGCCCGGTGGGCCTGATCCTGGACCTGTGACCCCCAAAAACAGAAGATCACAAGCAGCCGCCCGGCGGGGCTCTCCCGCCGGGCGGCTGTCTTTTTGCCCAAAGCTCGTTGAAAATTAAAAAGAAAAAGCGTATAGTAAAAGAACATGCTGCTTTTTAACTGACCTGGAACCAGGCGGGGAGCCGCACGAAAAAACCGTAAGGAGCTTTGTATGCCTCTCGTATTCAAATATCTGCAAGTGTTTTTCACCGCCATGCTGCCCATCGTGGAGCTGCGGGGCGCCATTCCCGAGGGGGCGGTGCTGGGCCTGCCGCTGGTGCCCACCTACATCGTGGCGGTGCTGGGCAATATGCTGCCGGTACCCTTTATCTATCTGTTTGCCCGCAAGGTGCTTTTGTGGGGCCGGGAGCTGCCGGTGGTGGGCGGCCTGTTCGACTGGATCTACCGCAAGGGCGAAAAGGGTGGCGAAGCGCTGAAAGCCAAGGCGGGCTGGGGCCTGCCCTGGGCGCTGCTGCTGTTTGTGGGCATCCCCCTGCCGGGCACCGGCGCCTGGACCGGCATTTTGGCGGCCAGCATTCTGGAGATGGACTTTAAATCCAGCGCGCTGGCCTGCATGGGCGGCGTGATGCTGGCGGGGGTGATCATGGGCGTGCTGAGCGCCGTGGGCCTGATGATCCTGTAACGTCCTTTTGTAAAAAGTTGTTCATAAAGCGGCCTGTGCGCTATTTTTTGCTTGCGTATGCCTGACAGATAGGGTATAGTAAATGGGTATCCCTGCAAGATAAGACAAAAACGGTATCACAGGAAAGGAACAGAAAGCATTATGAAAGCTGTATTGGATATTCTGCGCGGTGTGGTCATCGGCATCGCCAATATCATTCCCGGTGTGTCCGGCGGCACCATGGCGGTGTCCATGGGTATTTATGATAAGCTGATCGGCGCCATCACCGGTTTGTTCAAGCATTTTAAAGAGAGCGTAAAGCTGCTGCTGCCTTTGGGCGTTGGCATGGCCATCGGCATCGTGGGCTTTGGCTTTTTGCTGGAGTACCTGCTGGAAAACTATGCCCTGGGCACCTGCCTCACCTTCGTGGGCCTGATCCTGGGCGGCCTGCCCATCCTCTGGATGAACCTGAAAAAGAACGTGGAGAAAAAGCCCTCCCGCCGCATCGGCGCGGGCGAGGTCATCAGCTTTGTGGTGCTGCTGGCCATCGGCGTGGGCCTGCCCCTTCTGCAGGGGGCGGAAGGCGCGGTCAAGGCCCTGAACGCCGACCCCGCCACCATGGCCATCCTGTTCGTGCTGGGCATGATCGCCAGCGCCACCATGGTCATCCCCGGCGTGTCCGGCAGCATGGTGCTGATGGTGCTGGGCTACTACTACTCCATCCTGGGCCTGCTCACCGACACGGTGCTGTGCCTGAAAAACCTGGACTTTGCGGGCGTGTTCCACAACTGCCTGCTGCTGGTGCCCTTCGGCATCGGCGTGATCCTGGGCATCTTCCTGATCGCCAAGATCATCGAGTATCTGTTCCAGAACTTCCCCAGCCAGACCTTTGCGGCCATCATTGGCCTGATCGTTTCTTCTCCCTTTGCCATCCTGTACTCCTCCCGCGGCGCGATCAACTTCTCGGTGCCGGAGCTGGTGATCGGCCTGGTGCTGGCGGCCCTGGGCGCCTGGGTCACCGGCCTGATGGGCAGCAAGGAAGAAGCCTGATCGTTTCTCAAACAATCAAAAAGAAGTGAGCGGTTTCTGGGCAGACGGATCGGTCTGGCCCCAGCGGCTCTTTTTCGGCGAAAAAGCCCTGATTTTGCGCACAAAGCACACAAAATCAGGGCTTTTTTCTGTCAAGGTATCCCGTATCCCGGCATATGCCGTGGTGCGGGACGTGATTTTTTACTTTTTTTGTATATTTTTTTAAAAGATCCGGCGATTTTGTGAAGAACACCACCGCCGAGATTCGTTTACATGAACGAAAGCGATACAGAAGGGGGGGCAGGCGGCAGCGTGACACATGCACAATTCAGCACACTGGTGGAGAAATACCAAAAGCTGGTGTATACCGTGTGCTACCAGCTGGTGCAGGATCACTCCCTAGCCGAGGATCTGACCCAGGACACCTTCGTGGCGGCTTTCGCACACATGGATGACTGCCCGCCGGAACACTATAAGCCCTGGCTGGTACGCATCGCCACCAACAAGGCAAAGGACCATCTGAAGAGCGCCTGGAACCGCAGGGTCTCCACCCCGGGCGACGAGGCCATGCCGGAAACGGCATCCCCCACCGCCGGCGCTCCCCCTGCCGGCCCGGAGGACCTCGCCGTGAGCGAGTCTGAGGCCGAGGCCATCCGGCAGATGGTGCGGGGCCTGAAAGAACCCTATCATCAGGTGTCGGTGCTGTACTTTTTGGAGGAGCGCAGCGTGGACGAGATCGCCCAAACGCTGCACAGGCCCCCAAAAACGGTACATACCCAGCTGTACCGGGCCAAACGCCTGTTGCAGCAGCAGATCATGGAAAGGAGCGTCAGGCAATGACAGAGCTGTTTTATCAAGACGGACATCTCAGCGATGAGGGCCTTAAGGCCCTGATCCAGGGTACCCTGGAGGAAACACAGCGGCTGGAGGCGGCGGAGCACCTGAGCTTTTGCGATGATTGCCTGGTGCGCTACACCGATCTTTTGGCCGGGGAAGCGCTGATGGAACCGGAAGAGGACGTGACCCTGCCGGTGATGCGCCGGCTGCGCAAGCGGGCCAT
>CASEVW010000062.1 GCA_949291395.1 uncultured Oscillospiraceae bacterium | reverse complement strand
CGGGCCTTGCAGCCTGCGGCGGGGCAGCTGCCTCCAGCCCGGCGGCTTCCGCTGCTGCCAGCGGCACGGGCAGCCAGATCCAGAACGATACCGGAGACGAAAAGCCGGCCCAGCCCCAGCGGGAATACCGGGCCATGTGGGTGAGCTATCTGGAATGGGAAGGGTTTGATTTTTCCAGCGCCGAGGCCTTCCGGGCCGGGGTGGACACCATGATGCAGAACTGTGCGGACATGGGCCTGAACACCGTGATCGCCCAGGTGCGCCCCTTTGCGGACGCGCTCTACCCCAGCGCATACTTTCCCTGGAGCCATCTGTGCACCGGCACCCAGGGCCAGGACCCGGGCTTTGACCCGCTGGCCATCCTGGTGGAGAGCGCCCACAGCCACGGGCTGGAGCTGGAAGCCTGGATCAACCCCTACCGCATCCAGCTGAACGCGACCCGCCCGGCCCAGCTGGCGGAGAACAACCCGGCCAACACCCACCCGGAACTGGTCAAGCAGGTGGGAGAGGGGTTGTACTTTGAGCCCTCCAGCGCCCAGGCCCAGCAGCTGATCGTGGACGGCGTTTCGGAGATCGTGAAAAACTATGAGGTGGACGGCATCCACTTTGACGACTATTTTTACCCCACCACCGAGGCTTCCTTTGACGCGGAGGAATATGCCGCCAGCGGCACCTCCCTCAGTCTGGAGGACTGGCGGCGGGAGAACGTGAACACCCTGGTGCAGGCGGTGTATGACGCCATCAAGGCGGAAAAGCCGGAGGTCCGGTTTGGCATCAGTCCTCAGGGGAATATGGATAATAATTATAACGGACAGTATAGTGATGTGGCCCTCTGGCTGAGCACGCCGGGCTATGTGGATTACATCCTGCCCCAGGTCTACTGGGGATACGGCTACACCACCCAAAGCGGCTCCACCCGGTTCGGTTTTGAGAACATCACCCAGGAATGGGCCGGGCTGGACCGGGCCGAGGGCGTTTCGCTGTATTTCGGGCTGGGCGCGTACCGCATCGGCGACGGGGACGGCGGCAACTACGACAACGCCGTGGCCCAGTGGCAGACTGGCCACAACCTGGCGGACATGATCGGCACCGGCCGGGAAGCGGGTGGCGACGGCTACGCCTTGTACCGGTACGATTTCCTGTTCCGGAATGGCGCCTGGGCCGACCTGGCGGCCAGCGAGACAGCGGCCATCCAGGCGGCCAACCAGCAGGCGTGACGCACCGCCCGGCGATAGGGACATTTGGCAGGCGGGGACGGCTTAAAAAAGAGCCGCTCCCGCCTGCTTTAGCCGAGTCCGAGTAAGGAAACTTTGGCCCTGGCTTACGTTTTTGGAGCCTAACAAACTCAAAGGGGTGTCCCAATACACCAAGTATTGGGGCACCCCTTTTCATCTGTTTTGCTCTCAAAAACGAGGGCCAGGGCTGCTATGCACCTGCGGCCCGGCGATTTTGCTGTAAATGCAAGGAAGAGCGACGACGCTACCCTGTATGGTTAGCTAGGAGCTCTGACGCTGTCAGTTACACAAAATCGTCAGTCCGCAGGCAAAGCTTCCTTGCCCGGCCTCGGCTT
>CASEVW010000061.1 GCA_949291395.1 uncultured Oscillospiraceae bacterium | reverse complement strand
GGTGAGCGAGGACCAGGGCATCCGCATGGAGGTGCTGGGCGCTGTGAACGATGGCGACGTGGCGGTGGCATTCCTCAGCATGCAGGACACCACCGGCCAGGGCCGTGTGGGCGATACCGTGCGCCTGTGGGACTGCACCATCAGCAGCGAGTACAGCTTTGCCTCCAACACCCTGGTGCGCTACGATGCCGCCACCGATACGGCGGTGCTGCGGCTGGAGGGTACGGGCAGCGGCCTTGGCAGCGATAAGATCAACATCACCGTGGGCTCGGTGCTGGGGGGCGAACACTACGTGAGCGACGCGCCCACCGGCTACACCCTGGGTCAGCTGATCGCCAGCGGCCCGGCGGCGGAGTATGCGCCCCCCGCCGAGGGGCAGGTGCGGGAGACCATGGTGGGCGCGTCGGACCAGCAGGACATGGATCGGCTGGACCAGTTGGTGGACACCGGAGGCATCCCGCTGCTGACCGCCTGGCCCGAGAGCGTGGCCATCCCCGGCGTGGACTGGGCCCGCATCACGGCGGCCGCCCAGATCGGGGACCAGGTGCATGTCCAGTATTCCGCCGACAGCGTGATGGGCGGCGTGAACAGCATCGCTTTCAGCCTGCGGGACAAGGAGGGCACCGTGCTGGATCTGCCGGTGGCCCAGCTGGGCATCGGCGAGATCAACCACCTCAGCGATACCCTCTATTCATCCCCCGCCTATGAATATGTGATGCTGCTGCCGGATGACGCTTCGGCGGCGGAAATGGAGCTGCTCTACAGCGGCACCACCTACGACCACCTGACTCAGGGGCAGTGGTTCACCACCTTCAAGCTGGAGCGGGTGGACGAGAAACTCACCTGCCCGGTGGAAGAAGACATGGGCGGCTGGACGGTGGAGATGGTAAAGGTCTCCCCGGTGGCCCTCACCATCACCGGCAGCGGCGAAATGGACTGGGGCGAGCCCCCGGAGGTGCGCATCTGGATGCAGGACGGCACCGAGCTGGAAGTGGGCAGCTGTTCCACTTCGGTGACCGGCGAAGAGGTGACCATGACCAGCATCTTCACCGAGATCATCGACCTGGACCAGGTGGACAGGGTCACCTTCAACGGCCAGGAACTGGCCATGGAGCGCCGAAGCGAAAGGGATACGTAAGAGGGAAGAGTGAATAGGTGACGGAACCGGCAGTTTTTCCTGTTTACAAACGGTCTTCAGCGGCCATTCCATATCGGAAGGGCCGCTTTTTTGCGCCCACAAAAGCCTGCGCACCGCCAAGAAAAACGCCAAAAAAATGTTCTGCTGCAACGATATTGTATCCAAACCGTAAATTTTTGCCAAAATGGCCGGAATTGGCCTAAAATTCCCTGATCACATTGAAAAAAAGCGAAAAATGCGGTATCATTAGAATGTTTCATATCATGGAAAACTGTGGCCAAAGCGCATTGCTTACCATTTTGCACAGCGTTTTTATCTGGCCCAAAGCTGCCCCGCTTCCGCGGCGGGAGCAAGATCAGGTAAGGAGTGCCTATGCAAGCAAACATTGCCGCGGTGATCGTCACCTACAACCGAAAAGAGCTGCTGATGCAGTGCATCCAGCACATCCTGGACCAGCAGGGCGCACGGTGCGACGTGCTGGTGGTGGACAACGCCAGCACCGACGGCACGGCCCTTGCGGTGGAGCAGCGGTTCCAAAACCAGGTGCGCTACCGCAGCACCGGGCAGAACCTGGGCGGCGCAGGGGGCTTCAACTTCGGCATGCGCTGGGCGGTGGAGGCCGGATACGACTACATCTGGATCATGGACGACGACACCCTGCCCCAGCCGGACGCTCTGGCCCAGCTGTGGGCGGCCCACGAGCACCTGGGCGGGGAGTACGGCTTTTTGTCCAGCACGGTGCTCTGGAAGGACGGCAAAGAGTGCCGCATGAACCGCCAGAAGATCAAAAAGAGCTTTTATGAGCATGTGGAGCTGTTGCAGCACGGCATCATCCAGGTGGAACAGGCCACCTTCGTGTCGCTGTTTTTTCCGGCCAAGGTGGTGTGCCAGGCGGGGCTGCCCATCAAGGAATTTTTCATCTGGGGCGACGACATCGAATACACCCGCCGCCTGACGGTGCGCCAGGGGCTGCCCTGCTACCTGGCGGGCAAAAGCATCGTGATCCACATGATGCAGCACAACACCGGCTCCAGCATTGCCCTGGATGTGCCGGAACGCATCGACCGGTACCGCTACGCCTTCCGCAACGAGAGCTACACCTACCGCAAAGAGGGCGTGAAGGGGCTGGCCTATTATTTTGCAAAATGCGGGTTGAACCTGCTGCGCATTCTCACCCAGGCGAAAGACCACAAGGCCCGGCGCATGGCAGTGCTGCTGAGCAGCATGGTGAAAGGCCTGCTGTTTTTCCGCCCCCAGGTGGAATACGCGGCGGCCCCGGCGCACCCGGAGGACCGGCCCGCACGTTCGTGACCATTGCTTATTATTAAAATGCAAAATAGATCAGGAGGCTCAAACAATGCGAAAAAGAGGTCTGGCAGGCGCGCTGAGCGTGCTGGTTGCCGCATCGGTTTTGCTGAATACTTTTACGCTGGGGGCGTTCGCGCTGGACTCGTCCAGCCTTGCGGCACAAGCCCCCGCCAGCGTGGTGCAGGAACAGCCGCCGGAGGACGGCGACACGTCCCTTCCGGCTGCGTCTGACATGCCGGAAGCCACGGTAAGCCCGGAACCCTCTGCTACGCCGGAGGTGACCGCCAGCCCCGAGCCTTCCGCCACGCCGGAGCCGGCGGCCAGCCCGGAACCCTCCGCTACCCCGGAGCCGGCGGTGACC
>CASEVW010000060.1 GCA_949291395.1 uncultured Oscillospiraceae bacterium | reverse complement strand
CGCCACAGCTCTTCGGCAGCCTTGTCCAGCAGCTGTTCCACGGCGGGCGGCACCGGCTGGCCCGCCATGCCGATGTACCGCAGCGCCTCGGCCCGGTCCAGGGCGGGCGGCAGCGGCCGGATCATGCCTTCGCCTCCGGCAGCAGATCCCGGATGCCCTCGTACACCCGCCGGGCTACCTCCGGGTTGTTCATGGCGTACAGGTGCACGCCGTCGGCGCCGCCCTCGATCAGATCCCGCAGCTGGCGGATGGCATAGTCGATGCCGGCATCGAACAGGGCCTTTTCGTCCTGGTCATACCGGCTGAGCATCTTGGTGAAAGCCGGGGGCAGACTGGCGCTGCTCAGGGCCACGGTGCGCCGCACCTGCCGGGCGGACACGATGGGCATCACGCCCGCCTGCACCGGCACCTGGATGCCGCTTTTGCGCACCAGGTTCATGAAGCGGTAGTAGCGGTTGTTGTCAAAAAACAGCTGGGTGACCAGATGCTCCACCCCCGCATCCAGCTTATATTTCAGGTTTTCCACGTCCTGGCGCAGGCTCTCGCTTTCCACATGGCCTTCCGGATAGCAGGCCCCCGCCAGGTAAAAGTCCCCGGCGCTTTTGATGTATGACGCAAGCTCGCTGGCGTGGGCAAAGTCGGTGCTGGGCTCTGCATCCGGGCTGCGGTCGCCCCGCAGCGCCAGCAGGTTCTCGATGCCGGCCTCTTCCAGGGCTTCGATCACCTGGCCCACCTGCTGGCGGGTGGAGTTCACGCAGGTCAGATGGGCCAGCGGCTCCACCCCCAGTTCCTGCTTTAAATGCCGGGCGATCTGCACGGTGGACAGGCCCGCCTTGCCGCCGCCTGCCCCGTAGGTCACGCTGATGTAATCCGGCGACAGCTTGGCCAGCTGCTCCAGCGCCGGATACAGGCTTTCCGGGCCCGCGCCGTCCTTTTTGGGCGGAAAGACCTCGATGGAAAACACACATTCCTTTTGTTTGAATACTTCTGACAGGCGCACAGCCTATCCCCTCCCTCTTTAGCAAAACGGCCGCCCGGCAGCACTTTAGCTGTTTAGCACGACCCTATTAAATTGATTATACCATAGAAGTTGCGATTTTTTTCTTTTTTTGCAATAATATCCCTTGTTGTTTTGTATTTTGTGCGCCAGGGCCTTTTAGCACCGGCCCCGGCCCGGCGGGTAAACCCATGTTTTTGCGGGAATACTAACGCCAAAAACGATCAAAATCCCCACATGAAAAAGGAGATCACTATTATGAAAAAACTTGCTATCCTTCTGGCCGCTGTTGTGATGGCCGCTTCTCTGGCCGCCTGCGGTTCTTCTGCTTCCGGCTCTTCCAGCGTTTCTTCCGCCCCTGCCTCTTCCCAGGCGGCCAGCTCTTCCTCTGCTGCCAGCTCTTCTTCCCAGGCTTCCAGCGCTGCCTCTGACACCGCTTCCGCCAGCGAGCTGGACACCCTGATGGACGCCCTGTTCGAGGGCATCCCCGAGGATGAGATGCCCATGCTGATGCCCACCGAGGACGGCAGCAAATACATGCCCATCACCGAGGAGAACTCCGAGTACAACCTGGGCGTGACCCGTGACCAGTATGTGGAGGGTATCTGCGCCGAGGCCGCCATCAGCGCCCAGGCCCACTCCGTCTGCCTGGTGAAGGCCGAGAGCGAGGAAAAGGCCGCCGAGCTGGCCGCCGCCATTGCGGAAAACGCCAACCCCAACAAGTGGATCTGCGTGGGCGCCGAGCGGGTGATCGTGGAGCATTCCGGCGACACCGTGCTGCTGGTGATGAGCTTTAACGACCTGGCCCAGTCCATCAGCGACAACTTCAAGGCCCAGTTTGGTGAGGACGCTGTGACCGTTGTGAAAGACGAGGTCCTTAATGACGGCGCTCCGGAACCTGTCGGCGATCAGGGTGGTGCGATCGTTGCGGGCTAAACCTGTCACCGTGAGCCTTGCGGCCGCCGCTTTGCTGGCGGCGGCTCTGTTCGGGCTTTTCCGGGCTGGCACAGCCGCCCGGCATCAGCCGGATGAAAACGGCATGTATCCGCAAAACGGCTACTGGGTGCAGTACCCCGGCGCGCTGAACGAGACCAGCGTGCAGGGGTTCGCCCGCAAGCTGATAAAGCTGAAGGACGATCTGTTCACCCCGGAAAACCAGGTCTATTACGCCATCATCCCGGACAAATCCTATTATCTGCCGGATGAGGGCTGGCCGGTGCTGGACCAGGACGCCCTGGAAGAACAGGTGCGCCAGGCCCTGCCGGAGGAATTTGTGAACATCGATTTGCGGGACGCCCTCACCCTGGAAAGCTATTATAAGACCGACGGCCACTGGCGGCAGGAGGCCCTGCAGCCGGTGCTGGACAAGCTGGGGGCGGCCATGGGCTTTACGGCGGACTGTTCCGGCTGGCAGGCCCACACCCTGGACCCCTTTGTGGGCAGCTACGGCAAATATATCACCGGCACCCCGGAGTCTGAGACCCTGGTCTGGCTGACCAGTCCGGCCACCGACACCGCCCAGGTGGACAATTTCCAGTACCCGGAGGTGACCACCGTGTACGACCTGCCCCGGCTGGAGACAAACAACCCTTATGATGTATTTCTGTCCGGCGCCACCCCGCTGGTGACCATCGAAAACCCCAGCGCCGCCACCGACCGCTCACTGGTGGTCTTTCGGGATTCCTTCACCAGCAGCCTCGCGCCCCTTTTGTGCGAAAGCTACCGCACCATCACCCTGGTGGACATCCGCTATATGGTCAGCGGCCTTGTGCCCCAGTATGTGACCTTCACCGATCAGGACGTGCTGTTTTTGTACAGCTCGGCCGTGGTGAACCAAAGCGCCATGCTGCGCTGATTCCTTTTTGTGAATCAAAGCCGGGCCCGGTTTGTCGGGCTCGGCTTTTCGTTTACACTTCCTGTGTTTTGTGTGTTTCTTTCCTGTGCAAAAAGGTGTAAAATAGAGCATGATATATTGGCTCTCCCTGACGGGACCAAAACACCGCTACCGCTTTTCCTGCGCAGCTGACACAAGGAGGACATTGCCCCATGAATGTTTTGATCCTTTCCTGCAATACCGGCGGCGGGCACAACGCCGCCGCCCGGGCCATTGGCGAAGAGCTGCGCCGCCAGGGCCACGCGTTCCGGCTGGTGGATTACCTGGCTCTGGCCAGCGAAAACGTTTCCCGCCGCGTGAGCGACGTGTATGTTTCCACGGTGAACCATGCCCCCGGCCTGTTCCAGGCGCTGTACAAAGCGGGCACGGCGGTGAGCAGCCCCCGCCGCCATTCCCCGGTCTACTATGTGAACCAGGCCATGGTGCGCTTTCTGCGCAAAGAGCTGGCCCGCTGCCCCTACGACGCGGTGGTGGCCACCCACATCTTCCCCTCCCAGGCCCTCACCGTGCTGCGCCGCCGGGGCGAGCTGCCCATCCCCTTTGTGTCCGTCTGCACCGATTACACCTGCATCCCCTTTTGGGAAGAGGTGGAGTGCGACCGCATGGTCATCCCTCACCCGGCGCTGCGGGCGGAATTTCTGGACCACGGCGTGACCCCCGGGCGCATCACCCCCATCGGCATCCCGGTGAGCGGGGCCTGCCATACGCCCCTCACCCGGCTGGAAGCCCGCCAGCAGCTGGGCCTGCCCCAAACCGGGCCGGTGGTGCTGCTGCTGGGCGGCAGCATGGGCCACGGCAGCATGGAAGACCTGATCCCAGCGCTGCTGGGCCACAAGCGCTTTGCGCCCCACATCGTGGCGGTGTGCGGCTCCAACGAAAAGGCCCTGGACCGGCTGACCCACAAGTTCGGCAAACGGGAGGACGTGACGCTGCTGGGCTTTGAGCACCGCATCCCCCTGTTTTTGCGGGCGGTCAACGTGGTGATCACAAAGCCCGGCGGTCTAAGCAGCACCGAGGCCGCCGTGATGGGCACCCCCATCGTGTTCCGCAATGCCATCCCCGGCTGCGAGACCCGGAACCAGGACTTCTTCGTCAGCCGGGGGCTGGCCTTTGCCCCTCAAAGCACCTGGGCCCAGGCCCAGGCGGCCCGGCTGCTGTGCACCGACGAGGACACCGCCCGGGCCATGCAGAACGCTCAGCGCCAGGTCATCGAGCCGGATGCCGCCGGCAGGATCTGCGCCCTGGTGCAGGAACTTTTGGGAGAGGCGGTGATGGTATGACCGGGCTGTTTTTTGCGCTTCTCGGCTTTTTGTCCGGCAGCATTTTGTTCAGTGCCCTGCTGCCCCGGCTGTTCAAAGGGGTGGACGTGACCCGCGCCCAGGACCACAACCCCGGCGCGGCCAACGCCTTCGCCCTGGCAGGGCCGGTGCTGGGCACCGTCTGCCTTGTGTGCGACATCGGCAAGGGCTTTTTGCCGGTGTACCTGGCCCGGCAGTATCTTCCCCTCGGTGCGCCGGTGATGGCGCTGGTGCTGGCCGGGCCGGTGGCAGGCCACGCCTTTTCCCCCTTTGCCCACGGCCACGGCGGCAAGGCCATTGCCGTCAGCTTCGGCGTGCTGCTGGGCATCTTTCCCGCCAGCGGCCTTGTGGTGCACCTGGCGTTCTGGTACATCTTATTCTCCACGCTGGTGAT
>CASEVW010000059.1 GCA_949291395.1 uncultured Oscillospiraceae bacterium | reverse complement strand
CTGCCCGGCGTGCGGCGCGCCCAACCCGGCCACCGGCCTGTTTTGCGAAAACTGCGGTGCGCCCTTGAGCGGCGCCGCCCCCCAGGGCCCTGCCGCCAGCCAGCAGCCCGGCTATGATCAGATGCCCGGTATGCCTTCCGGCGATGGCGAGGACGCCTTTTCGCCCTTCCAAAACGCATTCCTGCCCGCCGGGCTGCAGCTTTCCCCGGGTGAGACGCTGGACGGGATCAAAGCCAGCGACTGGGCCAGCTTTTTGGGCCGGAACGCCTCCTATTATTTAATGAATTTTAAAGGCATGCAGGCCACCGGCCGCAAGATCAGCGCCAGCTTTTCCGCCTTCTTCTTCGGGTCTTTTTACTTTTTCTACCGGAAGATGTGGGCGCCCGCCGCGGCCTTTTTGGCTGCCGAACTGGCATTGGCCATCCCCACCTTTTTGCAGATCATGGTGCTGGCGGAGCATCCCCTGGCATCTGGCATCGACCCCCAGCTGCTCGGCTTTTTCTCGGTGCTGTGCAACGGCCTGAGCCTGGTGCTCATGTTCCTGCGGGGCATGTTCGCCTTGTATTTTTACCGCAAGATCGGCGCCCAGCGCATCCACAAGGTGCTGGAGACCCCGCTGGAGCCCCAGGACCGGGCGGTGGCGTTGGTAAAGGCGGGCGGCGTGAGCGTGCTGGCCCTGGTGCTCAGCCTGGTGCTGGTGTTCGTGCTGTACTACATCCTCGTTTCTGCGGCGATGTGGCCGATGCTGCAAACCATGCTTTGATCCCGTCTGCTGCACAGACGGTAAAATGTGATAAAGGAAGGAATACAAACCATGGCAGAATTGAAAAAAGTGCGCAAAGCAGTCATCCCGGCTGCCGGTCTGGGCACCCGTGTGCTGCCCGCCACCAAGGCAATGCCCAAAGAGATGCTGCCCATCGTGGACAAACCCGCCATCCAGTACATCGTGGAGGAAGCAGTGCGGGCCGGCATCGAGGATATCCTGATCATCCTGGGCCGCAACAAGAGCATCATTGAGGATCACTTTGACCGCAGCCCCGAGCTGGAGGCCGCCCTTTCCAAGCCCGGCAAGGAAAAAATGCTGGAGGAATGCCTTGGCATCGCCGGCTTGGCCAACATCTACTTTGTGCGCCAGAAAGAGACCCGGGGCCTTGGCCATGCGGTATCCATGGCGAAGACCTTCACCGGCGACGAGCCCTTTGTGGTGATGTACGGCGATGACGTGATCATCGGCGAAGACCCCGCCGCCGCCCAGCTGATCCGCGCTTACGAAAAATACGGCAAGTGCGCCCTGGCCATCAAGGAAGTGTCCCCCGAGGACATCCGCAAATACTCCTCTTTGCAGGTGGAACACCTGGGCGAAAACCACTACAACGTGACCGACATGATCGAAAAGCCCGCGCCCGGCCAGGAGATGAGCCTGTTCAGCATCCTGGGCCGCACCCTGCTGACCAGCGAGATCTACGACATCCTGGAGCGCACCAAGCCCGGTGCGGGCGGTGAGATCCAGCTGACCGACGCCATGATGGAGATCGCCCGCCGTGACGGCATGGTGGGTGTGGACTACACCGGCACCCGGTACGACATGGGCAACAAGCTGGGCATCATGAAGGCCCACGTGGAGACCGCCCTGAAACACCCTGAGATCGGCGAGGACTTCCGCGCCTACCTGAAAGAGATCGCCAAGACTCTGTGATCTTACGTCAAAATAAAAGCCGCCCGGCTGGCCGTTGCGTTTGACAAAACGCAGGCCCGCCGGGCGGCTTTTTGGTTTGGTTGGAATGGGGTTCAGGCCGCCTGATCGCTTTGGGCTTCCAGGGGCTTTTGTTCGGTCAGGGTCAAGGAACTGCCGTCGCTGACAAAATACAGGTCCTCTCCCCTACTGTAATAGACCTCCGCCCCCGCCTCTGCAAGGGCCTGAGCCACCTCTTCTTCCGCCTCGCTGGCGGTGACCACTGCGATCTGGGGTTGGGTGTGCTGGATCAACGCGGCGCTCTGGCTGTTGGCCCGGCCGTGATGAGGCAGCTTCAGCAGATCTGCCCCGCTGGGCAGCTGCTGTTCCAGCAGCTCTTTGGTGCGCTTTTTCTGGGCATCTCCGGTGAACACCATCTCCACCTGGCCGTGGGTGACCACCGCCGCCAGGGAATAGTTGTTCTCCCCTTTGTAGGTCTCTTTCTGGGGCGGCAGCACCCGCACCGAAAGCTCACCGTATTCCAGTTCCAGCTCGGTCTGCACCCGCATGGTGGGGACGCCTTTCTCCCGCAGCAGCTGCTGCATCTGGTCGTTGCGCTCGTTCTCGCCCCGGTAGTCTGGCTGCAGCGCCTGAGCCACCTCCACCTGTTCCAGCAGGGCGGGCACCCCGCCGATGTGATCCTTATCCGGGTGGGTGAGGATGAGGCAGTCCAGCCGGGTCACGTTCTGCTCCTCCAGCCAGGCCAGCATATGGTCCGAATCCACGGCTTCCCCGGTGTCGATCATCACGCTGCTGGCGCCGGACCGCAGAAGGATGCAGTCCGCGTCATCCCGCGTGCCCAAAAACGAAAGATAGGCTTGCTTGCTGGCCTGGGGCGGCGCGGCGCTGCACCCGGTAAGCGCCAGGCCGGTGAGCACGCCGGCCAGCAATCGTTTTGTGTTTTTTCGCATGTTCCTTCCCCACTGATACTGCAAAAATTTCTCTTTCCGCAAAGCCCCGGCGGGCTTTGCTTTTTTCGGTTTTTATGGTATCATATTTTTCAAACGCCGTCAAAACTATTTTTACCAAAAAGGTGTGAAAAAGGGTTGACAGCATCTCGTTATATTTGATATAATGAATTGCTGCCTTGTGAAAGGCGGCTATCCTTGCCCCGTTAAGGGGCCATAAGTCCAAAAGGAGGTGCACAGAAATGGCAAAGTACGAGACCATGCTGGTTACCAGCGCCGCTCTCGATGAGGAGGCTACCGCCGCTCTGGTTGGTAAGTTTAAGAGCCTGATCGAGGCCAATGGTACCATCGATTCTGTTGACGAGTGGGGCAAGCGCCGTCTGGCTTATCCCATCAACGACGAGGAAGAAGGCATCTACACTGTGATCAAGTTCACCAGTGAGCCCTCTTTCCCCGCCGAGCTGGATCGCGTTTACAAGATCACCGACGGCGTTATGCGCACGATGATCGTGGCCGAGGCTGAATAAGGAGGCATTTTAATGCTGAATGTTGTAGCTTTGATGGGCCGGCTGGTGGCCGACCCTGAACTGCGCCACACCCCCCAGGGCGTTAGCGTGACCACCTTTACCATTGCTGTTGATCGCAGCTTCGTTCGTCAGGGCGAACAGCGCCAGGCCGATTTTATCGACATTGTGGCGTGGCGTTCCACGGCGGAGTTTGTGTGCCGTTATTTCCAGAAAGGGTCCTTGATCGCCGTTGACGGCAGCATCCAGACCCGCAGCTATCAGGACAAGAACGGCAACAACCGCAAGGCGTTTGAGATCGTTGCAAACAACGTGAACTTCGCCGGCGGCAAGAGCAACAGCGGCAACGGTGGTGCTTACACCAGCGCCCGCCAGGAATTTACTCGCGAGGCCCCTGCAGCGATGGAGGCGGCCCCCACCTATTCCGCCGGCAGCAATGACGATTTTGCTGTGATCGACGATGGCGAGGATCTTCCTTTCTAACAAGAATCGATTCTAACAGGAGGTAACTTAGCTATGGCTTTTGAGAGAACCGAAGGCCGTCCTCAGCGCCCCATGCGCCGCGGCCGTAAAAAGGTTTGCAGCTTTTGCGTAGATCGCGTTGAGCACATCGACTACAAGGATGTTGCTCGTCTGCGCAAGTACGTCAGCGAGCGTGCGAAGATCATTCCCCGCCGCGTGACCGGTACCTGCGCGTTCCATCAGCGTGAACTGACCGTCGCTATCAAACGCGCCCGTCACGTTGCCCTGATGCCCTACGTGAGCGACTGATCGTTGCACCCTTCCCCTGCCCTTTCGGGCGGGGGATTTTTTGTTTTGTGGGCATACAAAAAAGCCGCTTTCCTGCGATCCGAACTCGGTCAATAGGAAAGCGGCTCTTTTTGATGCAAAACGCCGCGTTATCCCACAGGCGGCGTACTGGATGCCAGCGGGGTGGGGGTGGGTGTAGGCGTGGGCTCCGGGGTAGGCGCGGGGGTCGGTTCCGGCGTGGGATCCGGCACCTGAGGAATGTCCCGCTCCCGGGCGATATACACATTCACCGTGGTGGTGCCCGTGTCGATCTCGGTACCGGCCACCGGGTCGGTGTAGGCCACGCAGCCGCTGGCATATTCGCCGTTGTTGTCGATCATGGAAAAGCTGGCCTTGATGTGCTTTTCCTCCAATTCCCGCTGGGCGGCTTCCTGGGTAAAGCCGTTCACGTTGGGCATTTCCACCAGCTCCGGCCCCATGCTCACGATCACGCTGATGACCGGATAGGTCTCACTGGTGTTGGTGCCCGCCTGGGGCGTCTGGTCGATGATGACGCCCTCCTCATATTCCGAGCTGTACTCCTGCCCGGCAATGGAGAAACGGAACTGGGCGGAATACTCGCTGTCCGTCTGCACCTGAGAATAGGGCAGCCCCACCACATTGGGGATCACCAGCTCTTCCACGGTGGAAACGGGGGGCGTGCTGGTGCTGGAAGGAGCCTGCGGCTCGCTGCCGGGCCGCAGCAGGCTCCACATCAGCAGCAAAAACAGCACGGCGATCACCAAAAGCGACCCGGCAAACAGGGTGCGGGTGCTGATGTGCTCCCGCCGCTCCTCCGGTTCCGGCGGCGAAGGCGGCTGGGTGATGGTATCCGCCGCCCGCTGGCTGGTGAGAGCGCCCATCAGCTCCGGCACGTTCTGGATACGGCTGCCCGGGTCCATGCGCATGGCCGCCAGCAGCACCGAGGACATATAGCCCGGCACCTCCGGCTCCAACCGGCGGGCGGGCATCAGGCTGTCGGTGACACGGCGCTGGGGCGCGGGCACCGGGGTCTGGCCGGTGAGCAGCCGGTAAAACACCGCCGCAAGGCCGTACACGTCGGTATAGCGGCCCTCAAATTCCGCAGCGGAATACTGTTCCGGGGCGGAATAGCCCTCGTACAGCTGGTTTTTCAGCTCGCTGCCTTCGGTGCGCAGGCCCAGGGTGGCGTAACCGCACAGCCGGGCGGCCCCGCCGCCGGTGAGGATGATGTTGTCCGGGCAGATGCCCCGATGCACCAGGCCCGCTTTGTGCATGGCGGCCACGCCCTCCATAATGGGCTGTAACAGGCTGCGGGCCTGGGCGGGGTCCATGTTTTGGGTGTGCTGTTCCAGATAGCGGCTCAAAGTCTCTCCCTGCACCTCTTCCAGCACCGCGTAAACGGTGTTGTTTTCCTCCACCACATCCAGCACTGCCGCAAGACCGGTGGCCGGGGTGATGCGCAGGATGCTCCGGTACAGGTCCGCAAAGTCCATGCGGGTGGTTTTGAACAGCACTTCCCTGCCCTCTTTGGGCAGCACCAGGCCCTGTTCGTCCCGCCCGCTGCTCAGGGTCACGGGAAAATATTCCTTGATGGTCACATGAATGCCGCTATTGTTCTCCAGGGCTTCGTAGGTGATTCCCTCTCCATCGGTGGCCTTGTGGCGGCCTATCGTGTAGCGGCGGGCCAGCAGCGAGGCAAAGGGCAACGTGCCCGGCGGGTTGATGTTTTGCAGGTTTTTATCGCAGTAAGGGCAGCTTTGGGCGCCCAGATCCACGCGGGAACCGCAGTATGGGCACAGGATGGTCTCGGCCATCGGTCACAGCCTCCTTTTGGCTTTCTGTATGAGATAAAAAGCCATTCGTACTGCGGTGCGCTTGCCTCGCCCGCCGAATGGCTCGTTGGTCGATTTGATCAGCGGCCGCATTTTTGCACAAAAAAGGGCCAGCTGATTTGTACGGTTTTATTATAGCATGGGCCGGGTGAAAAAGCAAACCGCCTCCCTTTATTTTAGCAGTATCTGCCGGGCAGTATACCGGATATTGTGGTTTTACGGACGCAAAAAACGCCACCCTGGATACAGGGCGGCGTTTTGCAAATGCGCAAGTGAGTCCGGCCGCCGATCAGCGGTCCAGGTCCTCTTCGTTTTCCAGGTTGTGCCAGACGTTCTGCACGTCGTCGTCATCCTCCAGGGCATCCAGCAGCTTGGTCATCAGCTTCTGGTTGTCCTCGTCGGTGATGGCGGAGGTGGTGGAGGGCACCATGGCCACATCGGCAGAGATGAAGGTGTAGCCCTTATCTTCCAGTGCCTGACGCACGGCGGAGAAGGAGCCGGGATCGGTGGTCACTTCCACCACGTCGTCACCCATGTCGAAGTCCTCGGCGCCAGCCTCGAAGCAGTCCTCCATGACCTTCTCCTCGTCCAGGCCCTCGCCGTCCAGCACGATGACGCCCTTCTGGGTGAACAGGAAGCTCACGCAGCCCATGTTGCCCAGGTTGCCGCCGAACTTATCAAAGTAGTGGCGCAGGTTGGCCGCGGTGCGGTTGCGGTTGTCGGTGAGGGTCTCCACCATCATGGCAATGCCGCAGGGGCCGTAGCCTTCGTAGGTGATGGATTCGTAGTTGTCCTTTTCGCCGCCCTCGGCCCGCTTGATGATGCGCTGGATGTTGTCGTTGGGCACGTTCAGGCTCTTGGCCTTGGCGATCAGGTCGCGCAGCTTGCCATTGCTGGCAGGGTCCGCACCGCCCATGCGCACGGCAACGCCGATCTCACGGCCCACCTTGGTGAACAGCTTGGCCTTCTGGCCGTCGGTCTTTTCCTTTTTGCGCTTAATGTTGTTCCATTTGCTATGTCCAGACATGGAAAGTTTCCTCCTATTTTATGCCGGGCTCAGGGTCGGTGCCCGAGCGATATACTGTAACTAAATAATTTTAACACAAACACACGGCTTCTGGCAAGTCTTGCCGCACAAATGCGGCTTTATTTCAGGTTGCGCAGGGCTTTGGGGTAGTGATTTTTCACCTTTCCCCCGCTCACCTTGCCCGCACCCAGGGAAAAACCGTCCACCAGCACGCAGCACCAGCCGTTGCGGGCGCTCACCGCCGGGATCTCCTCCCCCCGCAGCCAGGCGGCGGTGCGGGGATCGTCCAGGGTCAGGCGCTCCTGGTTTTCACACTGGTGGCCAAAGGCAGTGAACAGGTGGTGTGCCGGCACAAAGCGGCCTTTCTGCACCGTTCCGGCGGCCACGCCCTGGCGCAGGATGCGCAGCTTGTGGGGCGGCAGCGGCGTTTCGGGGTCGATCAGCAGCAGGTCCCCCGCCTTTTGAAGCGGCCGCTGGGCCAGCGCCGGAAAATACTGGCCTGCAAATTCCAGCCACTCCTTGCAGGGCTTGGCGAGCTTTCCCGGTTTGAAGGGCCGGGCGGGCTCTCCATCCCTTTTCCGCAGCTTTGCCATAAAGTGGCCCTCCCCGCCCTGGAACGGCCAGATGCGCCGCACCAGGCTCACGTCAAAGGGGTGCTCGCCGCAGCGGTTTTCCTCGCCGGGGCTGCCAAAGGCCCCGCCGATCTCCAGCAGCTCAAACTCTGGATGGCGGGCCAGGAACGCGCCGATCTGCCCTTCGTCCTCCTCCGGGGCGAAAGTGCAGGTGGAGTAGACCAAAATGCCCCCCGGCGCCAGCACCTGGGTCGCGTTTTCCAGGATCTCCCGCCCCAGGGCGGCGCACTGGCGCACCAAGCCCTCGTTGTGCTGGGCCACAGCCTGGGGCTCCTTGCGGAACATCCCCTCGCCGGAGCAGGGTGCGTCCACCAGCACCCGGTCAAAAAAGCCGGGAAAGGCTTTTGCCAGGCCGGCGGTGTCGCTGTTCAGCACCACGGCATTGGCAACGCCCATCCGCTCCAGATTGGAGCGCAGGATCTGTGCCCGGTCGGGCATGTATTCATTGCTGACCAACAGGCCCTGGCCCTGCAAAGCGGCCGCCAGCTGGCTGCTTTTGCCGCCGGGCGCGGCACACATATCCAGCACCTTCATGCCGGGGCGCACGTCAAGCAGGGCCGCCGGGGCGCTGGCCGAAGGTTCCTGGGAATAAAAGGCCCCGCCGTGGTGGTAGGGGTGCCGCCCGGGCTTGAACTCCTCTTCTTCCACCACGAAGGCTTCCGGGCAGAAGGGCGAAGGCCGCAGCGCCAGCCCTGCCTGCCGCAAAAACGCTTCGGGGGTGCAGCGCAGGGTGTTCACCGTGACGCCCCGGGCCGCCTGCTGGCTTGGGGCCTGATAATAGGCGTCGTACCGGCTGCCCAGCAGCGCCCGTTCCCGTGTTTCAAAATAGTTTGTGCTCAATAACATCTACCACCTTTGCATAACGCCCCGGCCGCCGGGGCAGACTATCAGCGAAGGGCCGGGGGCACCAACGATCCTTCCCCGCCCGTTTCATTTTGAAAGGAGAGTTTACTCATCATGGAAAACCGCAGCAGCAAGAACAGCATCCAGAACAGCGCTAAAAACAGCGCCAAGAACAGCAGCAAGAACAATGCCCAGAATAACGCCCAGAACAGCTCCAAGAACGAGCGTTCCTCTTCCGGCATGAACGCTGTAGGCACCCCCTCCGGCGGCGCCAAGAACGGCAAGCGCTCCGGCGCTTCCAACGCCAAGAACTGCAAGTAAACCGCCCGGCGGCCCCTGGCCGCTTGAAAGGCGCAAAAAGGCTGAGACCGCGAAAAAACAAATGTGTTTTTTCGGGCCTCAGCCTTTTTTACTGGTTTTCCTCGGGGGCCAGGGGATCATACCCCTGCCACAGCAGGTCGAACAGCTCCAGGATGCGCTGGGTCTGGCCGGTGAGATACAACCAGCCAAACAGCGCTTCAAACCCGGTGGAAGCCCGGTATTCCTGGGGCGTGGCATGTTTTGCCACGCTGGCCTTGCTGGCGTTTTTGCCTCGGCGCAGCACGTTTTCTTCCTGTTCGGTCAGATGGGGCTCCAGCACGGCCAGAGCCCGGTTCTGCCCCTTTGCGGATACATACTTCACGCAGGCAGCGTGCAGCTTGCCGGGGGCCAGCCGGGTGCGTTCCACCAGGCGCTGGCGCACCAGCAGCTCGAACACGCCATCGCCCACGAACGCCAGGTTCAGCGGCGACTGCTCGTGAATATCCACTTGTGGATGGGATTCAAACAACATAGTCCATCTGCCCTTCGCTTAGAAGATATAGTCAAATTCGTACTCGCCGATCTTGATGGTGTCCTCTTCCTCCACGCCCTGGGCCACCAGATCCCGCAGGATGCCGCTTTCATCCAGCTGCCGCTGGAAGTATTGCAGGCTCTCGTAGTCGTCTACGTCGCTGCCCGCCAAAATGCGCTCCAGCCAGGGGGCGGTGATGGTGAACTCGTGGTCGGCGGTCTTTTCGATGGTATAGGTGCGCTCGTTGGGGTTCACCGCATAGGGCACGAAGTCCGGCTCGAACACCTGCACCGGGGGCAGCTGCTGCAAGCGGTCCCACACAATGCCGGGCAGGTTTTTCAGGCCCTGGTTGGTGGCGGCGGAGATGGGCATAAAGGTCAGGCCCTTCTCCTCCACATAGGCTTTAAAGTGCTCGATCTGCTCGGGGGTGGCGATGTCGCACTTGTTGCCCAGCACGATCTGGGGACGGGTGGCCAGCTCGGCGCTGAAGTTCTGCAGCTCGGCGTTGATCTTTTCAAAATCCTCGATGGGGTCCCGGCCCTCGCAGCCGGAAACATCCACCACATGCAAAAGCAACCGGCAGCGCTCCACATGGCGCAAAAAGTCATGGCCCAGGCCGATGCCCTCGCTTGCGCCTTCGATCAGGCCGGGGATGTCAGCGGCCACGAAGCTCTGCTCCGGGCCCACCTTCACCACGCCCAGCACCGGGCTGAGGGTGGTAAAATGATAGTTGGCGATCTTGGGTTTCGCCGCGCTGATAACGCTGATCAGGGTGGACTTACCCACGTTGGGGAAGCCGATCAGGCCCACGTCAGCGATCAGCTTCAGCTCCAGGCGCACCTCGTACTCCTCGCCGGGCAGGCCGGGCTTTGCGAATTTGGGGATCTGACGGGTGGGGGTGGCAAAATGGGTATTGCCCCAGCCGCCCCGGCCGCCCTTGGCCACCACCACCGGCTCGTCGCCGGAGATATCCGCCATCAAAAGGCCGCTGTTCGCGTCCTTCACAAGGGTGCCCCGGGGCACCCGGATCACCAGATCGGGGGCATTTTTGCCGGTGCAGCGCGAACCGCCGCCGTTTTCGCCGGGCTGGGCGGCATACTTGCGCTTATAGCGGAAGTCCATCAGGGTGGACAGGTTGTCATCGGCTACGAACACCACGTTGCCGCCCCGGCCGCCGTCGCCGCCGTCCGGGCCGCCGGCCGCCACGAACTTTTCCCGGTGAAAGCTCACCGCGCCGTCGCCGCCTTTGCCTGCTTTGATGGTGATCTTCGCCACGTCTACAAACATCGACATAGTTTTTCTCCTTGTATTTTTCAGGCCGCAGGGCAGTTTTCTGCCCTGTTGATGTTGATATGCCCCGGGGACATAAAAAGCCCGGCTATGCAGCCGGGCTTTCAAAACATCTTACTGCTTTACGCTGACCTTCTTGCGGTCACGGCCCACGCGCTCGAAGCTCACGCGGCCGTCCACCAGAGCGAACAGGGTATCGTCGCTGCCGCGGCCCACGTTCTCACCGGGATGGATGTGGGTACCACGCTGACGAACCAGGATGTTGCCGGCCAGAACGAACTGACCGTCGGCGCGCTTAACGCCCAGACGCTTGGACTCAGAGTCACGACCGTTCTTAGTAGAACCTACGCCTTTCTTATGTGCCATAGTAGTTTACACCTCCGTTTTTAGCCCTTGATGGCAGTGATCTCGACCTTAGTGTAGGGCTGACGGTGGCCCATGCGGCGCACGCTGCCCTTCTTGGGACGATAAGTGATGATGTTCAGCTTCTTGCCCTTGCCGTTCTTCACGACCTTGGCTTCCACGCTGGCGCCCTCAACAACGGGGGTGCCCACTTTGACGGAGCCTTCGCTGCCAACAGCCAGAACGGAGTCAAAGTTCACGTTGGAACCTTCCGCAACGTCCATCTTCTCAACGAAGATCACGTCGCCTTCCTGTACCCGGTACTGCTTGCCACCGGTAACAATGATTGCGTACATAGTGTTTGCCTCTCTTATATAAGTCTCGCTGGACTAGTGGGCGGGTGGATGTTGCACACCTCTTTGATGCCCGAACCATGCGGCTATACTACTATACCACAACTTTCGGCGGATTGCAAGCCCCTATTTGGCTTAACAAGGCCGATCTCGGGCCGATTTTTCAAATTTTCGCCCCGGTCTGGCGCACCGCCGCCTGGATGGTGTTCACCAGCAGCATGGCCCGGGTCATCAGGCCCACGCCCCCGGGCACCGGGGTGATGGCAGCGGCTTTTTCGCTGGCCGCCGCAAAGTCCACATCACCGCACAGCTTGCCGGTTTCATCCCGGTTGATGCCCACGTCGATGACCACTGCCCCGGGCTTGATCATCTCCCCGGTGACAAAGTTCGATTTGCCGATGGCCGCCACCAGGATGTCCGCCTCGGCGCAGATCTGCGCCAGGCCCTCCGTGCGGGAGTGGCAGATGGTCACGGTGGCATCCTCCCGCAGCAAGAGCATGGCGGCGGGCTTGCCCACGATGTTGCTGCGGCCCAGCACCACCGCTTTTTTGCCGGCGATGGGCAGGCCGGTGCTTTTCAGCATCTCGATGCAGCCCGCCGGGGTGCAGGGCAGAAAGCACTCCTCCCCGATCATCATCCGGCCCACGTTCACCGGGGTGAAGCCGTCCACATCTTTCTGGGGCGGGATGGCCTCGATCACCGCCCGCTCGTCGATCTGGCTGGGCAGCGGCAGCTGCACCAGAATGCCGTGGACGCTGTCGTCCGCTGCCAGCTGGGCCAGCTCTGCCAGCAGGGCGTCCTGGGTGGTATCCGCCGGCATGCGGATCATCCGGCTTTCGATGCCGCACTCGGCGCAGTCCTTTTCCTTGCCCCGCACATACACGGCGCTGGCCGGGTCGTCTCCCACCAGGATCACCGCCAGGCAGGGCACGATCCCCTGCCCCCGCAGCCGGACGGCCTGCTGGGTCGCCCTCTCTTTGATGGCGGCGGACAGAGCCTTGCCGCTGATGATCTGTGCCATATGTATCCTCTCCTTTTTAAAAAAGCGCGCCGCCTCCCGCTTTTGGCCGGAAGGGCGGCGCACGATGCAGCCTTGTTCAGGTCAGCTTTCTTTTTCGTCCAGTCCCTCGGTGAGGGAGGTCTTGCGGTGGCCGGTCTCGTCCTCATCCACCGGCAGCTGGGAAAACCGGACGTTTTCCTGCCGCACGCTCTCCTGCATGCCGGCTTCCAGCTCCATCAATTCCCGCAGCATGCCGTCCCAGTCCGGGTCTTTCAGCTCTTTCTGGGCGTCGGCAAATTCCTTGTGGGGGGCGCTGGCGGGCAGCTTCCGGGGCTCCAGATGCAGTGCCGAAGCGCTGCCCTTGGGGGCCTTGGCTTCCCACTCTTCCCGGGCTTTTTGCAGCTTTTTCTCGGTGGCGGTGCTCATGGGCAGCGTCACCATCAGCGGGGTGTCCTTGAACTTGCGCCGCAGCAGCACGATGGCGATGACTGCCGCCACCACGCTCACCAGGGCCACCACCTGGCTGACCCGCAGCCCCACGCCGGGGATCATCAGCGAGTCGGTGCGCAGGCCCTCGATCCAGAAACGGCCGGCGCCGTACCAGGCGGCGTACATCAGGGCGATCTCGCCGTTAAAGCGGCGCTTTTTCATATAGGCCCACAGGGCAAAGAAGCCCACGGCGCACCAGAGGCTCTCGTACAAAAAGGTGGGGTGTACCGGCAGGCTGGGGTCTACGAACACGCCCTCCTGGGCCAGGGTGGCCTGCCAACTGCTCAGGTAGTTGGCCGTGCTCTCGCTGTACATGCCCCAGGGCAGGGTGGTGTTGGTGCCAAAGGCCTCCTGGTTGACAAAGTTGCCCCACCGGCCGATGCTCTGGCCGATGAGAAAGCCCATGGCCACCAGATCGAAGGTGGCGAACAGGGGCAGCTTGCGCCATTTGCAGGCCAGGCCGCCGAACACCGCCGCGCCGATGATGCCGCCGTAAATGGCAAGGCCGCCCTGGCGGATGTCGATCATATCCCACAGGGTCTCATAGGGCACCGGCGAAAAGATGACGTAATAGGCCCGGGCGCAGATCACGCCGCACACGGTGCCGATGAGCACCACGTCCACCAGACGGTCGGCGTCGATGCCGAAGTCCACCGCATAGTGGAAAGCGAAGGCCAGCGCCAGCAGCAGGCCGCAGGCGATGAGGATGCCGTACCAATACACATCCAGGCCGCCGATGGTAAAGGCCACCCGGTCGATGGAAAATTCCAGCCCCAGGCCGGGGAACTGCACCAGATTCGTCATGCTTCCCCCTCCTCCTTGGGCCAGATGATGACCGTGGCGCTGCGGTCCGGCTGCAGCATGGTCTGCAACGCCTGGTCCACTTCTTCCTTGGTCACGCTGGCCAGCGCCTCGATCTCTTCGGTGAGGGCACGGCCCCGGAAGAAGCTGCCCGCCAGGGCGGTGGCGCTGTCCTCAATGTTTTCCAGGTCCTGCAGCATCTCGCCGTAGGTCTGGTTTTTGCACAGGGTGAAGATCTCCTCGTCCACACCTTCCCGGCGCAGCCGCTGGATCTCCTCCAGCAGCATGGTGCGCACCTGTTCCGGCTGGCTGGTCTCGCCGGTGAACAGGAAACAGCAGCAGCCGTCCAGCACCAAAAACTCGCCGCCAAAGCCGGGGTTCACCAGGCCCTGGTCGTAGAGGGTGCGGTAAAAGCTGGTCATGCCGCCGCAGATCAGCTCGGTGAGCATATCGCAGATGATCTCCGCCTTTGCCCCCTGCACCGGCACTTCCTTAAAGCCCACGCCCAGGCAGGGCTTTGCCAGCTGCATGGAAAACTCCATGCGGGGCTTGGCCACGGTGAGAGGCTCTTCCGGCTGGACACGCTCCACCACAGCCTTGTGGGCGGGCAGCTTTGCCCGCTTGCAGGCGTCCAGCACCTGCTGGGTGGTGATGTTGCCCGCCACCGCCAGCACCATGTTGCCCGGGTTGTAAAAGCCCTTGCAGCAGGCGTACAGCATCTCCGGCGTGATCTGGGCAATGCTCTCCACAGTACCGGCGATGTCGTTGCGGATGGGATGGGCATGGTACAGGCAGCTGAACAAAGCGGTCATGAGCCGCCAGTCCGGGCTGTCGTCATACATCTTGATCTCCTGGCCGATGATCCCCTGCTCCTTGTCGATGGTGGCCTTGGTAAAGTAAGGCTCGTTCACCATGCTTAAGAGGATGTCCAGGCTCTCGTCCACCTGCTGGGTGGCGGTGAACAGGTAGCAGGTCTTGTCAAAGCTGGTGTAGGCGTTGGCCGCCGCACCGGTCTTGGCGAATTTTGCGAAGGCGTCGCCGTCCTCGCTCTCAAACATTTTGTGCTCCAAAAAGTGGGCCACGCCCGCGGGCAGGCTCACCTGCTGGCCGTCCACTTTAAAATCCAGGTCGATGGAGCCGAATTTGGTGCCATAAATGGCGTGCACGCCGCTGTAGCCGGGCATGGGCCGCACCAGCACGGTCAGACCGTTTTCCAGTACGACACGCTCGCAGGCCACAGCCGCGCGCACCGCCTGCATGGGATCATTCTGCATGGGTGGGCTCCTCCTTTTTGGTCACAAGATAACTTACCGAATGGCTAAATCCCGCCAGGATGCGGCGCACGTCCTCCGCCGTCACCCGGTTCAGGTCCTCAGCAGCCTGTTCGGGGGTGTGCACCTGGCCGCCCCGCAGGATCTCGGTGTAATACCAGTTTTCCAGGCCAGCCAGGCTGTCGCCCACGCTGCTCAGGCCGCTCAGCAGGCTGCGGCGGCTGTTTTCCAGCTCTTCCGGCGTGATGGGGCCGTCCACCAGATCCTGCAATTCCTTCAAAATGGCCGCTTCAGCCCGGTCAGCATTGGCGGGCTCCACGCCGCTGTCCACCATCATAAAGGCGGTGGGCGACACGAACCGGCTGCCGCAGTAGTAGCACAGGCTCTGCTTTTCCCGCACGTTCAAGAACAGACGGCTGGTGGTGGAACCGCCGAACACGCTCATGGCCAGGCGGAAAGCGTTCAGCTGGGCCGGGTCCACGCACTGGTCCCAGGTGAACATCATGCAAAGCTTGGCCTGCACCAGATCCATCTCCTCCCGGAAATGCTGGGCGGGCCGGGCGGGCATAAACAGATAGCCAGCGAGGGGCGCAGGCTGGCGCTCCACGGCGGCCAGCTTTTCCAGGGCCGCGTGGCGCACCGCCTCCGCATCCGCCCCCAGGCAGATGATGTCCAGCTGGGCGGTCTTGAGGATCTGCCAGTAAGCGGCGGTGAGGGTCTCGGGGGTGACGGCGGGCAGATTGGCCAGGTAGCCGTCCCGCTCTACTCCGGCGGGGGAATCGCCAAAGAACTTGCGGCGGGCCTGCCGCACGCAGTACAGGCGCTTGTCGTTCACTTCGCTTTCCAGCTGGCGGGCCAGGGTGGCCTTTTCGATCTCCACCGCCTCTTTGCTGAACAGGCCGTTTTCAAAATAAGGCGCAAAGGCCACGCCAAAGGCGATGGCCGCATACTCGGCGGTCAGGTTTTCGCCGGAAAGAGCGTACTGATCCTTGATGCCGGTGATGGAAACGCTGAGCACCCGGTCGGCGCCCTGCATGCTGGTCTCCACCGTGAGGGCCGCGCCGTACAGGCGGGCCAGCTTGCGGGACAGCTGGGTCATATCCGGGCAGGCGCTGTAGCCCCGCTCCAGCACCAGGGGCAGCAGGGCCTGGTCGGTGGCCTTTTCCCGGCTGGCGGGGAAGCGGAAATGCAGCGAGATGCGGCAGCGGTTGAATTTATCCGCCGGGATGGTGTTGAGAAACACGCCCGGCGCAATGGGTTCACGTTGTAACATCGGTACTCCTTTTGTGTTTTCGGGCCGGGAACGGGGCCGTCAGGCCTTTTGCACGTTCTGGTCCACGTATTCTTCCAGGCACAGGCCGCTGGCGGTGATGGCTTTCGCGTTTTCCACGCCCACATAGCGGTAATGCCAGGGTTCATAAATAATGCCGGTGATGGCCTGCTTGTTCTCAGGGTAACGGAGGATGAAGCCGTATTCCGGCGCATGCTCAAACAGCCACTTGGCCGCATCGGTATCGCCAAAGGCATCGTCCAGGTTCTGATGCTTAGGGGTGACGATGTCCGCCGCAAGGCCGGAGTTGTGCTCGGAATAGCCCGGCACCGCCACCACGGTCTTGGCCTTGTCGTAGGCTTCCTGCTCGGAGAGGCCCTCGTCCAGCCACTTCTGCTTTTCGTCGTTGAACAGGCCGGTCTGGTATTCCACCGAGCGGTAGCCCGAGCAGAGCATCAGCTCGATGCCGTCCGCCGCGGCGGCGTTTTTCATGTTGATGAAGGCATCGGCGGCCACGGTGGCCAGTTCCTTGCCGGTGCTGGTGTCCGCCGTTTTGACCTCCAGCGTGTCCTCCCAGTTTTCCGGCAGGGCTACGTTGTTGTTCACCAACGTGAGCAGCCAGTCGGCATCGCCGTCACCATTGGTGACGGCGGTGCCGGTAGCGCTGCCCGCGCTGCCAGAGTCCGCCGAGGTGGAGCCCGCCGCATCGGAACTGGATGCGGAGTCGGGGCCGCTGGCGACGCTGGTGCTGCCCGGGTCAGCCTGCTGGCTGGTGGAAATGCTCGTCGAGCCGGAGCCGCTGGTGCTGGCATCGTCCTTGGTGAACATTCCCACCAGTTTGACCACGCCAAAAACGATCAGCGCCAGCAAAGCCAGGCAGATGATCGCAAAGATGATCCGGTTTCGGCGGATCTCCTTTTTGCGCCGTGCCCGGGCGGCGGCCCGGCGGCGGCGTTCGGCTTCGGTCATTTGGCGGGGGGGATAGTTTGGCATTGGGTCGAACACTCCTAACTGTGGGATTTTTCCGGGTTTGAGGCGTATGAGACCTTTTGCCCGGCGGATACATGGGGTTTGGGGTTGCGGGGTCTTTCCATAGTATTAACTAAATAGTTATTATACACGTTTTTACAAATGCTGTAAATCATATCCCTGCAAACATTGTGTGAACAGGCTCGTTTTTGGCTCGTTTATGCAAAAAAGCCCCGTTTGCGGCAGGCAAAAGCCGCTGCAAACGGGGCATGATCCGATGCTCTTTTCTTAGTGGATAAAGGCGTCGTGGATGGCTTCCACCGCACGGTCGGCCTCTTTGGCGTCGATGATGACGCTGATCTTGATCTCGCTGGTGGAGATCATGCGGATGTTCACGTTGCTCTCGAACAGCGCTTCGAACATCTTGCTGGCGATGCCGGGGTTGCTCTTCATGCCGGCGCCCACCACGCTCACCTTGGCGCAGCTGGTGTCCACGGTGATATCGTCGCCGCCAAAGCGGAACTGGTTCTCCTTCAGCACCCGCAGGGCGGTGTCCGCATCCCCCAGGGGCACGGTGAAGGTCAGGTCCTTGTTATTGTCCCGGCCGGTGCTTTGCAGGATGATGTCCACGTTGATGTTTTTCTGGGCCAGCGCGCCGAACACCTTAAAGGACATGCCGGGCACGTCCGGAACGTTCAGGATCGAAATAACGGCCACGTCGGTGTCCTTTGCCACACCCTTGATCAGCATACCTTCCATATCGCTCGTAACCTCCTTAACAATCGTGCCGGGCACAGGATTCAGGCTGGACAGCACTTCCAGCTCCACGCCGTATTTTTTGGCCAGCTCCACGCTGCGGTTGTTCAGCACCTGGGCGCCGGAGCTTGCCAGCTCCAGCATCTCGTCAAAAGTGATCTCGCTGAGGCGCTTGGCCTTGGGGATCTGGCGGGGATCGGCGGTGTAAACGCCCTCCACGTCGGTAAAGATCTGGCAGCGGTCCGCATGCAAAGCGGCGGCCAGCGCCACGGCGCTGGTGTCACTGCCGCCCCGGCCCAGGGTGGTGATGTCTTCCATGCGGTTCAAACCCTGGAACCCGGCCACCACGACCACCCGGTTGCGGGCCAGCTCGCTTTCCACCCGCTCACTGTCCAGCCGGCGGATGCGGGCCCTGGTGTAGGCACGGTCGGTGTAAAAGCCTGCCTGCCAGCCGGTAAGGCTGATGGCCGGCACGCCCAGCTCGCTGAGCGCCATTGCCAGCAGCGAGATGGAGATCTGCTCGCCGGTGGCCAAAAGCATATCCATTTCCCGCTGGGACGGGCTGCTGGTGATCTGGGCGGCCTTGGTGATCAGGTCGTCGGTGGTATCGCCCTGGGCGGACACCACCACCACTACCTCATTGCCCGCGTTGCGCGTGTCGGCCACGATGCGGGCCACGTTAAAGATCCGGTCGCGGTCCGCCACGGAACTGCCCCCAAATTTTTGTACGATCAACGCCATTGTTTCTCAACTCCCTCTATGCCAATGCGCCCCCTGGCGCAGGATAAACAGAACGATGTTTCCGGGGCCCTGTGCCCCGTTTCGTGGATGGGATGGGTCGTTTTTTATTCTACCACAGCGCCAACATTATCCGCAACCATCCGCCGCAAAGAAAATGCCATGGTCTCCGGCTGCTCCATCAGGGCCTGTTCGGCCTTTTCAAAAAACTCGCAGTCGTCCCGGTGCACCACCGCCATGATGGTGGGGCCCGCGCCGGAAATGTAGGCCGCATAGGCCCCCAGGTCCCAGGCGATCTCGAATACCCGCTCGCCGCCGGGGATCAGCGGCAGCCGGTACTGCTGATGCAGCGCGTCCTTGGTGGCCACCCGCAGCAGCTCGTAGTCGCCGTCGCAGAAGGCGGCGGTGGCCAGCGCCGCCCGGGACAGGTTATACACCGCATCCCGCCGGTCCACCGTTTTGGGCAGGGCGGCCCGGGCCTTTTCGGTGAACAGCTTGAAATTGGGGATGAAGGCCGCAAAGGCCAGCTCCTCGTTGATCTCCTTGCGGGCGCTGAACACCTGGCCCTCGTCAAACACGCTGGTAACGAATCCCCCCAGCATGGCGGGGGCCACGTTGTCCGGGTGGCCCTCTATGGAGGTGGCCAGGGTGAGCATCTGCCGCTGGGTGAGCGGGTTGCCCAGCAGGGCGTTCGCCCCCAGGATGCCCGCCACGATACAGGCCGAGCTGGACCCCATGCCCCGGGCCATGGGGATGGGGTTCTCCTGCCGGATGCGCAGGCCGGTCAGCGGCTTGCCCAGCTGGTCGTACACCGCCTTGGCCGACCGGTAGATCAGATTCGTGGTGCCGGTGGGGATCAGGGACCCATCGCTGGCCAAAATGTCCAGCCGGTCCCACTCCTCCATCGTTACGGTATTGTGCAGCGAAAGGGCCAGCCCCAGCGCGTCGAACCCAGCGCCCACGTTGGCGCTGGTGGCGGGCACCCGGATCTTGATCATCATCGCCCTGTTCCTCCTTGTTTTCTCTTCTTTGGTGTTTTCGGGGTGCGCGCCGCTCACTCTTCCAGGCGGCGCAGTTCCAGTTCCACGCTGCCCCCCAGGGCCTTTGCCTGGCGGGACGCTTCGTACAGCTTTTTCGGCGTGATGTTTTCGATCAGATAGCCTGCCGCCTCGCCGGTGTCCACCACCAGCTCGCCTGGCCCGAACAGCCCGGGCAGCATAGAGGACGGGATCTTCTCTGTACGCACATAATATGTGGCGGGGCCGTCATCCGTGAGGGGGCCCGCCGCAGGCTCGGCGGCCTGCCAGAACATGGTGTCGTGCACCGCCGGGCCCCGTTTCAGCGCTTCCACCAGGTCGGCTGCCATGGCGCTGGCGGTGGGCAGCTTGCCCGCGCCCCGGCCATAGAACAGCACGTCCCCCACCATGTCGCCCTTCACCAGAACGCCGTTGAACACGTCGTTCACGCTGGCCAGCTGGTTGGTCTGGGGCACCAGCATGGGCTCCACCCCGGCGCTGATCCGGCCGGCCTCGTCCCGCCGGGTCCAGGCGATCAGCTTCACGGCACAGCCCAGCTTGGCGGCGGCCTGCATATCCAGGGCGGTGATGTCCCGGATGCCACGGGTGGGGATATTCTGGGTGTGGATCTGGCGGCCGAAGGCAAGGCTCGCCAGGATGGCGATCTTGCGGCAGGCGTCCGGGCCGTCCACGTCATCGGAGGGGTCCTTGGTCTCGGCGTAGCCCAGCTGCTGGGCCACGGCCAGCGCCTCGGCAAAGCCCATGTTCTCCCGGCCCATCTTGGTGAGCATGAAGTTGGTGGTGCCGTTCACGATGCCCTGCACCTGGCTGATGTGGTTGGCCACCATGCTTTGGGCCATGGGGGTCAGCAGCGGCATACCGCCGCCCACGCTGGCCTCAAACAAAAAGGCCACCCCTTTTTCCTTTGCCAGGGCCAGCAGCTCGGCGCCGTAGGTGGCCACCAGCTCCTTGTTGCTGGTCACCACGCTGCGGCCGCTGGCCAGCAGGGCCTTTACATAAGGATACGCGGCCTTCACGCCGCCAATGGCCTCGGCGGCCAGGGTGATCTCCGGGTCGTTTAAAATATCGTTGATATCACTGGTGAACAATTCCGGCTGTTCCGTGACCTGCAGCACCAGGATGCGTTTTACCTCGATCGCTTCCCCGGCCCGCTGGCGGATCAGCTGCGCGTTCTGCCGCAACACTTCCCACACGCCGCTGCCCACGGTGCCAAATCCTAAAATTGCAATTTTCGCCATGTGATGGCTCCTTTCTCAGGGAAGCAGCCCGCTTCCCCCTGTATTGGTCATACGCCCTGGCGTACCTCGATCACCGTGTGCTGGCGGTTCAGCTCGGCCAGCATCTCCTCCACGCTCATGCGCAGGGTGTCGGTGCGCACGGTCACCTCCACCTTGGCCGTCCCGTTTTCCGGGGTGGACTGGTTGATGGTGACCACGCTGCCGCCGGCGGCGGAGATGGCCCCTAAAAGCGCCTGCAGCGAGCCAGTCTCGTCCAGCAGGGTGGCCATCAGGGTGATGATCTGCTGAGATCCCCGGGCATCGAAGATGCTGTCCTTATACTTATAAAAAGCACTGCGGGACAGATCCACCGCCCGGGTGGCTGCCGAGATGTTCCTGGCCTCGCCGCTGGCCAGCAGCTCTTTGGCTTTGAGCACCTTCAAAAACACCTCTGGCAGCACCGCAGCATCCACCATGAGAAAATGTTGCTTCATGTTTTTTGTACACCCCTTACAAACATTTGTTTTTGGTTCCTGCATATAAGTGTATCACTTTATCACAGCACAACGCAACATATAAATCCATTTTTGGCGAAACTTGCATTTTTATCGTACGCGTTCGCCTTTCTCTGAACATTTTTCACAAAAAACGCACAAAAAAGGTCTCTGTACGCTTATTGCGTACAGAGACCTTGTATTTGTTCGCCGGATACGGCCTTAGGGGTGCATTGCGCACTGGCCAGGCATATTATCCTTGGTGTAGTAGCCGGTCTGGCGGCTGGGGCAGTTGGGGCCGGCCAGATCGCCGCTGTCGGTGCAGAAGGCGGCGGTCTGCACGTCCTCACTCACGGGGAACTGCTTGACCTCCAGGCCCTCCTGCACGGTATCCATATACTGCTTCCAGATGCGCTGGATGGGCTTTGCGTTCCGGCTGCCCGCTTCGTTCATATCGAAAGGCTTATCGTAGCCCCACCACATGCTGGTCACATAGTAGGGGGTGAGGCCCACGAAGGTGAAGTCCCGGTTGTCCTGGGCAGTACCGGTCTTGGCGGCGGCTTCCATCTCGCCGCTGGGCTTCATGCCGCTGGCGGTGCCGCTGGAACCTAGAACGCCCTGGAGCAGACGGTTCATGATCATGGCCGTGCTCTCCTTGATGGCCTGGGTGTGCACGATGTTCAGCTCGTTGTCGATGAGCACCTCGCCGGTGGTGGCGTACTCCACCCGGGTATACAGGTGGGGGGTCACATACTCGCCGCCGTTGCCGAACATCAGGTAAGCGCCCGCCAGTTCTTCCAGGGTAGCGCCATGGGTCTGGCTGCCCAGCACGATGGGCGACAGGTCAGCGTCGCTGTCCACCAGGTGCGCCATGCCCACGGTGTCCTTGGCGAAGTTGTACATGGACTCCACACCCACCAGCTGGCCCACCTGCACCGCCACGGTGTTCAGAGACTGGGCCAGGGCGTAGTTCACGTTCACGGTACGCTCGCCGTGGCCGGTCAGCCGGTTATAGTTGCGGGGCCAGTCACGCCAGATGCCGGGATTTGCCAGCACCTCCGGCGCGGTGTTCTCAAACATCTTGCCTTTGTACTGGGGATAGGAACTCTCGTACTTTTCTTCCAGCATCTTGCCGATGCCGATGTCCACAAAGTTGGTGGAGTAGTTGATCCAGCCCATGTCGATGCCCAGGGAATAGGCGGCGATGGGCTTCATGGTAGAACCGGTCTGACGGGCCACGTCCACCGCACGGTTCAGGCTCAGGTCGGTGGTCTTTTCGCCCAGACCGCCCACAAGGGCCTTCACTTCACCGTCGTAATCCATGGTGAGCATGGCCGCCTGGGTGTGGACCATCTTATAATAATAGGTCTTGCCGTCAGAACCCTGTTTGGTCTTGAGAGTGCCGTCCTCGTTGAGCACCACGTTCTCTTCCTGCATGGCTTCCTCGGGGGTGACGGTCAGCTCAAACTCCTCTTCCCGCTCCATCCAGGGGATAGCTTCGTCGGTGTTGAGCATCAGCTTTTCCATCTCCTCCTGGAGATAGGGGTCCACCGTGGCGTAGATGCGCAGGCCGCCGTTGAAGATGGCATCGTCCGCTTCCTCGGCGGTCCAGCCCAGCTCATCCTGCAGCTGCTGCTTCAGGGTGGTGTACACCGCATCGCTGAAGTAGGAGCGCACGTTGGTGGTACTGGTCTCGCTTTCGGCGGTCTCCACCAGCACCAGCGGGGAATTCACCGCCTCCTGATACTCAGCCTCGGCCAGGTGGCCCTGGTCGTACATGTTCCAGAGCATCAGGTTGCGCCGCTGCAAATGTTCCTCGGGGTTTTTGTAGGGGTTGAATGTATTGGGGCTCTTGGTGATGGCCGCGATGCTGGCGCACTCGGCGGCGCTCAGCTGAGACAGGTCGGACTTGCCGAAGTACTGGATCGCGCCCGCCTTTACACCAGCGGTGTTGCCGGTGAGGCTGATGGTGTTCAGGTAGCTTTCCAGGATGGTGTCCTTATTATAGCGGTTGTCCAGGCCCCAGGCCCGGAAGATCTCGCGGATCTTGCGCAGGGCGTCCTGCTCGTCGTCCTGGGTGAGGTTTTTCACCAGCTGCTGCTCCAGGGTGGAAGCGCCCTGGCGGCCGCTGAACAGCTTGATGGGAGTGTACTCGTTGATGGCCGCCGCAATGGTGCGCACAAAGTCCACGCCGTGGTGGTTGTAAAAATCCTTGTCCTCGGTGCAGATAAAGGCCCATTTCAGATACGGGCTGGACTCGATCTCGCTCAGCTCGGCCCATTCCCGATTGTTGGTGCGGTAAAAGTCCTCGTACTCGATCCACTCGCCGGTGTCGTGGTCCTGGGCCATGATCTTGGTGGTCTGGGCCAGCTTCAGGTTGGTCAGGTCCAGATTGTCGTTGGCCGTAACGTCCACCACATACAGGCTGAGGGCCACCGCGATCACGCTTACCGCGATCACGCCCAGGCAGATGCACGCCGCAATGAACTTCATAAAGCCCTGAAACACCTGCAGGGCCTTGCTTTTCTTCTTGCGGGGTTTGCTGTGCTGCTGGGGCGGGCGCTGGCCGCCGCCACTGCCGGACGAAGCCGCCCGTGCGCCGGACGACGCATGG
>CASEVW010000058.1 GCA_949291395.1 uncultured Oscillospiraceae bacterium | reverse complement strand
CGCCCCAATCGGCCCGCCCCGGCAAAGGGGAGAGGCCCCGCCGGGACCGGCGGAAGGTGGCGTGGGCCACGGTCCATCTGCTGTTTTTTTACGGCATCGTACAAGTGATGCGGGCCGGCGTTTACGACACCGGGCTGATCCTGGCGTCCCTGTGGGCGCTGGTGGCCATGTGCGGCCTGCGGTTGGCGAAAAAGCCCGCCTGGGTGGGATATACGCTGACAATGGTGTGGGCGCTGCTCTGCTTTGTGGGGCCGGGCCTGACGGAAGCTGCGGTGCTGGCCCTGGCAGATGGGGACATTTTGCCCTGGCCGATGCCGGATGATCTGATTTTGCGTGTGTTCATCGCCCCCTTCGGCCTGTTCGGCACCTTCATCGCCCTGCTGCGGGCCTGGCTCGCCGAGCGGAAAAAAACAAGAAAAGCAAAATAAAAAATGGGTCTCTATTCCCGGGCATGTACCGGGAATAGAGACACCTTGACAGAAAAACACCCTGATTTTGTGTGCTTCGTGCGCAAAATCAGGGTGTTTTTCGCCGGAAAAGGGTAGCTGGGGCCAAACCAATAAGCATCTCCCGTGCAGAGCACGGGGCGTGCGTTTGGTGTCCCTCAGGAGGCTGGCGAAATTTTTTCGACAGCCTCAAAAAAACATAATCACCCCGTTTGGTCTCATATCATTGAAACCAGAAAGGGGCGATCTTTGTGATGCAAAAACAGCCGCAGGCCCTGCAGGACCGGGGCATGAAGCTGCGCACCCGGCTGGTGGCCGGTTTTTTTGTGCTTGTCTGCTTTTTGGGGCTGGCCGCCCGCCTGTGGACCATCCAGGTCATCGACTATGACTTTTACGCCGAAAAGGCCGCCGGGCAGCAGCTGCGGGACAGCGTGGTCCCCGCCCCCCGGGGCGACATTCTGGACTGCAACGGCACGCCGCTGGCGGTGTCCGCCACCTGCTGGACGGTGCGGGCCTCGCCCCGGGAGATGGCCGACGAGGACGTGGCCCCCGCCAGCGAGGCGCTGGCCCGGATCCTGGAACTGGATGCCGGGGAGGTGTTTGAAAAGCTGAACGACCGGAAAAGCAACGACAAGCTGCTGCGCCGCCGGGTGGAAAAGGAGATGGCGGACGCGGTGCGCGCCGCCTGCGCCGAAAACGGCTGGGAGGGCATCCTGCTGCTGGAGGACACCAAGCGCTGGTACCCCGAGGGGGATTTTGCCGCCAGCCTGCTGGGGTTCACCAACGTGGATAACCAGGGCGTGTCCGGCCTGGAGCTGAAATACGATGAGGCCCTCACCGGCCAGAACGGCCGGGTGCTCAGCGCCAAAAACGCCTGGGGCTACGATATGCCCACCGACTACGACACCTATATCGCCCCCACCCAGGGCAGCACCCTGCACCTGACCATCGACGCCAACGTGCAGCATTATCTGGAAAAATACCTCTCCTATGCGGTGGAGGAACACAACGTGGCGGCCCGGGGCGTGGGCATCGTGATGGAGGTGGACACCGGGCGGGTGCTGGCCATCTCCACAAAGCCGGACTACGACCCCAACCAGCCCCGGGTCATCCAGGACGAGACGGTGCGGGCCCGGATCGAGGCGCTCACCGGGGAGGAGCAGGCCCAGGCCCGCCAGCTAGCCCAGCAGACCCAGTGGCGCAACAAAGCCATCAGCGACCTGTACGAGCCGGGCTCGGTGTTCAAGCTCATCACCTGCGCTTCGGCCCTGGACGCCGGGGTGGTGACCCCCGGCAGCGGTTTTTACTGCGGCAGCGCTTACAAGGTGGCGGGCATCGCCTTCCACTGCGCCAACCACAAAAGCCACGGCAGCCAGACCCTGGCCCAGGCGCTGCAAAACAGCTGCAACCAGTCCTTCATCCAGATCGGCCAGCTGCTGGGCAAGGAGGCTTTCTGCGATTATTTTGCGGCCTTTGGCCTGCGGGAGGCCACCGGCATCGACCTGCCCGCCGAGCCGAAAAAGAGCGAGTTCTACACCGCTGACCGGATGGGCCCGGTGGAGCTGGCCAGCTGCGCTTTCGGCCAGTCCAACAAGATCACCCCCATCCAGATGATCACGGCGGTGAGCGCCGTGGTGAACGGGGGCAAATTGATGCAGCCCTATGTGGTGGAGAAGATCACCGACGCGGAGGGGGACCTGATCAAGCAGGCGGAGCCCACGGTGAAGCGGCAGGTCATCAGCGCCGAGACCAGCGCCCAGATGTGCCAGATGATGGAGAGCGTGGTGCTGCAGGGCGGCGGCAAAAACGCCTATGTGGCGGGCTACCGGGTGGGGGGCAAATCCGGCACCAGCCAGAAGCTGGACTCGGAGGACGAAAAGGCCCGCATCGCCAGCTTTGTGGGGGTGGCCCCCATCGACGCCCCCCGGGTGGCGGTGCTCATCATCCTGGATGAGCCCCACAGCTTTTCCACCGGCGGCGGCGCGCTGTCCGCCCCGGTGGTGGCCCAGGTCATCGAGGACACGCTGGAATATTACGGCACCGCCCGCCAGTACACCGAAAAAGAGCAGGAGACCCTGCTGGCCCAGCTGCCGGACGTGACCGGCAGCCCGGCACAAGCGGCGGCCCAGCGGCTGCGGGAAAACGGCTTTGCCGCCAAGGTGCTGGGGGCGGGGGAGAGCGTGCTGTACCAGTATCCCCAGGAGGGCGAGACCATGCCCCGGGGCAGCACGGTGATGCTGTACACCGAGGAAAATCTGGCCCAGGAGGTGACGGTGGTGCCGTCCCTTGCGGGGCAGAGCGCCGGGGAGGCCGAAGCGGTGCTGCGCCGGTGCGGGCTGAACCTGAGAACCGTGGGCCCGGCGCGGAGCGAAGCAGCGGTGGCGGTGAGCCAGAGCGCTGCCCCGGGGCAGACGTTGGCCCAGGGCAGCCTGGTCACGGTGACCTTCTGTGATCCAACCATCCCGCCGGACGGGGACTCCCAGGATGATTAACCGGCCCCGAGGCGGGCGAAACTAAACGGGAAAGGACGGTGAGCGGGGATGCGGCAGCAGAAAACGGCGCCGGCAGCGCAGGAGAAAGCCCGGGAGGCAAAGGGCGTCTGGGCGTTTTTGACGGAAAAACAGCCGCCCATGGACCTGCCCTTTTTGGTGCTGGTGCTGACGCTGGTGGCCTTTGGGCTGGTGATGCTTTTCAGCGCCAGCTATGCGGTGGCCATGTACCGGCGGAACACCCCTTATGCCTACATCCGGCCCCAGCTGCTGTTTGCGGCGGTGGGGCTGACCGCCATGTACGCCGCCAGCCGGGTGGATTATCACATCTTCCACAAGCTGGCCTGGCCGCTGCTGGGGCTTTCGGTGGTTTTGCTGGTGATCGTGCTGTTCATGCCCGAGTACAACGGCTGCAAACGGTGGATCGTGCTGCCGGGCCTGGGCACCCTGCAGCCCAGCGAGATCGCCAAATTTGCGGTGATCCTCACCTTCAGCCACATCATCTCGCTGAACCACCAGCGAATGAAGCAGTTCACGGTGGGAGTGCTGCCCTTTGGGGCCATTCTGGCGGTGCTGGCGGTGCTGATGCTGCTGGAGCCGCACCTGTCCGGCACGCTGCTGCTGTGCGGCATCGGGGCCATCCTCATGTTCGTGGGGGGCACCGGCCTGCGCTGGTTCGCGCTGGCGGGCGGGGCGGGCCTGGCGGCCATTGCGGCGGCGGTGATCTTTCTGCCGGACCTGGTGCCCTATGCCACCGACCGGCTGGCCAGCTGGCTGGACCCCTTTTCCGACCCGCTGGGGGACGGCCACCAGACCATCCAGAGCCTGTATGCCATCGGCAGCGGGGGCGCGGCGGGGCTTGGGCTGGGCAACAGCCGCCAAAAATATCTTTACGTGCCCGAACCCCAGAACGACTTTATCTTTTCCATCGTCTGCGAGGAGCTGGGCTTTATCGGGGCCTGCCTGGTGATCCTCTTGTTCATGCTGCTGATGCTGCGGGGCATCACCATCGCCCTGAAAGCGCCGGACAAATTCGGCGCGCTGCTCACCATCGGCTTTACCATCCAGGTGGTGCTGCAAGCGGTGCTGAACATCGCCGTGGTGACCAACACCATCCCCAACACCGGCATCAGCCTGCCGTTTTTTTCCTCCGGCGGAACCAGTTTGATGATGCTGCTGGGCGAGATGGGCATCGTGCTTTCGGTGAGCCGCCAGAGCTTGCAGCAGAAATATTAGAAACACGTTTTTTCACAAAAAACGCCTCTTCCACATACATTGGGCTATGAAAACCTGATGATAGACGGAAGGGGCGATTTTTGTGGGTGAATATCTGCGGATATGGGGCGGCAGGCCCCTGTTTGGCCGGGCGGTGGTGCCGGCAGCCAAAAACAGCGTGCTGCCCATGCTGGCGGCCAGCCTGCTGTGCGAGGACGAAACGGTGCTGGTGCAGGCGCCGGACCTGGCGGACGTGCGCCAGAGCCTGGCCATCTTTTCGGCGCTGGGCGGCTGTTGGGAGCGCCGGGGAGAGGCGCTGCGG
>CASEVW010000057.1 GCA_949291395.1 uncultured Oscillospiraceae bacterium | reverse complement strand
GGCCATTCCTGGCGGCAGATCGCCGGCCTGGGACCGGCCGGAGAAACGGAGGACGCATAAATGGAACATCTCATCACGCCGGGCCGCTACCGGCATTTCAAGGGCAATTTTTATCAGGTGCTGGGCATCGCCCGCCACAGCGAGACCGGCGAAGAACTGGTGGTCTACCGGCCGCTGTACGGCGAGGGCGGCCTGTGGGTGCGCCCGCTGGCGATGTTCGCCGGCCCGGTGGACCGGGAAAAATACCCCGACGCGCCCCAGACCTGGCGCTTTGAACGGGTGGACGAGGGCTGACGCCCCCCAAAAATCACGCGAAACTTCCCCATCCCCGCCTTCGGGCCGCCTTTTGTGACGGGCTTTGGGCGGGGATGTCGTTTTGTGTAGACTTTTTCCTATTGACAAACTATGAAATAAAGCGTATGATAGGAACCATCTTCCAAACGAAAGGCGGCGACGGTATGCGCAGGATCATTCAACGTGTAGCTTGGCAGGGGGCGCTGGCACGATGTTGCCGGTCTGCCGTCCGCGCCCCGTTGACGGGCATCACCCTGTGACCCTACACAAAAAGGAGAATCGATCATGGCAAATATTTATACATCCGCCGATCAGCTGATCGGCCGTACGCCCCTTCTGCGTCTGACCCATCTGGAACAGCAGTACGGCCTGAAGGCCGCCCTGCTGGCCAAACTGGAATATTTTAACCCGGCGGGTTCGGTGAAGGACCGCATCGCCAAGGCCATGCTGGACGATGCCCAGGCCTCCGGCAGACTGCAGCCCGGCGGCACCATCATCGAGCCCACCAGCGGAAACACCGGCATCGGCCTGGCTTCGGTGGCCGCCGCCCGGGGCTACCGGGTGATCCTGGTCATGCCGGACACCATGAGCGCCGAGCGCCGCCAGCTGATGGGGGCCTACGGGGCCGAGCTGGTGCTCACCCCCGGCGCCCAGGGCATGAAAGGCTCCATGGCCAAAGCCGAGGAGCTGGCCGCCCAGATCCCCGGCAGCATCGTGGCGGGCCAGTTTGAAAACACCGCCAACCCGGCGGCCCATTACGCCACCACCGGCCCCGAGATCTGGCAGGACACCGACGGCCAGGTGGACATCTTTGTGGCGGGCGTGGGCACCGGCGGCACCATCACCGGCGTGGGCCGCTACCTGAAAGAGCAAAACCCCGCGGTGCGGGTGGTGGCGGTGGAGCCCACCGGTTCCCCGGTGCTCTCCGGCGGCCAGCCCGGCCCTCATAAGCTGCAGGGCATCGGCGCGGGCTTTGTGCCCCCGGTGCTGGATACCGGCCTGGTGGACCAGATCATCCAGGTGGAAAACGAGGACGCCTTTGCCGCCAGCCGTGCGGTGGGCCGCAAGGAGGGCGTGCTGGTGGGCATCTCCTCCGGCGCGGCGCTGTGGGCCGCCATCCAGCTGGCCCAGCAGGAGGAAAACGCCGGCAAGACCATCGTGGCCCTGCTGCCGGATACCGGCGACCGGTATCTGTCCACCGGCCTGTTTGACGACCAGAATTAACGAACAAGGAAGGGGTTTTCCACAGCGAAGGGCTTCGTTCGTGGAAAACCCGCCCCGCCAACTTTCCCCATAACAAAAAGCGATCCCCGCCCGGAAAACCGTGCGGGGATCGCTTTTTGTCTGGAGCCGTGTCGTACACAAACGGTCTTATGGGAGGGTGACCGGCCCAAACGCAAAGCCGGTCACAGCAGATGCACTGCCACGATCAGGCCGGCAAACACGATGGAGACCATGCTGGTCAGCTTGATGAGGATGTTGATGGAGGGGCCGCTGGTGTCCTTGAAGGGGTCGCCCACGGTGTCGCCCACCACGGCGGCCTTGTGGCAGTCGCTGCCCTTGCCGCCATGGGCGCCGCTCTCAATGTACTTTTTGGCGTTGTCCCAGGCGCCGCCGGAGTTGGCCATCATAACGGCCAGCACAAAGCCGGTGACGGTGGTGCCTGCCAGCAGGCCGGCCACGCCGTTCACGCCCAGGATCAGGCCCACCACAACAGGCACGATCACGGCGATCAGGGCGGGGGCCAGCATCAGTTTCTGGGCGCTGCGGGTGCACATATCCACGCAGGAGGCGTAGTCCGGTTCCGCCTTGCCCTCCAGCAGGCCCTTGATCTCCTTGAACTGGCGGCGGACTTCCACCACGATGCTCTGGGCTGCCTTGCCCACGGCGTCCATGGTCAGGGCTGCGAACAGGAAGGGCAGCATGCCGCCGATGAACAGGCCGATGAGGGTGGTGGGGTTGGTAATGCTCAGGTCCAGGGCGATGTTGGGATCGATCTGCTGGACCTTGTCGATGTAAGAAGCGATCAGTGCCAGAGCGGTGAGGGCCGCAGAGCCGATGGCAAAGCCCTTGCCGGTGGCGGCGGTGGTGTTGCCCAGGCTGTCCAGGGCGTCGGTGCGCTGGCGCACTTCAGGAGGCATATGGGTCATTTCGGCAATGCCGCCGGCGTTATCGGCAATGGGGCCGTAAGCGTCGGTGGCCAGGGTGATGCCCAGGGTGCTCAGCATACCCACGGCGGAAACGCCCACACCGTACAGGCCCATGTTGAAGTCCTGTGCGCCGCCGCTGCAGAAGTAGCTCACCAGCACCGAGATGCCCACCACCACAACGGGGGCCACGGTGCTCAGCATGCCCAGGGACAGGCCGCTGATGATCACGGTGGCGCTGCCGGTCTCGCTGGAAGCGGCCAGCTTTTTGGTGGGATTGTAGCTGTCAGAGGTATAATATTCGGTCAGTGCGCCGATGATGACACCGGCCAGCAGGCCGCTGATCACGGCGATGAACACGCCGGTGGCCCGTTCAGCGGGCAGCAGCCAGTGGGTGGCGAACCAGGCGCAGATGGCGATCAGGATGCTGCTGATGTAGGTGCCGGTGCGCAGGGCGGTGAGCAGGTTTTTCTGGCTCGCGCCCTCTTTGGTCTTGACGAAGAAGGTGCCCACGATGGAGCAGATCACGCCCAGCGCGGCCAAAAGCATAGGCACGGCCACGCCCTGCACGCTGAAGCCGGCGGCCACGGCCAGGGCGCTGGTGGAAACGATGGAGCCCACATAGGATTCATACAGGTCGGCACCCATGCCGGCCACGTCGCCCACGTTGTCGCCCACGTTGTCGGCGATGACGGCGGGGTTGCGGGGGTCGTCCTCCGGGATGCCGGCTTCCACCTTGCCCACCAGGTCAGCGCCCACGTCGGCGGCCTTGGTGAAGATGCCGCCGCCCACACGGGCGAACAGCGCCATGGAGGAAGCGCCCATGCCGAAGGTGAGCATGTTGGAGGTGATGTTCTGGATCAGGATCTCCTGGGTGGCCACCGGGTCAATTACGGTGTACCAGAAGTCCAGGAAGAAGTACCAGAAGCTCAGGTCCAAAAGGCCCAGGCCCACCACGGTGAAGCCCATCACCGAGCCGGCGCTGAAAGCCACCCGCAGGCCCTTGTTCAGGCTGTGGGAGGCGGCGTTGGCGGTGCGGCAGTTGGCCATGGTGGCGGTGCGCATGCCGATAAAGCCGGACAGGCCGCTGAAAAAGCCGCCGGTCAAAAAGGCAAAGGGGGTAAAATAGCTCAGGTAGCCCAAAAAAGCCATGACCAGAAGGATCACGAACACCACGGCAAAGAAGATGCCCACGCCCTTGTACTGACGTTTCAGATAGGCGCCGGCGCCGCTGCTCACGGCACCGGAGATCTTGGCCATCTGGGGGGTGCCCTCCGGCTCTTTTTTCACACGGGCGAACATGACCGCCGCAAAGATGAGGGCGATCAGGGAGCCCGCCGCAACAAGAAACATCGGGTTCATAACGATAAGTCCCTCCTTGTATTGATTCCGATCGCGCTGGCCTGGGGCGGAAAAAACGGGGCGCCGCCGGGTCCCGCCGCAGGCCAAAACGCCTTTGCCCTCATTATAGACCTAATAAATCGGAAAAACAAGAATAAATAAACAAAAATATAATATAACTATTGAATATTTTGTAAAAATAGATTAAAACATATTTTCTTTTTTTTGAAAATTCGCTATAATGATGTACAAGGAAAAATGCGGCCATCTGCCGGCCGCCGCCCGCTTTTCCCCGCTGCCCGGCAAGCCGCCGCGCAGGGGCTGCGGCGGGCGGAAAAAGGCCGGCACAAAGGCAAAACAACAAACGAAAGGAGCAGGCGCGTGGCAAAAGGGCTTGTACTGGCTGGCGGCGGCGCAAAGGGCAGCTACCAGGTGGGCGTTTACAAAGCGCTGGAAGAGCTGGGCTGGCGGCCGGATATCATCACCGGCACCTCGGTGGGCTGCCTGAACGGGGCCATGTTCGCCACCGGCCAGTGGCTGGTGGCTCGGGATATGTGGCTCACCATCGACACCCGGGACGTGATCGCGGACCCTCCCCCGCCCCGGCCGGGCAGCGAACTGTGGAACGTTTTGCAGGACGTGGTGCGCCAGGGCGGCATGGACGTGACCCCGCTGGAGGGCATCGTGGACCGGGTGCTGGACGAGGACGCGCTGCGCAAAAGCCCCATCCGCCTGGGCCTGGTCACGGTGAACCGGCGCAGCATGCGCCCGCTGGAAGTCTCCATTGACCAGATCCCCCCGGGCCAGGCCAGGGACTACCTGCTGGCCTCGGCGGCCTGCTTCCCCGCGTTCGCCCCCCGCCAGATCGACGGGGAGGAATTCATCGACGGCGGCTATTCGGACAATATGCCCATCGGCCTTGCCCAGCGCATGGGGGCGGACGAGGTGGTGGCCGTGGATGTGGACGGCGTGGGCCTGGTGCGCAAAGCCCCGGAGGACGTGGCGGTCACCTATGTGCGCAGCTACTGGGACCTGGGGGCGATCTTGACCTTTGACCCGGAGCAGGCGGCCCGGAACATGGTGCTGGGCTACAACGACTGCTACCGGGCCTTCGACCGGGTGCTGGGCACCGCCTACAGCCTGCGGGCCGGCCAGGAGCAGGCCCTGGCCGAGGGCTTTGCCCGCCCCTATGCGGCGCTGCTGCGGCGTGTCATCGCCGCCAACCCCTCGGTCACCTTTGCGGAACAGCAGGCCATCGCCCCCATGGAGCGGACGGCGGACAGCGACGCCCAGCGGGTGCTGGCCCCCTTGGAACGGGCCTGCGAGCTGGCGGGGGTGGACCCCCTGCCCCTCTACACGGCCCAGGAATTGTTTGCATCGTTTTTGCAGCGGGCGGATCCCGCTTTGGCGGAAAAATTCGCCCCGCTGTTCGAGCCGGAGGCGGGCCTCTGCCTGAAAGAGGCGGCCTGGGCCGCCGCGTCTCCCGGCGAGTTTTTACAGGCGCTCGTGTTCAAGAGCCTTACAGTGCAAAAGGAAGGTGAGGATCCATGAAACGTTTCAGCGGGATCAGTGCGTCGGCAGGATTGGTCATGGGGCCGGTCTACCGATTGCGCCACGGAACGGCGAGCCTGGTCCGGGTAGTGGGCCAGCCCGTGCGGGAGCAGGCCCTCTTCGACGCGGCGGTGATCCTGGCAAAGGACGAGCTGAACGTGCTGGAAGAGCGCACCAGCGGCCCCCAGAAGGACATTTTGATGTTCCAGCGCCTCATGCTGGACGACGCGGGCCTGCAGGCCCAGGTGGCCCAGCGCATCGCCCAGGGCACCGGCGCGGCCGAGGCCATGGAGCTGACCGCCCGGGACTATGCGGCCCTGCTGGAAAACCTGGAGGACGAATACATGAGCCAGCGCTCGGTGGACGTGCTGGACGTCTGCCGCCGGGTGGTGAACATCCTGGACGGCGAGCCCCGGGTGCGCCCAGAACTGGATGTGCCCAGCATCCTGGTGGGCGAGCGGGTCTTCCCCAGCGATCTCATCAGCATCGACCGGGACAAGATCCTGGGCCTTGCCACCAGCGCCGGCAGCATCCAGAGCCATGCGGCCATCATGGCCCGCACCATGGGCATCCCGGCGGTGGTGCAGCTGGGGCCCCAGCTGCTGGAGACCATGGAAGGCCAGTCCGCCATTCTGGATGCTTACAACGGCGACATTTTGCTGAATCCCGACACGGACGCGGTGCGTCACGCCCAGCGGCGCATCGTCACCGAGGGCATGCTGAAAAAGCGGATGGCTTTTCTGCGGGACGAACCCTGCATCACCAAGGACGGCACCGCCATCACCCTGATGGCCAACTGCTCCGGCCCGGAGGACGTGGGCGCGGCGGTCCAGGCGGGGGCCGAGGGCATCGGCCTGCTGCGCAGCGAGTTTATGATCCTCAACGGCCATGTGCCCAGCGAGGAGGGCCAGTATTATTACTATAAAAACTGCCTGGAACAGGCCCGGGGCAAACCCCTCACGGTGTGCACCTTCGACCTGGGCCCAGATCAGAAGGTGGACGGCATTGCCGACACCAGCAGCTATTCCCCCCTGGGCATGCGGGGCATCCGTTTGCAGCTGGCCCGGCCGGAGCTGTTTTTGACCCAGATGCGGGCCCTGCTGCGGGCCTCGGCGGAGGGGGACCTGCGGGTCATGTTCCCTATGATCACCAGCCCGGAGGACTGGCGCAAAGCCCTGGATCTGGTGGAAGTGGCCAAGGATCAGCTGCGTCAGGAGGGCAGCCCCTTCCGGGAGGACATCCCCATCGGCGTGGTCATCGAGACCCCCAGCGCCGCCCTGCTGGCGGGGGAGATTTTGAGCGACCGGTGCGATTTTGTCTGCATCGGCACCAACGACCTGACCCAGTATACTTATGTGGCGGACCGGCTGGAGGGCCGGCTGAGCAGCTATTTCACCGGCCTGCCCCCCGCCGTGGAGCAGCTGATCGACATGGTGATGGCCCAGGCCTGGAGCTTCGATCTGCCGGTGTACGCCTGCGGCGTGAACACCAGCGACCCGGACACCGCCGAGCTGTATGTGCGCAAGGGCATGCGGGGCCTTTCCATGGAATACCGCAGCCTGATGCAGATCAAGGCCCGCCTGCTGGAGCTGGACCTGGAAAAACAGTCCGTGTTCGCCAGCCGATAAATGCGGCTGCCGAAAAAGTTCGGCAGCCTTCTGAGGGACACCAAACGCACACTCCGCACAGAGTGCGGGGGATGCTTTTTGGTTTCCCCCAGTACCCTTTTCCGGCGAAAAAACCACGGATTTTGCGCACAAAGCACACAAAATCCGTGGTTTTTCTGTCAAGGTGTCCCAAGCCCCGGTACATGCCCGTGGCTTGGGACTTTTCTTTTTGAATTTTTGCGCAAAAACGCGCAGAAACGGCGGGAAAGCAGGTTTTTAAAACGTGATACAATCAAAATCCGTCACAAAATCGGTGTGTTTATCGGTTTCTGTGAATTTTTTTGAAAGAATTTGATCAAAAATGCTTGAAATAGTGGACCAGATGTGTTATAGTGAGGCCAAGGAAACAAGGGAGGGACGAACATGCTTGCGGAAGAACGGTTTGCGGTGATCCTGGAGGTGCTGGCAAAGCAGCGGGCGGCCACAGTGGCCGAGCTGGCCCAGGCGTTAAACACGTCGGAATCCACCATCCGCCGGGATCTCATTATCCTGGCCGATCAGGGCAAACTAAATAAGGTGCACGGGGGCGCCACCGCCTGCGATGCCCGCTTTGAGAACAGCGAGCCCACCATGAGCGCCAAAGAGCAGCTGAATCAGGCCCAGAAGGACCGCATCGCCCGGTACGCCGCGGCCCAGATCCAGCCAGACGACGTGATCTTTCTGGACGCGGGCAGCACCACCCTGCGCATGATCGAATACATGGAGCCCCAGGAAAAGCTGCTGGTGGTCACCAACGGCATCCTGCACGCCCAGCGCCTGGTGGAAAAGCGGTTCAAGGCCTACATCCTGGGCGGCATGCTCAAACCGGGCACCGAGGCGGTGGTGGGCGGCAACGCCGTGCAGGAGCTGGCCCGCTACAATTTCACAAAAGCGTTCATCGGCATCAACGGCATCACGGTGGAACAGGGCTACACCACCCCGGATACCGAAGAGGCAGTGGTCAAGACCACCGCCATGCAGCAGGCTTACATTAAGTATGTGCTGGCGGATTCCTCCAAGTTCGGGCGGGTGTCCACGGTGCGGGTGGCGCCTTTAAACAGCGCCTGCATCGTCACCGACCGCCTGCCGGACAAGAGCTACCGCAAGCACGTTGTTGTCAAGGAGGTCGATACTCTATGATCTATACGGTCACCTTCAATCCCGCGCTGGACTATGTGGTGCGGCTGGACCAGCTGGACCTGGGCGGCGTGAACCGGGCGTCCAGCGAGGACGTGCAGCTGGGCGGCAAGGGCATCAACGTGTCCTGGGTGCTGCGGGAGCTGGGCCATGACAACGTGGCCCTGGGCTTTGTGGCCGGGTTCACCGGCCGGGCCATCGAAGAGGGCCTGGCCCGCAAGGGCGTAAAGACGGATTTCATCCACCTGCCCGCCGGCCTGACCCGCATCAACGTGAAGCTGAAGGCCGGCCAGGAGACCGAGATCAACGGCAAAGGCCCGGACATCAGCGCCCAGGCGCTGGACCAGCTGTACCAAAAGCTGGACGCCCTGACCGAGGGCGACGTGCTGGTGCTGGCAGGCAGCATCCCCGCCAGCCTGCCCAGCGACGTGTACCAGAGCATCCTGGCCCGGCTGGCCGGCCGGGGGGTGCTGTGCGTGGTGGACGCCACGAAGGACCTGTTGGTCAACGTGCTGCAATACCGGCCTTTCCTGATCAAGCCCAACGACCACGAACTGGGCGAGATCTTCGGCCGCACCCTCTGCGGCGACGAGGAGATCCGGGAATGCGCCGAAAAACTGCAGCAGATGGGCGCCCGCAACGTGCTGGTGAGCATGGCGGGCGACGGGGCCCTGCTGCTGGACGAACAGGGCGGCTGCCACCGGCTGGCGGCCCACACCGGCCAGGTGAAAAACTCGGTGGGCGCGGGCGACTCCATGGTGGCGGGCTTTGTGGCCGGCTACCTGGAGACCGGCGACTACCAATACGCGCTGCGGCTGGGCAGCGCGGCGGGCAGCGCCACTGCCTTTTCCGACGTGCTGGCCACCCGGCCGGAAATTTTGGCACTGCTGAACAAAGCGTGACCGTGGGTTTTGAAACTGTAGAATAAGTGAGAGAGGAAGGAACGATCATTATGCGCATCACAGACCTGCTCAGACCCGAAAGCGTGCAGCTGCACACCCAGGCGGCGGACAAACAGGCCGCCATCGACAAGCTTATCGGCCTGCATCAGGCCGGGGAGAACCTGGCGGACGCGGAAGCCTACAAACAGGCCATCCTGGCCCGGGAAGGCCAGAGCAGCACCGCCATCGAGGCGGGCATCGCCGTGCCCCACGCCAAAAGCGATTCCGTCAAGCGGCCCGGCCTGGCAGCCATGACCCTGGATGACGGCGTGGACTACGGCGCCATGGACGGCCAGCCCAGCGACCTGTTCTTTATGATCGCCGCCCCCATGGACGGAGACCTGCACCTGGAGATCCTCAGCCGCCTGATGGTGCTGCTGATGGACCCCGGCTTTACCGCAAAGCTGCGGGCCGCCGCCACGGTGGAAGAGTTCCGCAGCGTCATCGACCAGGCCGAGACCGCAAAGTACGGCAGCGAGAAAGCCGCCGAGGCACAGCCAAAAGCGGAGGACCGGTCGGACGAGGACGTTCCGGCATCCGCCGCAAACCAGAAAACCGACGGTTACCGGGTGCTGGCGGTGACCGCCTGCCCCACCGGCATCGCCCACACCTACATGGCGGCCGAAGCCCTGGAAAAGGCGGGCAAGGCCCTGGGCATCCCGGTGAAGGCCGAGACCAACGGCTCCGGCGGCGCAAAGAACCTGCTCACCGCCGCCGAGATCGCCGCAGCGGACGGCATCATCGTGGCCGCCGACAAAAACGTGGAGACCGCCCGCTTTGACGGCAAGCCGGTGCTGTTCGTGCCGGTGAGCGAGGGCATCCACCATCCGGAAGAACTGATCCAGAAGATCGAAAACGGCCAGGTGCCCGTTTACCATCACGCCGGGCAGGTGGAGGCCACCGCCGAGACCAAAAACGAGGGCGTGGGCCGCCAGCTGTATAAGCACCTGATGAACGGCGTTTCCCATATGTTGCCCTTCGTCATCGGCGGCGGCATCCTGATCGCGTTGGCCTTTTTGCTGGACGATTACAGCATCGACCCGGCCAACTTCGGCATGAACACCCCTGTTGCCGCCTTCTTCAAGACCATCGGCAACGCGGCCTTTGGCTTCATGCTGCCCATCCTGGCGGGCTACATCGCCATGAGCATCGCCGACCGGCCCGGCCTGGCAGTGGGCTTCGTGGGCGGCAGCCTGGCGGCGGTGGGCACCAGCTTCGCCACCATCCTGGACCCCACCGCGGCGGCAGTGCCCGCCGGTTTCCTGGGGGCGCTGCTGGCGGGCTTTGCGGGCGGCTACTTCATGCTGGCCCTGCGCAAGCTGTGCGATAAGCTGCCCAGCAGCCTGGAGGGCATCAAGCCCATCCTCATCTACCCGGTGGTGGGCATTCTGGCCATGGGCCTGTTCATGTGCCTGGTGAACCCGGTGATGGGCGCGCTGAACAACGGCCTGATCGACTTTTTGAACGGCCTGGGCGGCACCCGCAAGATCCTGCTGGGGGCTGTGCTGGGCGGCATGATGAGCATCGACATGGGCGGCCCCTTCAACAAGGCGGCCTACGTCACCGGCACCGGCGCCATCGCCACCGCGGCGGCCGCCGGCGCTGCCCAGGGTGCCATTGAATACCAGATGATGGCCGCCGTTATGGTGGGCGGCATGGTGCCTCCCCTGGCCATCGCCCTGTGCACCACCTTCTTCAAGAAAAAGTTCACCGCGGACGAGCGCAAGTCCGGCGTGGTGAACTACATCATGGGCCTGTGCTTCATCACCGAGGGCGCCATCCCCTTCGCCGCCTCCGATCCCCTGCGGGTGATCCCCAGCTGCGTGGTGGGCTCCGCCGTGGCGGGCGCGCTGTCCATGTTCTTCGGCTGCGGCCTGATGGCCCCTCACGGCGGCATCTTCGTGTTCCCGGTGGTGACCAACGTGCTGGGCTACGGGATCAGCCTGGTTGCGGGCAGCCTGGTGGCCATGCTGCTGCTGGCCCTGCTGAAAAAGGACAAAGCCCAGGCCTGAACCGGGCCTTGTATTGGTAAGAACTTCCCGGCGGCACCACCGCCGGGAAGATAAATAAAATAGGATACCCCTCCCCTTTGCGGAGGGGCACAAGAAAAAGGAGCGTATTTTATGGTAAGCAAGCAGACCAAGATCGTAAACCCCATGGGCATGCACATGCGGCCCGCCGGCATGTTCGCCCAGGAGATGATGAAATTCAAGTGCGACGTGTCGCTGGTGTTCAAGGATAAGGAAGTCAACGCCAAGAGCATCATGAACCTGATGGCTGCCTGCATCAAGTGCGGCAGCGAACTGGAAGTGCGCTGCAACGGCGAGGACGAGCAGGCCGCCCTGGACAAGGCCATCCAGCTGATCGAGAGCGGCCTGGGCGAGTAACAGGCGATACATCATCCGCTCGGTCCCGGCCGATCCGGGGCCGGGTGGCCAAGGGAAAGGGGCAAGCACCATGTTAAAAGGAACAGGCGCCAGTGCCGGCGTGGGCATTGGCCGCGCGCTGGTGGTAAAAGAACAGAATTTGGATTTTTCCGGCGTGCCGTTTTCCGGCCAAGAGCAGGAAAAGGCCCGTCTGACCGAGGCCGCCGCCGCCGTGAGCCAGCGGCTGAGCGCCATGGCCGCCGAGATGACCCAGCGGGTGGGCGAACACGCCGCCGAGATCCTCTCCGGCCAGATCATGATGCTGAACGACCCCTTTATGACGGGGCAGATGGAGGAGCAGATCGCTGCCGGTAACACCGCCGAGGCGGCGGTGGACGCCGTCTGCGGCAGCTTCATCGCCATGTTCAGCGGCATGGAGGATGAGCTGATGCGCCAGCGGGCCACTGACATCGGCGACCTGCGCACCCGGCTGCTGGTGAACCTGCTGGGCCTGGAGGATATGGACCTGGCTCACGCCCCCGCCGGCACCATCCTGGTGGCGAAGGACTTCACCCCCAGTATGACCGTGGGCATCCGCCGGGAGAACGTGGCGGGCATCATCACCGAGGTGGGCGGCCGCACCAGCCATTCCGCCATTTTGGCCCGGGCGCTGGAGATCCCCGCCGTGCTGGGTGTGCCCGGCGCGGCCAGCCAGATCCACAGCGGCGACACCGTTGCCATGGACGGCGAGCTGGGCCACGTGTATCTGGACCCGGACGAGCGCACCTTAAAGGATTACCAGGCCCGCCAGGAGGCCTTTGAGGCCCAGCGCCAGATGCTGAAGGAGTACCTGGGCAAGCCCACCGTCAACGCCGACGGCAGGCCGGTGGCGCTATACGCCAACATCGGCAAGCCGGAGGACGCCCAGGCCGCCCTGGAAAAGGGGGCGGAGGGCATCGGCCTGTTCCGCACCGAGTTCTTGTTCATGGATCGGGAGGACCTGCCCGGCGAGGAGGAGCAGATGAACGCCTACCGGCAGGTGGCAGCCCTGTTCGCCGGCAAGGAGGTCATCATCCGCACCCTGGACGTGGGCGGCGATAAGGACATCCCCTACCTGCACCTGGAAAAGGAGGAAAACCCCTTCTTGGGGCACCGGGCCATCCGCTACTGCCTGGACGAGGTGGATCTGTACATGACCCAGCTGCGGGCGCTGCTGCGGGCCGGGGCGGACTACAAAAACATCAAGATCATGCTGCCGCTGGTCACCGGCCTGGAGGAGATCCGGGCCGCCCGGGCCATGCTGGAAAAAGCCAAAAAGGAGCTGGCCGCCCAGGGCCTTGCCTTTGACGAGTCCATCCAGCTGGGTGTGATGATCGAGACCCCCGCCGCCAGCCAGATCGCCGATCTGCTGGCCCAGGAAGCGGACTTTTTCAGCATCGGCACCAACGACCTGACCCAGTACACCCTGGCGGTGGACCGGGGCAATCCCCAGGTGGCGGGGCTGTACACCCCCTTCCACCCGGCGGTGCTGCGCAGCATTGCCAGCGTGATCCGGGCCGCCAAGGAGGCGGGCATCCCGGTGGGCATGTGCGGCGAGGCCGCCGCCGACCCGGCGCTGATCCCGCTGCTGCTCAGCTGGGGGCTGGATGAGTTCAGCGTGAGCGCCAGCGCCGTGCTGGCCACCCGCCGCACCATCAGCCTGTGGAGCCAGAAGGAAGCGGACGACGTGCGGGCCGAAGCCATGAGCCTTTCCAGCGTGAAGGGCATCCAGGGGTATCTGTCCTCCATGATCAAAAAATAAAGGGAACGCCGGGGGCTGCTGACGGGATTTTCTGCCAGCAGCTCCCGGCTTTTTTACTATTTGTAAGAATGTTTGTGCCAGTTGCACAAAAACTAAGCGGGTGTTTTCGGCGCAAAAGACCAGATAGGGCCGAAAAATGACCAGTTATGCAAAAAGGATTGTGAAAAAGCGGACAAAAATTCTACAATGTGATTGCTAACAATGCGAGCGGTCCGGGCGGGGGAATCCCCTTCCCGGGCCGTTTCATGAAGAGGAACATGGAAAAGGAGCTTTGATCAGTCATGGCAAAGAACAAGAAAAAAGGCAGCGGCGTAACGCTGTGGTCCGTGCTGACCGCACTGTGCGCCATTCTGCTGGCGGCTGCCATCATTGGCACCAACGTGGCCTTTGGCAGCGCCCAGGCCATCAACATTGCGCTGCAGGTCTCGCTGAACAAGCTGGAGGGCGAAAACCCCGAGGCTGTTTATTATGAGAGCGATTTTGACAGCGTGGAAGAACTGGAGGCCCACGACAAGGAAGTTGCTGAGCAGCTTACCGGCGAGGGCGCCGTGCTGCTGATGAACAACGAGGGCGCTCTGCCCCTGTCCACCGAGGAGACCATCAGCACCTTCAGCCACTCCAGCGTGGACATCGCCACCTGCGGCACCGGTTCCGCCGACATCGACACCTCCAAGGCGCCCACTTTGAAGGAAGCCCTGGAAGAGGTGGGCTTCTCGGTGAACCCCACCCTGTGGGACTTTTACCTGACCGGCGCGGGCAGCACCTACACCCGCAAGCCCGTGAAGGGCATGAACGGCCTGGAAGGCGGCCGCTCCGCCTACCATGTGAACGAGGTCCCCGCCGATGTTTACACCGATGAGGTGAAGTCCAGCTTCACCAGCTACGGTGACGTGGCCCTGGTCACCATCACCCGCGTTTCCGGCGAGATGTTCGACATGCCCGCCGACGGCTTTGTGGACGGCACCAACGCCCTGGAGCTGACCCAGGAAGAAAAGGATATGTTCCAGATGATCCAGGACGCCGGTTTTGAAAAGACCATCGTTCTGATCAACTCCACCAATGCGGTGGAATGCGATTGGCTCACCAGCGGTGAGTACGGCATCGACGCCGCTCTGTGGATCGGCTACACCGGCACCTGGGGCCTGAACGCCGTGGCCGATATCCTGGCTGGCAACGTGAACCCCAGCGGCAAACTGGTGGACACCTACGCCAACGACAACACCACTGTGCCCGCCATGGCGGACTTCTACACCAACCAGTGGGCCAACGCCGACCCGGAGGCCGACAGCCGCTGGTACAACATCAGCCTGGACGGCAACATGTTCTACACCGTTTACCAGGAAGGCATCTACGTGGGCTACCGTTACTACGAGACCCGCTATGAGGACGCCGTGATGGGCACCGGCAACACCGCCGGCTACGATTACGCCGCCGATGTGGCCTTCCCCTTCGGTTACGGCCTGAGCTACACCACCTTTGCCTGGTCCGATTTTGCCACCCGTTACGATGCCGCCAGCGATTCCTTCGTGGTGGACGTGACCGTTACCAACACCGGCAGCGTGCCCGGCAAGGAAGTGGTGCAGATCTACTTCCAGTCCCCCTACACCGAGTACGACAAGCAGAACGGCATCGAGAAGGCCGCCGTGGAGCTGGCCGGCTTTGATAAGACCGAGCTGCTGGAGCCCGGCGCTTCCGAGACCGTGAGCATCACCGTGCCCCGTGAGGAGCTGGCCGCTTACGACCGCAACGGCGCCAAGACCTACATTCTGGACGCCGGCGATTACTACCTGACCGCCGCTTCCGATGCCCACGCCGCCGTGAACAACGTGCTGGCCGCCAAGGGCTACACCACCGAGAACGGCATGACCGCCGAGGGCAACGCCGCCTTCGTTTACAACTACAACAACCCCACCCTGGACACCACCACCTATGCGGTATCCAGCGCCACCGGCGAGGCCATCACCAACCAGTTTGACTCCGCCGAGCTGGCCAACTACGGCATCCAGGTCACCTACCTGAGCCGCAGCGACTGGCAGGGCACCTGGCCCAAGAGCATGGCCGGCCTGGAAGCTCCCGAAGAGATGATGACCGACCTGTACACCTACCAGACCTACCAGGCTTCCACCGAGGGCGAGATGCCCACCATGGGCGCCGACAACGGCCTGACCCTGGCCATGATGATCGGCAAGGATTACGACGATCCCGATTGGGACAAGCTGCTGGATCAGGTGACCTTTGAAGAGATGGCCGAGCTGGTGGGCAAGGGCTACCACAACACCGCCCTGCTGACCAGTGTTTCCAAGCCCGCCACCGTGGACGACAACGGTCCCCAGGGCTTCACCCAGACCCTCACCGGCGTTGCTGTGAACCACGCCGCCTACAGCGACGAGAACATCATGGCCGCCACCTGGAACGTGGAGCTGATGGAGGAAGTGGGCCGGTGCATCGGCAACGATATGCTGGACCTGGGCGCTTCCGGCCTGTACGGCCCCGCCATGAACATCCACCGCACCGCCTACAGCGGCCGTAACTTCGAGTACTACTCCGAAGATCCCTTCCTGTCCGGCAAGATCGCCGCTGCCGAGGTGCAGGGCATCCAGTCCAAGGGCGTGTACGTTTACATCAAGCACTACGCCTTGAACGACGCCGAGACCAACTGCCGCAACCTGGCGGTATGGGCCAACGAGCAGGCCATCCGCGAGGTATACCTGGAGCCCTTCCGCCACGCTGTTGTGGAGGGCGGCGCTCACAACGTGATGAACTCCTTCTCCCGCGTTGGCGCGGTGTGGACCGGCGCCCACCAGGGCCTGATGACCAACGTGCTGCGGGGCGAGTGGGGCATGGACGGCTTTGCCATCACCGACTTCTCCGGCAACTCCGCCTTTGCCGCCTACGGCATCATGCTGAAGAGCTTTGACGTGGCCCACGGCCTGCTGGCCGGCACCGATACCTGGGACAGCTCCGCTACCCAGTGGACCGACGATCTGCTGAACCTGTACCGGAACGATCCCTCCATCGCAAACGCCATGCGTCAGGCCACCCATCGCATCCTGTACACCGTGGCCAACTCCAACGCCATGAACGGCATCGACGCGGATACCCGCATCGTTGCGGTGACCCCCTGGTGGCAGACCGCCCTCATCGCTCTGGACGTGGTGATCGGCGTGATGCTGGCAGGCAGCGCTGTGATGCTGGTGCGCGCGGTGCGCCGCCGCAAGGCTGCAAAACAGCAGTGATCCCCTGCTTAACGTTTCAAAAAGAGCCTTCCGCCCGGAAGGCTCTTTTTTTCTTGCCGCAAAAGGCGTTTCGCCGGGCGTTTTTTCATGGGATACGGGGTTGGCCTTCTTTGGCGAGATGCACAAGAGGAATGGGGGAAGATGTGTGAAAACTGCCCAATAATTTTTTTATAAATCCCTCTGAAATTGCAAATGATGCTCAGAAAACAACAGTTTGTGCGCAGGGTGCGCGGGGCGGGGCGGGTTATGTTACAATACATGTAACGTAAGATAGACTTTCCGGCGGGCGCGGTGGTCCGGGATGCGGCGCAGCCCTTTTGCGGAACGATCGGCCGGAGGATGCCGCCTGCGCGAGCGGGACACGGGCGGCACAGCGACCACACGCCGGAGCAGGCGAACCGCCTGATTTTGAACGGATCCATGGAAAACGCTTAAAACGCAATGGTAAGGAGAGATCATCATGAATGTTTGGACCAAATTTGCCGACAAGCACCCTGCGGCTGCCAAGTGGGTGCGGGAGGGCGGCCTGTTCGTCATCGTCAGCAACCTGATCACCGTGTTCAAGTACCTGATGCTGCAATTCCTGCCCGCGGCCTTCGCCGGCCTGGGCGACGCCAGCTTCGGCTGGCCCGGCATCCCGGTGACCCTGTTCGGCGAGACCTTCGAGTGGAACATCCTGGGCTATGACCAGGCCCACGGCGGCCTTGCCTACTTCTGCGCCTACATGGTGGCCATGATCATCGGCGAGTGCATCAACTTCCCCATCCAGCGCAACTTTGTGTTCCGCTCCAAGGGCAAGCTGGGCCCCCAGATCGCCTGGTACGTGGTGGCGTTCTGCATCATCACCTGCATCGTAAACTCCATCAACTGCGTGTGGGTGGCGGTCGCCGGCATGTTCGTGCCCGACTTCATCTACAACATCGGCACCACGGTGCTCAACGGCGGTATCTCCATGGTGGTGTTCTTCTTCGTCAACAAGATCATCTTCCCCTCGGAGGAAAGCGCCGCCGCCAAGAAGGCTTAAATCCGGGCCATCTCTCCCTGTGCGGCAGGGAGGCGATCCCCAAGATGTTTCTTCCAACTGACAGCAGCGCCCCGGCCGTTTGGCCGGGGCGCTGTTCTGTTTTTTGCCGGCAAAAGGGCTTTTCACTGGTTACTTTTGCGTGGTATACTGATAAAGAGTTCAAAAAAGGAGATGACGCCCCATGCGCCTTGCCATGAACAGCGCCCTCACCGGGATGCAGTTTTCCGGCATCCGCCGGTTCACCGCCCTTGCAAAACAGACCCCCGGCTGTATCCTGCTCACCCTGGGCGAGCCGGAGTTTGACACCCCGGCCCCCATCCGGCAGGCGGCGGTGCAGGCCCTGGAAGCGGGCGACACCCACTATCCCCCCAACAACGGCAAGGAGGCTTTGCTGAAGGCCCTGTCGGCGTTTGGGGCAAAGCAGAGGCTTTCCTATTCGCCGCAGGAGATCATCGTCACCTGCGGGGCCACCGAGGCGCTGCTGTGCGCCCTCACGGCGGTGCTGGAACCGGGGGACGAGGTGATGGTGCCCACCCCGGCCTTTGGGCTGTACCAGTCCATCACCCAGCTGTGCCGGGGCGTATACCGCCCGGTGGATACCCGGGCAGCGGGTTTTCAGCTCAGCGCCGATGCGCTGCAAAACGCCTGGACGCCCCGCACCAAGGCCCTGGTGCTCACCAGCCCCAACAACCCCACCGGCTGCGTGTACAACAGCCAAAGCCTGGAAGCCGTGGCGGCGCTGGTGCGGCGCACCGGCATCTATGTGATCTGTGACGACGTGTACAGCCAGCTGGTCTATTCCCCGAACTTTGTCCGTTTTGCCGCCCGCTACCGGGACCTGCGGGAGAACATTATTGTGGTGGACAGCTTTTCCAAGCCCTACGCTATGACCGGCTGGCGGCTGGGCTGGCTGATGGCGGACGGTCCGGTGAAACAGCAGATGGAAAAGGTGCACCAGTACAGTGTGGTCAGCGTGACCAGCTTTACCCAAACGGCCTGCGCCCTGGCGCTGGAAAGCGACATCTCCCCCATGCGGGAGACCTACCGCACCCGGCGGGACATGGTCTGCCGGCGGCTTGCGGCCATGGGCCTGCCGGCAGAAAAGCCGGAAGGGGCGTTCTACATCTTCCCCAGCATCCAAAAATTCGGCATGAGCAGCGAGGAATTCTGCACCCGTCTCATCCGGGAAGGGGGCCTTGCCCTGGTGCCGGGCAGCTGCTTTGGGGCCGAGGGGTATGTGCGGCTGTCTTTTTGCTGCGGCGACGATACCCTGGCCCAAGGCCTGGACCGTCTGGAGGCCTTTGTCCGCAGGCTGGAGCAGGAATAAAAACGATAAAAAACCGGGAGGAAGGACCAGCGGTCCTTCCTCCCGGTTTGCTTTACTCCAAAAACAGCAGCGTCTCATCTGCCGCAAGCCCCACGGCCAGCACCGATTCATCAAAATCGAAGGTGTCGGCGTGCAGGGGCGTGCCGGTGCCGGTGCCCAGCAGCAAAAACAGCCCCGGGATCGTTTGCTGGTAAAAGGAAAAATCCTCGGCGATCAAAAGCGGCTGGTCCAGCTGCCGCAGCTGGGGCAGAGCCTGCCGGGCCAGCTGGAACAGCGCCGGGTCGTTGCACACCGGCGGGTACCCTTGCGAAAAATGCAGCGAAACGCGGCAGCCGGTCTCCTTTTCGATCTCGATTGCCAGCGCTTCCAGCATGGCCTTGGCGGCGGTGAACATCTCGTCGGAATACACCCGCAGGCTGCCCAGCAGCTGGCTTTCGGCGCTGATGGCGTTGCGGGCCTGGCCGCTGGCCATCTTGCCGAATTTCAAAAGGCGGGGCTCCTTTTTGCTGCCCAGGGTCTCCATGCGGCGGTAGGCTTCGCACACAAAGCGGGCGGCGGCGTACAGGGCGTCCGCCCCTTCGGCGGCCTTGGCGATGTGGCTGC